>NZ_CP088911.1:5766432-6088577 GCF_021165735.1 Yinghuangia sp. ASG 101 | reverse complement strand
TGGGGCTCCCCGCGGAGCCGGGCCCGCCGAGCGCGGACGCGGTGGCCGAGGTCATCGACCCGGAGGACCTGTCGGCGGCCACCGCGGTGTTGCAGGAACTGGTGACCGGACACCGGCCGCAGACGCTCGAGTTCCGGGTGCGTCGCGCGGACGGCCTGCCGTGCACGGTGCGGGCCGCCGCCGAGGCCGTGTGCGATCCGGACGGCGAGGAGGTCATCGCGCTGCGCGGCGTCCTCCAGGACGTCACCGCGTGGCGGCGGGCCCAGGAAGCGCTCGCCCAGGCGCGCGACCAATTGGACGAGGAGCGCGGGCGTACGGCGGCGCAGCAGGAGGCCGTCACCTTCCTCCAGCGGGCCATCGTGCACACGCCGGATGTCGCGGACTCGGCGGAACTGCGCTTCGCGGCGCACTATGTGCCGGCGGAGCGGATCGCGCGGGTCGGCGGCGACTGGTACGACGCGGTGCCGCTGCCGGACGGGCGCACCCTCATCGCGATCGGCGACGTATCGGGGCACGGCCTGCCGGCCGCGGCCGGGATGACGACCGTGCGGCACGCGCTGCGCGGTATGGCGTACACGGGCGCCGAGCCCGCGCAGATCCTGACGTGGCTGAACCACATGGTGTGCCACCAGCGTTCCGAGTACATCGCGACGGCGGTGTGCGCGCTGCTGAACCCCGCGACGCGGACGCTCACGTGGGCGCAGGCCGGCCACCTCCCGCCCCTGCACATCCGCGACGGGCGGCCGAGGGTGCTGCAACCGCCGTTCGGCATGGTCCTGGGCGCCTCCTCCGACGCGGCGTACGGCTCGGGGGTCGTCGACCTGGCACCGGGCGACATGGTGCTGATGTACACCGACGGCCTGATCGAGCACCGGGGCGGAGACCTGGGCCGGGGGCTGTCGCGCCTGGTGGGGACGGTCCGGGAGAACTGCCGGGACGGGTTGGACGCGTGTGTCGACCACGTGATGCGGCACCTGGGAACGCCGAACGTACGCGACGACACGTGCCTGATAGGCATTCAGATCCCCGAGGCGTGACCTCGCGCACGGGCTTCCCGCACTCCGCGGCGAGGGCCGCGGTCAGGCGTCGGCGTCCCCGGGCCGCGTGCGTTCGCGGTCCACGCGGAGGCGCAGCGACACCGGCAGTACGACCCAGCACACGGCGAACCACGCCAGCACGACGCTCACCGTGATCCACGCGACGGAGCCGCCGGTGACGACGAGCAGCAACAGCAGGAGCACGCACGCGACGGTCACGGCGAGCAGGGCGACCCCGAGCAGGACGAGGCGGCGGGCCAGCCGGACCAGGCTCGGTTTGCGCCGCAGCCCCGACACCGCGAAGTGCAGGAGCACGACGCCGACGAGCGTGCCGGTCGCGGCGGCACCGAAGCACACGGCCGCGATGTAGAGGCCGCGCTCGAACGTGGTCAGGGCGGCGAAGCGGGCGGTGAAGGCGACGCTGAGCAGGAAGCCGAAGAGGATCTGGGCCCCCGTCTGGACGACGCGGACTTCCTGCAGCAGTTCGTTCCAGCGCCGGTCCGCCTGCTCGCTGCGCGACTCGTCACGCCGTTCTTCACCATTTGAGGCGCTTTCCTCCATGAGATCGCGAATGCCCGGCCGCGGGGTCGCCAATCCCGCGCCGTGGCCGGGACGGCCGACCCACACGCGCCGGGACGCGGCTCGTCCGGGAGGCCCGGGGAGGCCAAGGGCGCGAGGGACTTCCCCAGAATCGCCCGGATGATCCCGACTAAATCGCACCAAATCATCTGCGCCGTACGGCAGTTGCCGCGTGCGGTGCGTCGGGGTGGGTACCGTGCGCAGGTGACCTCCTCGATATCCCCCGGTTGGTACGACGACCCGGCGACACCGGGGATGGAGCGATGGTGGGACGGTTCGCGGTGGACCGAATCGACCCGCCCCGCGACCACGTCCCCGCCCGCGCCCCCCACGCCGCCCACACCGCCCGCGCCCGAGGTGACGCCTCCCCCCGCGGCCGGACCGGCCCCCGGCACGCCCGGGAGCGGGGGTCCGCCCTGGGGCCCGAACGCGGCGCCGGGCGCGAGGCCGGGCGACGGCCCGAACGCGCAGCCGGGCCTTCCGGCGCCGGCGGACCCGGGGGCAGGCCACATACCGGGCCTCGGCCCGGGCTCGGGGCCGCCCGGCGGCGGGCCGAACGCGGGGCCGAGCGTTCCCGCGCCGCCCGACGCCGCCATGGCGCCGACCTCGTCCGCGGCCATCCCCGGTCCCCCGCAGGCGGCATCCGGCCCGCCCTTCCAGTCCTACGGCGGTTACCCCCCGGCACCTCCGCCGGGCGGACCCGCGTCCGGGCCGGGAAGCGGACCGGGCCCCGCCCGCAGCCGCGGCACCCGCAACGCGCTCATCGCCGGTGGCGTCCTCCTGGTCGTCGGCGGCGTCATCGCGGCCCTGGTCTTCCTGCTCGGCGGCGACGACGGCGATCCCGACCCGGAGGCGTCCGGCCCCACGGCCACCGCGCCGACGGGCACCGGGCCCACGACCGCCACCTCCTCGCCCTCACCCGGGACCCCGACCCCGCCCCAGGGCACCGACGGGACCGTGACCGACCCCCGGTCGGGCATCACCCTGCCGGTGATGCGGGACTGGATCGTGCCCGCGGGTGAACCCGAGATCCACCAGGTCTCCCACGAGACCCCGTGCACCGGGTCCGAGACGGCGAGTCCCGGCACCGCGGACCCGTGCTACCTCGGGGAGATCAACCTGGGCGTGTTCGAGGGCGAGTCGTTCGACGCGCTGGTGTCGGAGCTGCAGCACGACGTCGTCGACAACGCGAACTTCCGCACCACGTCGACGGTCAAGGACCAGCCGACCTCGGTCGACGGCAAGGGCGCCCACCTGCTCGTCATCGAGGTCGAGGAGAAGGCGGCCGACACGGCGGGCACCCCGCGCGCGGCGACGTTCCAGTACGTCGTCATCGACGTGCCGCTGACCGAGAACGGCAAGCGCAGCTACCCGGTCGTGTTCGTCGGCCTGGACAACGACCCCGCCGCACCACCCGACTCCGTCTTCGACACGGTGCTCGACGGCATCAAGGTCGGGACGCCCGCACCCGCGTCGTCGTGAGGACGGACGCCGCCGACGAACGACGGCGTCCACACGGGAAATCGGCACCGGATTCGGTATCGGGAACAGGTTTAGGGCCCCTATCGGATCGGCGGGAAAAGCACGTCGCGGTACGGCTTTTCCCGCCGATCTCACCGCGCCGAAATCCGAAGGTGATGTTTTCCCCAACTCCGGGACAGCCGCCACGACATCGTGCATACTCAAGCCAACTCGCAATCGACCACCTGGCAGACCGCCGCAACGCACCGACTGCCACTGCCCGTTCGCCACTTTCCCGCGCCGAGGCCGCACACGACCACCACGCCCCTTCCCGACGGCGGCCGGGCCCTCGGTATGGCGCGGTCGACGCCTCGCGACCCGCTTTTCATGTTCTTTTGGCGTCCGTGGCGGGCGAATTGGTGGGTTTCTTCTCTCATGGGCGGTGGACGTGACGCGATGTTGCCTCTTGAATGGACCGGTCACGGCCGCGCCGTTCCGTCCGGGCGATTCACGTGCGCCGCACGCGAATCGTGGGCGCCGCCCCTGCCGATCCCTCGGCGGAGGCGGCACCGCTCGGCGCGGGTCGGCGATCTCAAGGATGCGCAACATGGATGCAAGAGTGGCCTCGAACGGGGTTGGGCCCGCCGCGGTCGGTGGATCGGCCGGGGGTGCGGGACGTGCGGGATGACGACGGCGCCGCACCGCGGCGCGGCGGTGGAGCCGCACGACGCCCGGCGCGGCGGCGCACGAACGCCCGGGACACCTCGTGGTGGCAGGGCATCTCCACCGACCCGCTGTTCGCGCAGTGCCCGTTCGGGCTCGGCGTCCTCACCCCCGCCGGGCGGATCCTGACCGTGAACGGGCCGCTCGCGGAGCTGCACGGCGCGACGGCCGAGGAGTTGGCCGACCGGCCGATCGCCACCCTCGACGGCCCGCTGTCGCACCCCGAGGTCCAGGAGGCGGTGTTACGCCTCGTGGAGACCGGCGAGGCCCTGTCGCACCAAGTGATCCGCGGCAGCCTGCGCGGCACCACCCAGCCGTATTTGTGCACGCTGGCGGTCTGGCCGATCCGCGGCGACGACGGCCTGCGGGGCATCGGCGTCACCCTCAACAGCATCTCCGGCGACGAGAGCGTGCTGAGCCGTCTCGAACACGTGCGCGCCAGGCTCGCGCTCGTCAACGAGGTCGAACTGCGCATGGGCTTCAGCCAGGACGTCGTGGGATGCGCCGAGCAGCTTCCCCTGGTGACCGTGCCGTCCTTCGCCGACGTCGCGGCGATCGCCCTCTTCGAGACCCCGGTGCCGCTGAGCGTGCTGCCGGAGAACGGCTTCGACCCTCCGGACGGCGCTCTTCTGCGCACGGTCGCCGCCGTCCTGCACCCCGACATCACGGAACTGAAGTCGGTCACGCCCAAGGACTACGCGCGTCCATTCGCCGTACCGCCGGAGGTCCGCGCCGCGCTGCGCCGCCAGCGCGCCGAGGCGAGCGGCACCGACGCGGGCCCGCGCGGGGGCGACCCCGGGCCGGCGATCCCGACGAACGGCACGCGTCCCGGACCGGACGCGCCTCCGCTGCGGGGCTACCTCGTCGAGGCGGGGCTGCACTCCCAGATCGTCGCGCCGCTGATCTCGCGCGGCCGTGCGCTCGGCGCCGCGATGTTCGCGCGGGTCGGCGACAGCCCCGCCTTCGACGCCGACGACGTGCAGACCGCCGAGGAGTTGGGCCTGCGCGCGGCGGCGTCGATCGACAAGGCGCAGGCACACGTGAAGCAGCGCCAGGCCGTACGCACACTGCAGCGGCACCTGCTGCCGCGGAACCTGCCGACCATAGACGGCCTGGCGTTCTCGTACGCCTACCAGCCGGCGCGCACCGACCGGCTCGCGGGCGGCGACTGGTACGACGTCATCCCGCTCCCCGAGGGCCGCGTCGCCCTGGTGGTCGGCGACGTGACCGGCCACGGGCTCCAGGCAGCCGCGTTGATGGGGCAGTTGCGGGTCGCGGTGCGCGCCGTCGCCCGCCTCGGACTGCCGCCGGCCGCGCTGCTGTCGCATGTGGACTCGCTGATGGACGACTTCGCGGTGGACGGCGAACTGGCAAGCTGCGTCTACGCGGTGTACGACACCAAGGAGGGCGTCCTGACCTGGGCCCGTGCCGGGCATCCGCCGCCGCTGCTGCACGTGCCGGGCGCCCCGACGCGCATGCTCGACGGCCCTCCTAACGCGTTGCTCGGGATCGGCGGGATCACCTTCGACGAGACGTCGTGCGCGGTTCCGGCGGGCGCGTGCGTGGTGCTGTACTCGGACGGCCTGGTCGAGCGGCGCGGCTACGACATCGACACCGGGATCAAGGACCTCCGCGCGGTACTCGACACCGCGGTCTCCGACGCGCCCGCGACGCCGAACCTGCTGCGGGACGCGGCGCTGCGCGTCCTGCCCGCGGGTCCGGAGGACGACGTGGCCCTCCTCATCGCGGCGCTGGCCACGTAACGGGTCGTCGGGGTGCCTCCCCGGTTCAGTGCGTCAGGCAGGGCTCGGCGGTCAGCCGGAACCACACTTCCTTGCCGTCCACGGTGCCCCGGGTGCCCCACTCGCCGGCGAGCGCGTCGACGATCGTGAGGCCGCGTCCGCCCTCCGCCCGGTCGTCCGCGCACCGCATACCGGGCAGCTTCGCGGAGCAGTCGGTGACCGTGCCCAGGAGCGCCCCCCGGGACTCCCCCTCGGGAAGCAGCCGCAGCGAGACGACGACATGGCCGGAATCGGTGTGCCGGAGCACGTTGCCGACCAGTTCGGAAACGATCAGCTGCGTGTCGTCGATGAGATCCGGCTGCCGCCATGCCGCGAGCACCGCGACGGCGAAGCGCCGCACCGTACGACTGGCCGTCGCGTGGTTGCACACCACGAGTTGGGCGGACCGCGGCGGCGCCCCGGGCCCCCCGGGAACGCTTTCGGCCACGCGCCCCGACGGGACGATGCGGGAAGATCGTTGCACTCGCCCGACCTTAACCAGAATCCGTGCAACCCGCCGTGAAGCCGGTCATAGTCGCCGCCCACGGGAGGGGACCGTCCGTCCGACGGCCTGCCGGGGGCGGGATCACCCCAGGTCAGACGCCGGTCTCGGCGGCGGTCGCGCCGACAGGCGGCGGCAAAGTGAAACGCGTCACGCTTGTGCGGATCGCGCGGGCGAAGCGGCGCGGGCCGCGCGAATCGCGCTTCCCGGGGACGGGCCGACTCGCCGCATGGTGGCCCGATCCCGACCCGGGCGGTCGCGCGTGGCGCGCGGGGCCGTGCCGTGCGCCCGAGCGGTCGCGCGCAGGGCGTGTCGTACGCCCGCTGCCGCCGTCGCGGCCCCGTTCCACGGGGCGGCCTGCCGCGGCCCGCCCGATCGTGCCGTGATGTGCCGTGCGTGACGCACGGCCGGGAGCCCACGCGACGGCGGGTTTCGGCCCGGGCGGCCCGGGCGGTCCCGACGGCCCGGTGGCCGCGCGCTACCGCGTCGAGCCGGATTCCAGCGCGTCCAACAGCACCGACAAATAGCTGTGCGGCGGGTCCTTGACCGCGCTCAGGAGCGTCACGGGCTCCTTGTCGGCGGCGGCGCGGAGGTTCGCGAGGCCGGCCTGCTGCTCGTCGCCGTCGAGTTCGTCGGCATAGCGTGCGGCGAATTCGGCGTCGCGCTCGTGGCCGCCGGCCGCGTGGAACCAGGTGCGCAGTTCCGCGGACGGCGCAACGTCCTTCGCCCAGTCGTCCAACTCGGCTTTCTCCTTGCTGACCCCACGCGGCCAGAGCCGGTCGACCAGCACCCGCCGACCGTCGTCGGGGCTCGGTGGGTCATAAATACGGGCAAGGCGGAAATTGCTCATGTTCCGAGTATGCGGGCGCGTCCGCGAGGCCGCCGCCG
This sequence comes from Yinghuangia sp. ASG 101, assembly GCF_021165735.1. Classification (GTDB taxonomy): domain Bacteria; phylum Actinomycetota; class Actinomycetes; order Streptomycetales; family Streptomycetaceae; genus Yinghuangia. The sequence goes on along the minus strand of NZ_CP088911.1, from coordinate 6,081,606 downwards.
ACGGCTCGACGTGCCTGGTCAGGCCCCCGATCCGGGTCGGGGCGCCGACTACCGGTCCGGGGTGCCGATGATCTCGCGGTGGTCGTCGGCGCCCACCGTGCCCGGTGCCGCCGGCTCTTCCGCGCGGGCGCCGTCGGAGCGGGTCCGGGGCTCCTTCTCGTCGGTGCACACGAGGCCCTGCGGCGGCATCGTCCCGGCCACGAAGTAGGCCACGACGGCGTCCCGGGCGCACCGGCTGCGACCGAACGCTGTGTGCCCCTCCGCCGCGAAGGTCAGCAACTGTGCGTTGTCGAGCGTGTCGGCGAGGGTGACGGCGTCCTGGTACGGCGTGTCGGGGTCGCCGGTCGTACCCAGCACCAGCAGCGGCGCCGAGCCCTGGGCACGGAACGGCCCGGCGTGCCGGCTCGCGCGCTCCGCGGGCCAGCGGGTGCACGCCGGGGCGTGGTTGTGGTCGTACGTGGGCGGCCCGTACGCCATCGCGGGCCCGAGCAGCGGGGCCTGCTCCGCCGCCTGCCGGAGCCGGGTCGCGAGCAGGTCGTCACCGGGCGGGTAGACGCGGTCGTTGCACTCGACCACGACATTGGGCGTGAGGAACGCGAACGAGCCGGACGACGGCGGTGACAACAGGAAGGACGACGTATCGCGTGCCTCGGCGCGGGCGAGGGCGGCGGCCAGGTCGGGCCAGTCCGCGCGGCCTCCGTTGATGTTGAAGATCAGCCGGTAGACGACGGTGTAGCCGTTAGCGGTGCCGCCCCCGGGGAGGGCGACGGGGTCCGCGTCGAGCTGCCGGACCAGGCGGTCGAACGCGCCGTGCGGGTCACCGTTCCCGAACGCGCACTGCGCCGGCGTCCGGCCGCACCAGTCGAGGAGCCGGTCGACCGCACCGTCGAGCGCGACGAACTGGGCGAGGTCGAACGCGTACGGACGGTCCGCGTACGCCACCGGGTCATAGGCGCCGTCGAGCGCCATCGCCCGGACCCGGCCGGGGAACATGTCGGCGTAGACCGTGCCGATCAGCGTCCCGAACGACCGCCCGTAGAAGCTGAGTTGCTGCTCGCCCAGGGCGTCGCGGATCCGATCGATGTCGCGGGCCACGAATCCGGTGCCGAGGTAGGGCAAGTACGCGCCGGAGTTCTCGACGCACGCGGCGTCGAAGTCCTCGGCCTCGGTGATCGCCCGGGCCGCCCAGTCCGGCCCCGGCATGCCCGCCGCCTCGGCGACAGCGCGCGAGTACCGGGCGTCGTCCCAGCAGCGCACCTGGGTCGCGCGGCCCACCCCGCGCGCGTCGAAGCCGACGACGTCGAAGCGTTGGCGCAGTTCCTCGGGCAGGTCGGCGTAGTTGTCGCGGAGGAAGTCGACGCCCGAGCCGCCCGGCCCGCCGGGCTGCAGCACCAGCGTCCCGATGCGGTGGGCGGGGTCGCTCGCGGGCCTGCGGATCAGCGGGAGATCGAGCGCGGCGCGCCCGGGGTCGCTGTAGTCCAGCGGGACGCGCAGGGTCGAACATTCGTACGGTCGGGCGGTGTCCGTACACGTCCCCCAGCCCAGGGCGCGCGGCGCGGCGGCCCCCGGGGCATCGATCGCGGCGACGGGAGAGACGAGCAGCGCCAAGGCGGCGACGGCGGCGGTGATCACATCTTCGATGCCATCACGCCGAGGACGGAATGTCGCGCAGATGCCCCCGGCGCGGCGTCTGCGCCGGGTAAGTGTGCTCGTAGGAAATCCGGGTCGTCATCACGCGCATGGCACCGATCCCGGGGAACCGTGCGGCGTTCGGAAAGCTGTCGGCCGCCCCTGTGGCCCGGGGCGGCCGACGGCCTCCTTCGTGGCGGTGATCAGGCAGCCGCCACCAGTTGTTCGCGCGTCGGCGCCGGGACCTGCGGGGTCCTCGGGACGACCACCCGCAATCCCTTGGCGGGCCTGCGCGCGAACACGACCAGGTGCAGGACGACGAAGCGGCCGATGCCGGCCAGCGCGGAGGCCGAGAGGTAGACGGCCTGCGCGGTCAGGGGGCTCGCGTGCGGCGCCACCCCGTCCAGGACCAGCATCGCGGTGGTGGTGAAGACGTACGCGATCACCGCGGTGCCGGTCGACTCCGCGTGGGCGCGCAGCGACGCGCGGCCCCGCTTGAAGGTGATCCGGCTGTGCAGTTCGTTGCACAGCAGTGTCGAGACCACGGTCACGATCGCGTTCGCGACGGCGATCGACATCGCGAGCGACGTGTCGGTCATGAGCACGAGGGCTCCGCTGGAGAGGAGGCCGATCCCGCCGCCGCACACGACGAAGCGGATGAACGCGGCGACAGCGTTGCGGCTCATCGATCTCCCCTTCCGACGGCCGCTACGGGCGCGGGCCGTGCCGGCGGCCCCACGCCTGTAGCGGCCGTGGTCTCTGCGACAACTGTGGTGCGTGTGGTGCGAGTGGAGTGGCGAACCGTGCTCCGAAGCCCCGCTCCGGCGTTCCGTCCTCGGTCATAAGACCGATTCGCCGCCGCGAATGTGACAACCTGCCGCCCCTGAACTCCCGTACGCCGAAAGTCTCCCGCGCCGCGCGCCGCGAATCGTCCTCCCAGAAGGTCGATTTAGACGTTGGGCTACTACTCCTGGAGCGCACTGACTACTACTCAAGGGAGAGTACGAGCGGGCCTGTTGGTACTTCGGGAGGCAACCGCGCGTTCGGCTCAGGCGGGGAGGGAGACGCCGATGCCGCCCTTCGTCCGCCCGCCGTAGCGCGCTTTCTCCCCGGCCAGGTCGAGCGGGCGCGTGGGCGTCGAACGGGCCTGGGCCAGCACCTCGTCGGTGAGGAGGTCGGCGGGGAGCAGCCAACTGACCTCGAATTCGAGACCGTCGGGGTCCTTGGCGTACAGGGCCTTCGTGGTGCCGTGGTCGCCGGCCCCCACCAGCGCGTCGGCGTCGGCGAGGGCGCGGGCGATGCGCTCCAACTCGTCGAGCGTGTCGACCTCCCAGGCCAGATGGTAGAGCCCGACCGACGAACGGCCCGCCCCCGAGGCGGCGGCGGCCGAGCCGATCTCGAACAGGCCGAGGTCGTGGTCGTTGGTGCTGCCCGAGGCCTGGAGGAACGCGGCTCCCGGGAAGCCCATGACCTTGCGGAAGCCGAGGACTTCGGCATAGAAGGCCTCGCTGCGCGCGACGTCGCGGACGTACAGCACGGCGTGGTTGAGGCGGGTGACGGGCATGACGGCTCCTCGGAGGACGGTGCGCCGGCGGGGCACTCTTAGTTTATCTTTCAACCACCCTCGGGTCCGACTGATTCCCGACCTCGGACGTGAGCCCGCCCGCGACCGCGAAACCGGGCGGCTCCCCGGTCGCAGGCGGGCAGGCGATCAGGGCATGGGGCCGGGGACGCCGCCCGGACGCGTCGCGCACCCGGCGGCGCACGGCTCCCGGAACGCGGCCTACGGCATGCGCGACCTCGGCCGCCCGGGCGGCGCGCGATCGCACGGCCGCACGATCGCTTGGGCGTGTGGAGCCCGGACGCCACGCGGCTGCGCAGCTGCGTGGTCGTGGCCGCGTGATCGCGTGATCGCGGGCGGGCGTCAGCCGACAGGGCGTGGGCGCCGTCCGTGGAGGCCGCCGGGTCGGTTCACGCGACCGACGGGCGGGTCACCGGTGCACGGTCGGCGGGTGGTCGCCGCGGCCCTCGTACGGCCAGGCACCGCCGGAGCGTTCCGCGCGCTCGCGGGCCGCGGTGATCTCCTTCTCCGCCTCGCCGCGCCCGTCCCAGTGCGAGCCCTCGACCGACTTCCCCGGCTCCAGTTCCTTGTAGACCGCGAAGAAGTGCTCGATCTCGGACCGCTGGTGCGCGGGCACGTCGCCGATCTCCCGCAAAGCGGTCCGGCGCGGGTCGCGCGCGGGGACGCACAGGATCTTCTCGTCCGGCCCTTTCTCGTCGCGCATCACGAACATGCCGAGCGCGCGACAGCGCACGCGACAGCCGGGAAAGGTCGGTTCGTCCAGGAGCACCAGCGCGTCCAGCGGGTCCCCGTCGCCGCCGAGCGCACCGGAGATGAATCCGTAGTCCGCCGGGTACGCGGTCGACGTGAACAGCATGCGGTCGAGCCTGATGCGACCGGTTTGCCGATCCAGCTCGTATTTGTTGCGACTTCCGGCCGGGATCTCCACGACGACGTCGAACTCCACGATCGCTCCTCCCTGATTCGCCTGTCTCGGTCCGTTCCGATGGCAATTACAGAGGTGCATATCGGCGCAGTCGGGGACCTTCCCCAGTGACCATGCCATTACGCGCACGTGAACAACCCGGATCGACGCACCTCGGGCACCGCGCCTGGGCCGTACGGAACACTTGACTTCGTCAATGACGGGCGGTTTCCTGACGGCGTCCGCGCACAGGTGCGACGAGGGAGAGTGGGACACCGTGATCCGCATCGAGGACACCGACCGCGTACGGATCGTCACCCTCGACCGCCCCGAGGCGCTGAACGCCTTCAACGAGGCGCTCTACGACGCGCTGTGCGACGCGCTCATCGAGGCCGCGGCCGATCCCGCCGTGGCCGTCGTGCTCCTCACCGGCGCGGGCCGCGCCTTCTCGGCGGGCACCGACCTCGTCGAGATGGCGCGGCGGAACGCGGGCGACGCCGTGTCCGGCACCCACGGCTTCCCCGGTCTGATCGATCAACTCGCGGCGTTCCCCAAGCCGTTGATCCTCGCGATCAACGGACTCGCGCTGGGGATCGGGGCCACCGCGATCGGTCTCGCCGACCTCGTGTTCATGTCCGCCGACGCCCGCATCAAATGCCCGTTCACGTCCCTCGGCGTGGCTCCCGAGGCGGCCGGCAGCCACACCTTCCCCGCGCTCATCGGCCGGCAGCGGGCCGCGTGGGTGCTGCTCAGCTCCGAATGGTTCGGTGCCGAGGAGTGCGTCCGACTCGGGCTCGCCCTCAAGGCCGTCGCCCCGGATGAGCTGCTGCCCGAGGCGCTGCGCCACGCGCGGATCCTGGCCGCGAAGTCGATCGCGTCGCTCGTCGCGTCCAAACAGGTACTGCTCGCGGGCATCGGCGACGGCATCGCCCGGGCGCGCGAACGCGAGAACGAGGCGTTCCGCCTGCTGCTCGGCGCTCCGGCCAACCGCGAGGCACTGGCCGCCTTCGCCGAGCACCGCGAGCCGGATTTCGCGGCGGTGGACGCGCGGGTCGCCGAAGACCGGGCGCCGTCGTGAACCGGTCCGGCGCTCGGGAACCGCCCGGTACGCCTCGGCGGCGTCGTCCAACGGGAGTTCGAGGTCGAAGACCTTGCCCGGGTCGATGCGGCGCTGCCAGATCAGGTCGATCGGGTCCGGGAGGTATTGGCGCACGGGCGCGGGGCCGCCGTGCAAGTGGACGTGGGAGTGACGTGGGAGTAGAAGAGTTCCTCCCCGTCGAGGGAGACGGCGCGGTCCGTGGGTCGGGGGGCTCTCCTCGGGTGAGCCGCAACTCGCCGGAGGGACCTTCGGATCGGCGGCGCACGGTGGCCCGCCCTCTCTCGCGGCGGTCGCCGCAGGACCGCTCCGACGCACGGGCGCGAGACGGGCCGGCAGGTCAACGGCGCCCCGCCTCAGGGCCGCGGCGCGGACGTGGGCGTCGGCGAGGCCGCATGCCGGCGGGCCGCGCGCGGTACGCCGCGGCGGATCTCACATGGAGGCGAAGTGCGGCGAGGCCACCACGAGCGTGGGGACGACCAGCGCGGCCATCGTGAGGCCGCGCAGGGCGACCGCGGCGACGGGGGCACGCCGCTCGCGGACCTGGCGTACCGCGGTCAGCTCCTGTTGGCGCTGCTGGGGCCAGGCGAAGCACGGGCAGAACGGCCCGTTCGCCTGGCCCGGGCCGGACAGCTTGGCCAGCGCCCGGCGCAGGTTGGATCGCGCGATCGGGCCGCGGACGTCGGCGTCCGCGCCCTTCTCGGCGAGTGCGGCACTGTGGTCGGCCCAGCGGGAGAAGAACGGCACGCGCGGGAAGGCCTCGGCCATGGTCTCCGATGCCGTCATCCACCACGCGTCGCGGCGGCGCAGGTGGCCGGACATGTGGGTGAGGACCGCGTTGAGCTCCTCGGGGCGGAGCAGGTCGAGTGCGCGTGTGGTGACCTCGACGCGCGGCGGCCGGGACGGCAGCAGCACGAGGCGGGGCTGCGCGTCCTCGACGATGACCAGGCGCGGGTGGCCGCGCTCGACCTCGTCCAGGACGGGGCTGCTGCTCTCCAGGCGGTCCAGTTGGACGCGGAGGGCGCGGCGGTAGTCGCGGACCACCGGGCCCCCGCGCCGCCAGCCGGCCGCCAGGCCGAGCAGCACGGACAACGCGACGGCGATCTGGACCGGCAGCGGTACGGCGACGATGCCGATGTCGGGCGTCACGCCGACCGCGCGGGCCGGCGAGGTCCACAGGTCGGTGGTGAAGACGGGGACGGCGAGCGCGAGGGACGCGAGCGCGCCTCCCGCGGCGGCCCGCCAGCCCTGTTGCACGAGGCGGGGGCTGAAGCCCGCCGATTCGGCACGGCGGAGGACGACGGGCGCGGTCGCGAGAATGGTCGCCGCGAAAAGCGCGAGAAAGAGCCCGTGCATCACTTCGCTGCCGCCCTTCCGCGCTGAGCTTCCGTCTCCGGGTTGCTTCGGTGCCCTTTTCTACCAAGACAACCACGCGCTGCCCAGCGTTCGCGGCGCTCTTGGCGAAGGGTTTGGTCACAGTGGGCGAGGCGTCGGCCCGGGAGCGCCCGTATCCGCGGCGGCGCCGCGGATTCCCGGCACCGTGTTCCGTCGGGGAGGGCCGGCCCACTCGCAGGCCTCGGTGGGGTGCCGGAGAGGGCCGCCGATCGCCGCGCGGGGCTCTCCGCCGCACGGCGGGCCGGCCTCTCGGCCGCCGTCATGGCGGGAAGCCCGCTACCGGGCCAGTTCCTCCAGCGCGGGGCGCGCGGCGGCCAGCACGGTGGTGAGCCACGCGGTGTGATCGCGGGCGGCGAGCCAGGCGTCGAGGTCGGCGAGGGGGACGTACGCGACGTCGTCCACCTCCTCGGGGTTGAGGTCGACGCCGCTGCCGACGCGACCCACGAAGAGGTGGTTGTACTCCTTCTCGACCAGGCCGGACACCTCGTCGGTGACGTCGTACGTGACCTCCCCGGCAGGCCGCAGGACCGCCGCCTTGACGCCGATCTCCTCGCCGACCCGGCGCACCACCGCGTCGACCGGCGGCTCTCCGGGGAACGGGTGGCTGCAGCAGGTGTTCGACCAGCGCCCCGGCGAGTGGTACTTGCCCAGTGCCCGGCGTTGCATCAGCACCGAGCGGGCGTCGGGGCCGCCGTCGGCACCGAGCAGGAAGACGGAGAAAGCGCGGTGCAGTTGGCCGGGTGGCTGATGGGCCGCGAGCTTTTCGGCGAGGCCGATGGTGTTGCCGTCGGCGTCCACAAGTTCGACCATCACCTGGTCCGGCGACGCTTCCTGCATCATGCGCGCTCCCTACGGCCCCGCTACTGTCCGTGCTTTCCCGGAGACCCTACCGGCCTCGGGATCAAGGTGCGGGGGTTCCCGCGAAGCATCCCGCGAACGCGTGACAGCGTTCGGGAGCAGACCCCGGACGCGGGCCGTCTCGGCGGGGTGGTCGTCGTCAGCCGCGCGGAATCGAGGCGTGGTGGTGAATCACTTCGGCGATCAGGAAGTTGAGGAACTTCTCCGCGAAGTCCGGGTCGAGCTTGGCGCTCGTCGCGAGGGCGCGCAGACGGTGGATCTGGACCGCCTCGCGGCTCGGGTCGGCGGGCGGGAGGTCGTACGCCGCCTTCAGCACGCCGACGCGCTTGGTGCACTTGAACCGCTCCGCCAGCAGGTGGACCAGCGCAGCGTCGATGTTGTCGATGCTGTCCCGAAGTTCGCGCAACTCGTCGGGGATCTTCGGCGCGTCGTGCTCAGGTCCGGTCATTTCTCGCTCGCGCTGCTCGGGGTTCGGTCGGCCATGCCGCGCCACCCTACCCGGGGCGCCGGATCCCGGCGCTGTGAGGTGTCACGGCGTTCTTCCGTGGCAATCCTGAACATACGACCGACGCGGACGCCCGCGCTTTCCGGCCGCGTGCCCGGTCGGTACGCATGCGACGAGGCATGAGGGGGCGATCGGGATGGACGACGTCCGCCTGACTCCCGCCGAGAGGCGGGCGCTGAGCAGGATCGAAGGCGAGTTGCGCAAGGACCGGGATCTGGACCGTGCGATGCGCCGGATGCGCCCGCCCGGCGCACGCCGCCGCTCGCTTTTGGGCCGCGCCGCCCCCGAGCCGCCGGAGGCGACGGACCGCGACGGGCGGATCACCGACGCCGCCGACATCGTCGAGGACACCGAGCCGCCGGTCGTGCGGAACGCCCCGGCGGATGAGACCCCGGCGCGGGCCCCGGAACCGGCCGCGCGCTCGGACGCCTCCGAGGAGGAGCCGCGCGAGCGGGCCCGGCACGCGGACGACGACCCGCTGGGCGACCGGCGCCGGGTGTGGATACTGACCGCGGTGGTGAGCGTCCTCCTCGCGGCAGTCCTCACGGTGGGGACGCCGTTCTTCCTGCTCTTCACCATGGTCTTGGTGACACTCGCGGCGACCGCCGGCGTGGTCTGGCTCTGCGTCGCCTTCTCCATGCGGCGCCCGGGCACCGGCTGAGGAGCCGGACCGGCGGACGCGGGCGGGCGCGAGAGCCGGGCGTGCCGGGTCGCGGGGCGCGGCGAACATGCGGCCGGGCGAGGAGCCGACGCGTCGGGCACCGGCGCGCCGGTGCCAGGAGAAGCTGTGCCGGTTGTCGGGCACGAGGCGGTTGGGTTGGGGTCGCGGGGGCGTGCGGGGCGCTTCAGCGGGCGTGGCGGCGTCGGGCGGCGCCGGCACGGTTCGGCTCCGGGGCGGGTGCGGGCTCGGACGGGGGCCGCGGCTCCCGGTTGCCGAGGCCTCGGCCGCGTACCGCGACCACGATGGTGATCAGCGGTCCGAGGGCGCCGATCACCAGTGCGGTGTCCAGGGCCGCGAGGCCGCCGCGGCCGATCGACAGGAAGACCAGCGCCAGGCACACCACGATCGACGCCAGCACACACGCCGTCATCCGGTTCTGGCGCCGGCCGTGCAGGAACGTCCACGTGCAGGCGGAAAGCCCCACGACCGCGGTGGCCAGCGCGGCGACCGACGTGGTGTCCATGGTGGAACCTCCGCATCCTCGCCCGGGCGGGTGCGGCCCGGGGTCCGCATGCAGTGTTACCCGGATCCACCGCGAAGGCATCAGCCGAGGGGGAATCCTCCCGGGGCGGGACGGGAGGCGGCGTCGCCGGAGGGTGGGACGGGAGGCGGGAACTGCGGGCGGAAGTAGGGCAGTACGTGCTCGCCGCCGGCGCCGTGGGGGTCGATGCGCACGCGCAGGCCCTCGCGTACCGGGTGGGACTCGATCCCGATCAGGTTGGTGAGCATGCGGTAGCCGTCGTCAAGGTCGACTATCGCCACCGCGTACGGCGTGGCCGCGCCGGGCGGTGCCGCCGGGCGGTGCACCTCCGTCCAGCTGTGCACGGTCCCCAGTCCCGCGCTGGCCCGCCACTCCAGTGAGCGGGACGCGCACCCCCGGCACAACTCGGTCGGCGTGAAGTTCGCCGTCCCGCAGTGAGTGCAGCGCTGATAGCGCAACGCGCCGTCGGCGCCGTCCCGCCGGGGTGCCGCGGGCGGGGTGTCGACCGGGTGCAGGGGTATGCCTGTCTGGGGTTCGAGCACCGTCAAGGCCTTTCCGTTCCGATCTGTTCTGATCCGATCCGATCCGTTCCAAACGCGCTGCTGGGGATGGTGGCGGCAACGGTGGCCAACCGGTCGTCCGTGATGCCATATTCGATCATGTGACAGCGCACGATCCCGGCGGGCACCCACCGTGCGGTGTTCCGGTGCGCCCTCGCTCCCGGTGCCATGCCGTCGCCCCCTTCCCTGCCGAGTGCGGCGGTGCGTCCTCGGCGACGGCTTTATTGGAAGCGGGAGTTGATGATCCGTCAAGTATGACGGTTGTACGAGCACACTATCAATTTCGGTCATTTCCAGGCATCTTGGGTAGGAAACCTACGAAACACACTCAACGACCAAACCGCCCGGCCGGATCCGGCCGAAAACCGCCCTCGAACGATCGTCCGACAACGGAACCGAATGCCGCCGAACTGCCCGGTTGTGCACGGGAGAAGGCCGGATCTCCACTTTCCCGGAGGACTTCTGTGTCAAGGCGGGCACATCGGGTGACCTTCATAGGCCAGGATGGGACGTGCAAACGTGTCCCGCCGACCGGCATCGGACGGCGCGTGCACCCTCGTGGGGAAGGTGCCGGAATGGCAAAAGCGAACGGCTCGCCCGGTCGACCCGACCAGCGACCCGCCGGACCAGCGGCGGGGCAGGCGCCGGAAGCGCTTCCGACGGGAGCGCTGGTGCGGCGTGTCGACGGCGCACGCCCGGTCGACATGCGCGGCGGCGCCTCCCTCGACGTGTCCGCGCGCGTCGGCGCGGACATGCTGCCGACCCGCGCCCGGTTGCTCGAACGCCACGAGGAAATGGGCGCGGTGGGCGCCGTCATCGACCGCCTGTGCGAGCACGCCCGCACCGGCGGGAAGACCGCCCTCCCCGGCGAACTCCTCGTAGTGGAGAGCGAGGCCGGCTGGGGAAAGACCACGATCCTCGACGAGACGCGCCGGATCGCCGTCAGCCGCCACTGCACCGTGCTGTGGGCCAAGGGCGGCGAGCGCGAGCAGGCGCGGTCCTTCTCCGTGGTCCGGCAGCTGTTCTTCAACCTGCTGGCCCGCTGCTCCGACGACGAACGGGCCGAACTCCTCGGCGAGTGGTACGACATCATCGCCCCGGCCATCGGCCTGTGCCCCGCCGCGGCCGGATCCCGCCCCGACCCGCTCGGTGTGCGCGACGCCCTCGACTGGCTGATGACCGGCCTGACCCAGCGCTACGGCCCCGTCGTCCTGCTCGTCGACGACGCCCACTGGTCCGACACGGAGTCGCTCCAGTGGCTGGCCGGATTCGCCCGCCAGCTCGAACAATGGCCGGTGCTGCTGATGGTGGCCCGGCGCACCGAGGAACTGACCGAGGTCCACGACCTCCTGCGCGACCTCGCGTCGCTCGACCGGGCGCACCGCATGCGGCTCGCCCGGCTCTCGCCGGGCGCCGTGGCATCCGTCGTCGAGGCGGTGCTCGGGCCCGGCGACGCCGCGTTCGTCGAACGCTGCTGCGAGGTGACCGGCGGCAGCAACTTCGTCCTGTGGGCGACGCTCAAGGAGTTCCGCCGCCGCGGCCTCGCGCCCGTCTCCGCCCACGCGCTGCAACTCGCCGACATCGCGGCCGAGCAGATCGGCCCGCGTCTGGCGGCCCGCCTCGAAGGCATGGGCGAGGCCACGATCGCGGTCGCCCGGGCCGTCGCGGTCCTCGGCTCCGACGCGACCCCGGTGCGGGTCGCCGCACTCGCCGACATCCCCGTGACCGAGGTCGGTGGCATCGCGGACCGCCTCCGTGCCACGGCGATACTCATCAACGAGGACGTGCTCGGCTTCGTCCACCCGCTGATCGCCACCGCCGTCTACCAGTTCATCCGGCCCAGCGCCCGCAGCGCCCTCCACGCGCGTGCCGCACGGCTGTTGGTCGCCGACGGCCGTGACGCACGGTCCGCCGCGGTGCACCTGCTGGCCACCGAACCCTGCGGCGATCCCTGGGTCGTCGAGCAACTGCGCCTCGCCGCCGACCAGGACAAGAAGGCTGGCGCACCGCACTCGGCGCTGCGCTGCCTGCAGCGCGCCATGAACGAACCGCCGCGCCGCGAGGAACGCGCGGCGGTGCAATACGAGTTGGGGCGCGCGTGGTTCGTCAGCTCGCCGGAGCAGGCCATCACCCACCTGCGCGCGGCACTCGCCGACGACCAGGGCGACCGCGTCCTGCGCGAGGCGATCGTGCTGCACCTGTCCCGCGCGCTGGGCTACGTCGACCGGGTCTCCGAGGCGGTCGCGCTGCTCGACGCCGAGGCGCAGGCCGTGCACTCGGTCACCACCCGACTGCGGCTCCAGGCCGAGCACTTCCTGTGGGCGGTGTGGTGGGTCGACGATCCCGACTACCACGCACGCGCCCGCCGCCTGAAGAACCTCGTCGTCCGCCTGGAGGGCAAGAACCGCACCGAACGGTGCCTGCTCGCGCTGCGCGCGTGGTACGGCGTGGTGCGCGGCGACCCGATGGTGCAGGTCCTCGCGAGTGCCGACCAGGCCTGGGGCCCGGGCCTGACGTGGACCGACGAGGAGTGGGGCTTCGAGATCCCGGGCCTGCTCGCCCTGACCTACATGTACTGCGACCGCAACGACCGCGCCGAAGAGCTGTTCACCGACGGCATCCGCGAACTGCGGGCGCACGGCTGGCTCGGCACGCACCTGTCGTACGCGTACTCGCTGCGCTCGTTCGTGCGCTACCGGCAGGGCAAACTCGCCCTCGCCGAGGAGGACTGCCGCGCCGGCCTGCGGCTCGCGCTGCGCCTCGGTCCGCTGGCCCAGGCCCGCTGGTACCCGCTGAGCGTGCTCATGGAGGTCCTGATCGCCCGCGGCCGGGTCGACGAGGCCGCCGAACTCGCCGAGACACACGGCTTCACCGAGCCGTTCCCCAACACCGTGGTCACCCCCGTACCGCAGGCGGTGCGCGGCGAGTTGCGGCTGGCGCGGAATCTCCTGCCCGAGGCCGAGAGTGACTTCGAGGAAGCCGGGCACAAGTTGGAGCGGCGCGGCGTGACGAACCCGGCCTGGTGCCCGTGGCGGATCCATCTCGCCAAGGCCCTCGCGACGCGTGATCCGGAGGCCGCGTACGAGCAGGCCAGCGAGGCGCTGCGCCGCGCGTACCGGTTCGGCGCCCCGTCCGCGATGGGGCAGGCGCTGCGGGTCGCCGGCAGGTTGGAAGGCGGGCAGAAGGGCATCGCGAAGATCGAGGACGCCCTCATGTGGCTCGAACACTCCGACGCCCGCTACGAATACGCCTTGACCCTGGTCGAGTACGGCATGGTGTTGCGTCGGGAGTTCGGCGACCGCGATGCGGTGGACCCGTTGTTCGAGGGGCTGACCGTCGCGGTCGGCTGCGGTGCCGACGCGTTGGCGGAGGCGGCCCGTGCTGAACTCGTCGCCATGGGCCAGCTTCCGCCGCCCCTGATGCTCGGCCAAAGCCCGGAGGAGTTGGAGTAGTCGTGAGCCCTGCGGCCGAAGCCGCGTACAACCCCGCGGACGAGCCCCTGTTCGAGCGTCGGCACGAACTCGCGGCGATCCAGGGGCTGGTCCGCGACCTGTGCGACGCACCGCGGCGCGGCGGCGTCGTCATGTTCGAGGGTGCCGCGGGCCTCGGGAAGACCTCGCTCATCGAGGTGGCGCGCCGCACCGCCGCGGCACACGACTGCACGGTCTTGCAGGCCAAGGGCGGCGAGCGCGAGCAAGGGCGCGCGTTCCACGTCGTCCGGCAGCTGTTCCGCCCGCTGCTGGCCGCGTACGACGAGGCCGAGCGCCACGAGCTGCTGGGCGGGTGGTGGGACCTGGTCGCCCCCGCGATCGGGCTGGCACCCCCGGCGTCCGGCCCCGGCACGCCACCCGACCCGCAAGGCGTGCGCGACGCGCTCGACTGGCTCATGGCCGGGCTCAGTCAGCGGCGCGGGCGCGTGGTGGTGCTGGTCGACGACGCGCACTGGGCGGACCGCGAATCACTCACCTGGCTGGAGGCGTTCGCGCGCGTCGTCGAGTCGATGCCGGTGCTGCTGCTCATCGCCCGGCGGCCCGAGGAGCCGACGCCCAACGCCGACCTGCTGGGCGACCTCGCGGGTACGCCGGGCGCCCGCCGCCACGACCTCGCGCCGCTGTCGCCGCACGCCGTGGACGCCATGGTCCGCGAGCGGATCGGCCAGTCCGCCGACGACGCGTTCTGCAAGCTGTGCCATGCGGCCACCGACGGAAACCCGTACGTGGTGGAGGAGTTGATCGGCGAGCTGGCGGAGCGGCGGATCAAGCCCAACGCGGCGAACGCGCGCCACCTCGAAGGGCTCGCGTCGGCGATCGTCGGGCGCGGCATGATCGCCCGCCTCGAACGCACGGGGCCCGAGGCGGTGCGCCTGGCCCGCGCGGTCGCCGTGCTCGGCGCGGACGCGACGCTCGGACGGGCCGCGGCGCTGGCCGACCTGGCGCCGGCCGAGGCGGTGGCCCCCGCCGACCGGCTGCGCGCGGTGCGCGTGCTGTCCGGCGACGAGCAACTGGAGTTCGCGCACCCGACCATCGCCACCGAGGTCTACCGGCGAATACCGCCGCAGGCGCGCGGGGCGCTGCACGCACGCGCCGCGCGGCTGCTGATCGCGGACGGGCATTCGGAGGCGCGGGCCGCCGCCCACCTGTTGGTGACATACCCCTCGGGTGACGAGTGGGTCGTCGAGCGGCTGCGCGGGGCGGCGCGCGAGGATCTGCGGGCGGGCGCCCCCGATTCCGCGTACCGGAACCTGCTGCGCGCCCTCAACGAGCCGCCGCTCGGCGAGGAACGCACCGCGGTGCTGCACGAGTTGGGCCTCGCGGCGTTCGTGCACGACCCGCGCGCGGCGATCCAGCACCTCTACGCGGCGCTGGCCGGGGCGCCCGCGGAGCATCCGGCCCGTCAGGTGATCGTGCTGCGGCTCGCGAAGGCGCTGTCGCACGACGACCGCATGGCGGAGGCCGTGCGGCTGCTCGACGCGGAGGCGCGGCGCACGAAGCTGTCGCGCGCCCGGCTGCGGTTGCAGACCGAGCATTTCCTGTGGGCCCTGTTCTGGGTCGACGACACCGAGGCGCATACGCGGGCCCGCCGCCTGCGGTCGCTGGCCGGGCGGCTGGCCGGAGCGGACACCACCGAGCGCTGCCTGCTGGGCATGCGGGCGTGGTACGGCGTGGTGCGCGGCGACCCCGCGGTGCAGGTGCTCGCGTACGCGGAACGCGCCCTGGATCCGCCGCTGAGCTGGGTGGACGAGGACTGGAGTCTGGAAGTCCCGAGCCTGTCGGCGCTGTCGTTCGCGTATTGCGACCAGCCGGACCGCGCCGAGAAGATCTTTCTCGACGGGATCCGCGAGTTGGAGTCGCGCGGCCTGCGCGGTACGCATCTGGCGTTCAGCAAGACGATCTTCGCGCAGCTCAGATACCGGCAGGGCCGCTTGGTCGAGGCGGAGGCGGAGGCCCGCGCGGGCTGGGAGTATTCGGACCGCCTCGGGCCCAACGCGCCCGCGCGCTGGTACGCGCTCGGGACACTGATCCAGATCCTCGTCGCGCGCGGCCGGATCGACGAGGCCGGCGCGGTCTCGCGGGCGTATTCGTTCGGTGAGCCGTTCCCCAACGCGGTGGTCTTCCCCGTGCCCCAGACGGTCCGCGGCGAGCTGCGTCTGGCCCGGCACGAATACGCGGAGGCGGCGGCCGACTTCGCGGAGGCGGGCCGGTTGCTCGACGCGCGCGGGGCGACGAATCCGGCGTGGTGCCCGTGGCGGCCGAACCTCGCCCTCGCGCTGGTGGGGCACGACGCCGCGGCGGCGCGGCGGGCGGCGAACCGTGCGGTGGGGCAGGCGTACGTCTTCGGCGCGCCCTCGGCGCTCGGCCACGCGCTGCGGGTGGCCGGGCAGGTGACGGGCGGGGCGGAAGGTCTCGCCAAGCTCGGCGAATCGGTGCGGTGGCTGGCCGACTCCCCCGCGCGCTACGAATACGCGTTGTCGCTGGTGGAGTTCGGTGCGGCGCTGCGGCGCGCCAAGCACATCATGGAGGCACGGTCGCGGCTGGCCGAGGGCCTGGAGGCGGCCGTGCGGTGTGGCGCGGACGGGCTCGCGGAGCGGGCACGCACGGAGTTGCTGGCCGCGGGCGGGCGTCCCCGGCGGGCCTATCGGACCGGGGTCGAGGCCCTGACGACGCGGGAGCGGCAGACGGCGCGGCTGGTGGTGCGGGGGATGTCGAACTCCGCGGTGGCGCGCGAACTCGGGGTGCAGCTCGGGACGGTGCAGAAGCACCTGACGGCGGTCTACGCCAAGTTGGGGACCGACCGCGAAGGGCTCGCGGACCTCGATCTGGGCGACGGCCCGAAGCCTTCGGGGCCGTTCCACCGCCCTCGGTGACGTCCTCGGCGGTCGCCGGGACGCGGTTCAGGACCCGCTCAGCGCTGCCGCAGCAGGACCGCGCGGGTGTAGAGGACGGGGCAGTACGTGATCACCGACTCGCGCAGCCGGAGCGTGAGGATGGCCCGATTGGCCTCCAATAACAACGTGCTGTGGCCGTAGCCCTCGATGGTGATCGCGCCCGTGCCCCGTTGCAGGTTGAGGTGGCCGTACGCGTAGCCGAGCAGCACGTGGGAGCGGCGGTAGCGGAACCGGGTGACGTCCGCCGGGTCGTCCTCGGGCTTGCCGTCGATGATGTACGTCGTGTGCGAGCCCAGGAACGTGCCGTCCGGGGCGAGCGCGATGTCGAGAAAGAAGTCCCGCAGGTCGTAGCCGTCGTGGCCGGCCGCCCCGGGGACGACGGTGTCCGCCGACCGCCAGCGCGCCCCGGAACCGCGCGGCGAGGCGGCGCGCCCGGGTGAGGTGCCGCTCCTGGGACCTCGGTGCGTGGGGTGGTCGAGGACCACGGTGATCTCCTTGCCGGCACGCGTGCGTCCCCGTCTGCCGCACGCGTGCCTCTCGCCTCGTCGATACTTCGTCCGGAATGGCCCGGACATTTCATGGTTTTCGCTGTTCGATTTTGTCCAGGTGGTTCCAAAGGTGTTCGGCCGATGTGAATGCTGCGCGGTCGTGTCCGCCGGCCCCCCGGACGGCAGACACGAACCCCCGCCGAGCGTGCGGGCGCTCGTGGACAAAGCGTGCCGGAGCGGGGCCCATGACCGCAGTGGAGGGACCCCTCTACTCTTTGCGGGGCCTCGCCGGCGCGGCCGAATCCCTCGCGCGACGGCCGCCGGATCACACCGCGTGCGGACCGGCGCGCAGGGGGTCCGCGGGCCGGCCGACCGCCGGGGCGTCCCCGGGACCGGCGGCCGGACCCGGCCGTCCAGGGGATGGGCGGCCCGGCGACGCGCGGCGGTCCTCACGTAACGTAGACCGGGTGATCGAGACTGCTTCCTCCACCTCAGGTGCCGTCGCCGCCGGCCTTGCCACTCTCGCCGCCGACGGGACCGTCCTGGACACCTGGTACCCCGCCCCCGAACTGACGTCCGGCGGCGACAAAGCCGAGACCGTGCGCCTGAGCACCGAGGAGGCCGTCGCCGCCCTCGGCGCGGACGTCGCCGCCGGTCTCGGGGCCGACGAGCTGCGCGGCGTCGAGGTCGTCGCGGTCCGCACCGTGATCGGCTCGCTCGCCGAGGCCCCGATCGACACGCACGACGCGTACCTGCGCCTGCACCTGCTGAGCCACCGCCTGGTCCGCCCGCACGGCGCGAACCTGGACGGTCTCTTCGGCGTGCTCCCGAATGTCGCGTGGACCAGCCTCGGGCCGGTCGCGGTGGACGCCGTGTCCGCCGCGCGGCTGCGCGCCCGCGCGGCCCGGGTGCCGTTCGAGGTCGCGGGCGTCGACAAGTTCCCGCGTATGACGGAGTACGTCGTCCCGTCCGGCGTGCGGATCGCGGACACCACGCGCGTGCGGCTCGGCGCCCACCTGGCCTCCGGCACCACCGTGATGCACGAGGGCTTCTGCAACTTCAACGCCGGAACGCTCGGCGCGTCGATGGTGGAGGGCCGTATCAGCGCGGGCGTCGTCGTCGGCGACCACAGCGACATCGGCGGCGGCGCGTCCATCATGGGCACCCTCTCCGGCGGCGGCAAGCAGGTCATCTCGGTGGGCGAGCGGTGCCTCCTCGGCGCCAACGCCGGCATCGGCATCTCGCTCGGCGACGACTGCGTCGTCGAGGCGGGCCTGTACGTCACCGCGGGCACCCGCGTCGCGCTGGAGGACGGCACGGTCGTCAAGGCCGCCGAACTGTCCGGCCGCAACGGCCTGTTGCTCCGCCGCAACTCGACGACCGGTGCCGTCGAGGGCATCGGCCGCACCGAGTCGTGGGGCACCCTCAACGCGGACCTGCACAAGAACGACTGACCCGGTCCTCCGTGGGGGCGGCGGTCTCGCCCGCCGCCCCCACGGAGGACAGGACCGGAGACCGGCGCCGCGCGGTGGCACGATCGCGCCGGTCGGCACGAGCCGTGCGTGATCCCCTTGTCGTCGCGCGCCCCGGCGGCCTACGGTGCCCGTGCCATGGCGACCCGGCGTCACCTCGTGGCGCGGGCCCCTGTCGGCTCGGCGCCATGCGCTGACTCGGTGTCAACTTCCTTGTCGGAAAAGGCCGTTCGCGAGACGGCCAGGGGGTGCCACCCGTGAGCGAGTTACTGCTGCCCGACCCCGAACCGCGCGAGGTCCACTACACGGTGATCTCGGTCGACGATCACCTCGTGGAACCGCCCGACATGTTCGAAGGCCGCTTGCCGGCCCGGTTCCAACCCCGTGCCCCGCGCGTCGTGGAGGACGACAAGGGCCACCAGCTGTGGGAGTTCGACGGCGAGCGGTACACCCAGGTGGGCATGAACGCCGTCGCCGGGCGGCGCCCCGAGACGCGGTCCCTGGAACCGACCCGGTTCGAGGACATGCGGCGCGGGTGCTGGGACATCCACGCGCGGGTGCGCGACATGGACCTCGCCGGGATCTGGGCGTCGCTCAACTTCCCGTCCCAGATCACCGGCTTCTGCGGCCGGGTTTTCTCCCAGGCGAGCGACCCCGGGCTCGGGCTGGCGGTCACCCGGGCCTGGAACGACTGGCTGTACGAGGAGTGGTGGCGGCCCTACCCGGAGCGGATCATCCCGCTGGGCATCACGTTCCTCACCGACGCCGAGGCGGGCGCCGCCGAGATCCGCCGCAACGCCGAACGCGGCTTCCGCAGCGTCGCGTTGCCCGAGCGCCCGCACCGCGTGGGGCTGCCGTCGCTGTTCTCCGAGCACTGGGACCCGATCATCGAGGCGTGCGCGGAGACCGACACCGTCGTCTCGCTGCACGTCGGCTCGTCGGGGCTGGCGGACATGGCGCCGGGTGCCCCGCGGCTCGAACTCGGGGCGACGATGTTCGGCCAACTGTCGCTTCAGGCGTGTGCCGAGTGGGTGTGGTCCGGGTACCCGGCCCGCTTCCCGGAGCTGCGGATCGCGATGTCGGAGGGCGGCATCGGCTGGGTCGCGATGCTGCTGGACCGCCTCGACAACATCGTGGACCGCTCCGGCTACGGCGCACGCGGCGAGGAGTGGGGGATCCGGCCCGCCGACGTTCTGACGCGGAACTTCCGGTTCTGCACGCTCGACGATCCGTCGACCATCGACACGCGCCACCGCATCGGCGTCGAGAACATCATGCTGGAGACCGACTACCCGCACGGTGACGGCACCTGGCCCGACACCCAGGAGGTCATCGCCAAGGCCTGGGGCCACCTGCCCGCCGACGAGCTGCGGCTCCTGACGCACGCCAATGCCGCGCGGTTGTTCCGCCACCCGCTCCCCGAGGCGCCGAAGCCGTAGGGGGTTGGGGGGTTGGGGGGGTTGGCGGGTTGGGGGGTTGGCTGGGGCACCGGTCGCGCCGGTACCCGGAGGTGGCCGTCCCGGGGTGGTGACCGTGCCGGGGACGGCCCGGACGCCCGGGTCCGCGAGGTCGCGGGGTCGCGGGGTCGCGCCCGAGCGGATCAGGGCGTCGCGGACGGAAGCGTCGCCCCGGCCGGGTGGCCGGGGCGACGTGCGGGAACGCGGCGGCGGGTCAGCCGCGGGCCTCGATCATGGGCATGATCACGTGGTCGACGACGCGCGCGACGTCGTCGAGCGTGGGGGCCTCGTCGGTGGCCATGTAGATCTGGCCGACCATCGCGGGGCCGGTCAGCAGGCACTCACGCTCGGTCGCGCCCGGCCGGGCCTCCCCGTGCTCGATGGCGCGCTGGACCACCTCGCGGATGACCTCCAGCCGCGGCTCGGCCACACGCTCGCGCCACAGGTGCTCCAGCTCCGGGCAGCGCGGGGCCTCCCCGCACACCGCGCGCAGCGCGACGCCCGCGACTCCCGCGCAGGCCAAGGCGTAGGCGTGCAGCACCGTCACCAGGTCCTCGCGCAGATCGCCGTGGAGGCAGTGGGCGTCGGGCGCCGGCATGGCCGCGGACAGGCAGTCGACGACCATGGTCGGCTTGTCGGCCCAGCGGCGGTACAGTGTCGACTTCCCCGTCCCGGCGCGGGCCGCGACCCCCTCGAAGGTCAGGCCGTTGTATCCGCGCTCGGCCAACTCGTCCAGCACACCTTCGCGAATCGCCTGTTCGAGAACGGCGCCGCGGCGGCGCGGGAGATGGCGGTGGTCACATCCGACGCCGACCGCGAGCCCGCCGATCGCGTCGTGGTGCACGTCAACCCGCACGTCGGCCCGCGTGCCCGCCTTCTCCTTGACCATCCCCGTCACACCTCCGAGCGACATCGTACAGAAAACGGTTGCGTCCTCTAAGGGCTTTGCTTACTGTTCTCACAGGGTACGGAACCGTCCTCTATTTCACCCGTTGTCAGGCCGGACTGTTCGGACGCACTGATCAGCCACCCGCGCGGGACGCTCCGTACTGCTCCCTCATGGCATTCCCGCCGATCAACGCCGCACGCTTCAGAAACCACGAGGTAGAACACATGTCCACGGCACCTCCCGAGGTGGCCCCCACCACGGGATCGTCCGAAGCGCCGAGCCGCGGGGTCTCCCCCGGTATCGCGCTGGCCGTCCTGGCGGGTGCACAACTCATGATCGTCCTCGACGCGACGATCGTGAACATCGCCCTCCCCGACATCCGCAGGGCACTCGGGTTCTCCGAGGCCTCGCTGACCTGGGTCATGAACGCGTACACGCTCACCTTCGGCGGCCTTCTGCTGCTCGGCGGGCGCCTCGGCGATCTTCTCGGCCGCCGCAGGATGTTCATATCGGGCCTGCTGGTCTTCACGATCGCCAGTCTCCTCGGTGGCTTCGCCCAGAACGAGGCGACGCTGCTCGCGGCCCGCGCGCTGCAGGGCGTCGGCGGTGCGTTCACCGCCCCGGCGGTCCTGTCGCTCATCACGACGACCTTCAAGGAGGGCGCGGAACGCAACAAGGCCCTCGGCGTGTACGCCGCGGTCTCCGGTATGGGTGCCGCCGTCGGCCTGCTCGCGGGCGGATTCCTGACCGAATACGCCAACTGGCGCTGGGTCATGTTCGTCAACGTCCCGATCGGCGTCGGTCTGGCGCTGACCATCCCGAAGGTCTTCCCGGCCGACAAGGTCGTCGACTCCGGCCGCGGCCTGGGCCGCTTCGACATCCCCGGCGCGATCACCTCGACGGTGGGTGTGTCGGCCCTGGTGTACGGCTTCATCCGCGCGGCCGAGGAGAGTTGGACGGACTCGGTCACGTTGACGGCGTTCGCCATGGCCGTGGTGTTCATCGGCGCCTTCGTCACCATCGAGTTGCGCACGCGCCAACCGCTGCTGCCGCTGCGGATGTTCGCCAACAGCACGCGCACCGGCGGCTACCTCGTCATGATGCTCTCCGGGGCCGGCATGATGGCCACCTTCTTCTTCCTGACGCTGTTCATGCAGAACCCGGACCTGATGGACCTGTCGCCGGTCCTCGCGGGTACCGCGTACCTGCCGCTGACCGCGGGCATCATCACGTCCGCCCAGATGACCTCGCGGCTCATCACCACGCGCGGGCCGCGCCCGTTCCTGATCGCGGGGCCGCTGGTGGCCGGTGCCGGTCTGCTGTGGCTGTCGTTCCTGGAGACCGACTCGAACTACTGGAGCGGCATCCTGCCGGGCGTCGTGCTGATGGGCCTCGGTATGGGTGCGGTGTTCGTGTCGATCATGTCGACCGCGACCGCCGGCATCGCCGCCGAGGACTCGGGCATCGGATCCGCGGTGCTGAACGTGACCCAGCAGATAGGCGGCACGATCGGTCTCGCCGTGCTGGCGACCATCTCGACGTCGGCCGCGAAGAGCGCGTTCGACGACGAGGTGGCGAAGGTCGGCGAACCGACGTCGGCGGTGATCGCGCACGCGTCGGCGAGCGGGTGGACGACCGCGATCCTCGCGGCGTCGATCATGGTGTTCGCGTCGTCGCTCATCGCGTTCGCCCTGGTGCGGATCCGCAAGGAGGACGTCCGGGTCGACCCGAGCGCCGTCACGCACTGACCGTCTCGCGTCCGCCGACGCCCTGTCGCGTGCTGACACCCTGTCACGTAAGGACACAGTCACCCGGGCACCGTACTTGGACGGCGGTGCCCGGGGAGCCTTAATGCGGCACTTCGCGGCCCTCCCGGGGAGGTGAACACCCAGGCCGGGCACGGGGACGGGCGGCGTGGGCGACGCCCCGGACCGGGCGCGGCGGCCGTCCCGGGCAACGGCGTCCACCCCGTCGACCGTGACGTCCACGGCGCGCGCGACCGGCGCACGACGCGTCGCGCGCACGGCCCGCCGGTTTGGGGGGTACCGCCCGTTCTTCGGGGCCGTTTCGGGTGCGCCCGGGTCCGCCGGTTGTTCCTGGAACCCGGTTCCGGTCCCGCGCGTCTCAACGCAGTGAAAGGTTCCGCGACACCCGCCGCCGTCGAGGGAACACCGTGGGCGCCCGCGTCGTCGGGCCGGTACTCTGCCACAGGCAGCAGGGGGATTCCGGACGCGGCGATCCGCGTCCCCGGTGACTGCACGACCGTCGGCCCACCGAGCCGGCGCCAGATCTGTCGCAGCGAGGAACCGGCGGGGATGATGGGCGGTGGTGGGGGAGAAATCGGGGGAATTGTGACCGAACACGAGTGGCCGGGCGAACCCCTTGCCAAGGGCGACCCGTCCCGGATCGGGCCCTACACGGTCCTGGGGCGCCTGGGCGCCGGCGGCATGGGCCGCATCTACCTCGGCCGTTCGCCGTTCGGGCGGTTGGTCGCCATCAAGACGATCCGGTCCGAGCTGGGCGGCGACCCGGGGTTCCGCGCCCGGTTCGCCCAGGAGGTCGCCGCGGCCCGGCGGGTGAGCGGCGTCTTCACCGCCGCCGTCGTCAACGCCGATCCCGACGCCGCGGTCCCGTGGCTGGCCACCGCGTACGTTCCCGCTCCGTCCCTGGAGACGCTCGTCCGCGCCTGCGGCCCCCTTCCCGCGAGCGCCGTGCAGTGGCTCGCGGCCGGGATCGCCGAGGCCCTGGAGTCCGTGCACGCGGCAGGCCTTGTCCACCGCGACCTGAAGCCGTCCAACGTGCTGGTGGCCGGCGACGGGCCCAAGGTGATCGACTTCGGCATCTCCCGCGCGGCGGACTTCGGTTCCCTCACGATGACCGGTGTCGCGGTCGGCACGCCCGCCTACATGTCTCCCGAACAGGCCCAGGGCGTCCGCGACATCACTCCCGCGAGCGATGTCTTCTCCCTCGGCGCGACGCTGGTGTACGCGGCGACCGCGCACTCCCCGTACCCCGACCGCAAGCCCGCCGAGGCGCTGTTGCGCCTGGTGACGGGGGCCGCGGACCTCACCGGGCTGCCCGACGGCCTGCACGACCTGATCGGCTCGTGTATGCAGCGGGCGCCGGAACACCGGCCGAGCCCCACCGATCTGCTGACCCGGCTCGCGCCGGTGCTGGACGCGCAGAGCGGCTACTCCGACTCCGACAACCGGCTGCCCGAGGCCGCGGCGGCGATGGTGGAGCGGTTCGAACGCCAGTACCGTCCGGCCGGCCAGCGCACGCCGCCGGTGCGTGAGGCGGAGCCGGAGCCGTCCCCCGAGGAGGAGCCCTCCGACGGCCTCAGCGACGACGACTGGGGCAAACTCCCCGCCCAGATGCGCAACGACGGGCAGAACGGCCAGGCGAGCCCCGCGGACGCCGCGCCGGGGCACGGGGCCGGCCCTCGGCCTTCGGCCGCGCCGCCGAACGCCGGGGCGGCGTCCCCGCAACCGTCCGGCCCTCCCGTATCCGGGCAGCCCCACGGGCAGCCCGCGAGCCGCCCGGGCGGCCAACCCCCCGTCCGGCCGCAGCCGCAGCACGCCGCCGCGCACGCACCGCCGCAGCAGGTGCCCCAGCAGCAGGCCCCCCACCACCCGCCTCCGCCGCGGCAGCGGCCCGGCGGGCAGCCCGCGTACGGCCCGCCGCCCGGCCAATCCGCGCCCGGAGGCCGACCGCCCGCCTACGGCCCGCCGCCGGGCCAGTCGGGTCCCGGGGCGACCCCCGCCCCGTCGCCGGGACACGGACCGGCGTACGCGCAGCAGCCGCCGCCCACGGCCTACCCGCAGCACGCTCCTCCGCCCCCGTCGCAGCCGAACGCGAACCCGCGACCGGGCGGCGCACCGGCGGCCACCCCGGTCGGCGCCATACCGACCGAGCTGGCGTTCCGCAAACCCCCGCCGCCCGCCGCACCGACCTATGTCGCCGACCCGTCCGACGCACCGCGCCCGCACCCGCCGACGCCGCGCACCCCGACCGGCCCGATGGACGCGGCCGTCGGGCAGCCGTGGCGGTTCGCGGCGACCGCCGAGATCGTGGCGCCGCCGGTGCGCGCGGGCGGCGCGCGTACGTCGCGCGTCCACGTGCACAGCAAGGACAACGGCCTGCACACGCTGCATCTCGCCACCCGCGAATGGCGTTTCGACAGCAGCGGATGGTCGCATCCGCCCGCGGTCGAGGGCGACATGATGTATCTGAGCAGCCAGGACAACCACCTCTACGCCCTGGAGCTGACGAGCCGTCAGTGGCGTTGGAGCTTCCCGACCAACGGCGAGGTCGTCGCGGCCCCGGTGGTCGTCGGCGGCGTCGTCTACTTCGGCAGCAGCGACAACGCGGTGTACGCGGTCGACGCCGCGACCGGGCGCTGCCTGTGGCGGCACCAGACGCACGGCTGGGCGACCACGCCGACCGTCGTCGACGGCACGGTCTACTTCGGCAGCAGCGACCGGTGCGTGTACGCGGTGGACGCCGCGTCCGGCTGGGCCCGCTGGCGCTACCAGACCGGAGGCTGGGTCTCGGCCCCGACCGTGTCGGCCGGTGTCGTACACGTCGGCAGCACCGACCACTACCTCTACCTGCTGGACGCCGCGACGGGCACGCTTCGGGGCTGGTTCGCCGCCCAGGGCCCGGTGGCGCAGCCGGCGGCGGCCGGGGGTGTGTCGTTCTTCGGCAGCGGCGACGGGGGCCTGTACGCCGTCGACGTGCACACCACGCGCACGGTGTGGCGCTACAGCACCGACGGGTGGGTGACGTCGCCGGTGGTCGCCGGCAACACGGTCTACGCGGGCAGCAGCGACCACACGGTGGTCGCGGTCGCGACCACCGGCGAGCCGCGCTGGAAGTTCACCACCGGGGGCCGGGTGACCTCCCCGATCGTCGCGGACGGCCTGGTCTTCGTCGGCAGCGGCGACCGGCACCTGTATGTCATGGACGCCGCGACCGGCGGTGCCCCGCAGACCGCGCACGGCGCGTGACACCCGCGTCCGCGCGGTACGGGCCGCGGTGAGACGCGAACGGCCGGCCGGGACTCACCGAGTCCCGGTCGGCCGTTCATCGTGCGGGTCGCGGCGGCGTCGGACACCCGCCCCCGCCGCCGCGCGGGTCAGCGCGCGCCGAGCGGCACGTAGTCGCGGATCGGCACACCGGTGTAGACCTGGCGCGGGCGCCCGATCTTCGACGCCGGGTCGGCGATCATCTCGCGCCAGTGCGCGATCCAGCCGGGCAGCCGGCCGAGCGCGAACAACACCGTGAACATCGACGTCGGGAAGCCCATCGCGCGGTAGATGAGGCCGGTGTAGAAGTCGACGTTCGGGTAGAGCTTGCGCGACACGAAGTAGTCGTCCGACAGGGCGACTTCCTCCAGCTGCAGGGCGATGTCCAGCAGCTCGTCGCGCTTGCCGAGCCGGCTGAGGACGTCGTCCGCGGCCTTCTTGATGATGCGGGCGCGCGGGTCGTGGTTCTTGTAGACGCGGTGCCCGAAGCCCATCAGGCGCACGCCGTCCTCGCGGTTCTTGACCTTGCGCACGAACGCGCCGACGTCGCCGCCGTCGGCCTTGATGCCGTCGAGCATCTCCAGCACCGACTGGTTCGCACCGCCGTGCAGCGGGCCCCACAGGGCGTTGATGCCCGCCGAGATCGACGCGAAGAGGTTGGCGTGGCTGGAGCCGACCATGCGCACGGTGGAGGTCGAGCAGTTCTGCTCGTGGTCCGCGTGCAGGATCAGCAGCTTGTCGAGCGCCGAGACGATGACCGGGTCGGCCTTGTACTCCTCGGACGGCACCGCGAACGTCAGGCGCAGGAAGTTCTGCACGTAGTCGAGCGCGTTGTCCGGGTACAGGAGCGCCTGGCCGACCGACTTCTTGTACGCGTACGCCGCGATGGTCGGGAGTTTGGCGAGCAGCCTTATGGTCGAGATGTGGACCTGGCGCTCGTCGAACGGGTCGTGGCTGTCCTGGTAGAAGGTCGAGAGCGCGCTCACGACGGACGACAGCATCGCCATCGGGTGCGCGTCGCGCGGGAATCCGTCGTAGAAGCGCTTGACGTCCTCGTGCAGCAGCGTGTGCTTGGTGATCTCGTCCCGCCACGCGTCGAGCTGCGTGGCGTTCGGCAGCTCGCCGTAGATGAGCAGGTACGCGGTCTCCAGGAAGCTGCCTTGC
The DNA here is from genome assembly GCF_021165735.1 of Yinghuangia sp. ASG 101. GTDB lineage: Bacteria > Actinomycetota > Actinomycetes > Streptomycetales > Streptomycetaceae > Yinghuangia. Next base: position 6,054,993 of record NZ_CP088911.1, on the reverse strand, counting down.
TCGGCCAACTGCTCGATCGGGTATCCGCGGTACCGGAGGATGCCTTCTTCGCCGTCGATGAAGGTGATCGCGGATTTACACGCGGCGGTGTTGACGAAGCCGCCGTCGAACGTCACGAGCCCTGTTTCGGCCCGTAGCTTGCCGACATCGATGGCATTGTCGCCGATGGTCCCCTCGACCACCGGGTAGGTGTGCTCGTTTCCCTGATAGCGCAGTACTACCGAGTCTCCGCTCATGGCTGGGTCCCCTACTTCTCGGCTCAGGCTCCGACACCTGCCCGGATCGTGTCCGGCGGTTCCGGCTGTTCGTGACATGTGTGCACCAGTACGAATAGCAGGCGCACCGACTCGCGCCGCAACCGGCTCCCACCTCGGGTTTCAAACCGTGAGACGCATCACGTGACCCCTTGCCACACCCGGGTGATGCCCGGTCGGACGCTCCGCTATCCCTGCCGAGCCGGATCCCGCGCGCGGACCGCATCGCCGCAGCCCGCCTCCGGTCAACGCTACGGGGTGGCACCGTACGGGACCACTTGGAGCCGTCCGCGAAGTCCCGGTACGCGTGGGCACGGAGCGTGACCGGGCGAACCATCTCACGTCCCCCGGGCGACTGTTGTGAGATTTCGGGCACGGAGAGCCACCGGTCACACTGGCCCCACACATCACCGCAGGCACACCGGTTCACCCGCCTCGGAGCGCCCGGCGTCCGGCGCGGAGGCCGGTCGAAACACCGGGTATTCCGCCCGTCACAGCCCGGGAACAGCTCGCCGGACAGCGGCTCTTGCCGCACCACGGGTGGGTCTCAGCGGTAGGCTGCGGCACATTCACAGGCGTTCACCTGCGTATTCGCGGGCTTTTCGCGGTGTCGCGCAGTATGCGGAGCGGCCTTTGTGACGGTGTGTCGGCGAACATGCGGAGGGGCCAGCAATGGAAGCGCTGAAGCCGGGCGACCCGGGGGCTGTGGGTCGGTACCGCCTGTCCGCACGGCTCGACGGGAACGGAAGGCTCGGCACGGTCTTTCTGGGCAAGTCCCGGGACGGCGGTGCGGTGACGGTGCGCCTCGTGCGCCCGGACCTCGCGGCCGACAAACGGTTCGTGGAGCGCTTCCGGAAGACCATCGAGGCGGTGCGCCGCATCGACGGCCCGCACCTGGCGCACGTGCTCGACGCCGACCCGGACGCCACTCCGCCGTGGCTGGTCGCCGAGTACGCCCCCGGCATCACGCTGGAGGAGGCGGTCCGCGCGCACGGCCCGCTGCCCGAGAAGGCGCTCCGGGCGCTGGGGGCGGCGCTGTCCCGGGCGCTGGTGGCCGTGCACGCCGCGAAGGTCGTGCACCAGGGCCTGGCGGCGGGCACCGTGATGCTGACGCGGACCGGCCCCCAGATCACCGACTTGGGGCTGACGGCGCTTCTGGGCGCGGACGCCTCGGCGGCGCTCCCGGCGCCCGAGCAGGCGACCGGCGGCGCGGTCACCCCGGCGACGGACGTCTTCGCCCTGGCGGGAGTGGTGTGCCAGGCGGCCGGCGTCGCCCCGTACGGCGACGTCGACGCGGCGGAGCTGGCCCAGCGGGTGCTGCGCACCACCCCCGAACTGGACGGCGTGCCGGAGGAGTTGGCGGCTCTGCTGACGCGGTGTTTCGCGCGCCGCCCGGACTCACGGCCGACCGCGGCCGAACTCGCCGAGTTGTTCGACGGCGACGACGCGGCGGGAACGGCGTGGCTGCCGACGGACGTCGCGGCGGCCGTGGACGCGGCGGCGCGGGTCAGGCCGCCGAAGCCGGCGGCGAAACCCGCCCGGTCTCAGGCCGCCGCGCGGGCGGAGGACGGGGCCGACGAGACACCGTCGGAGAAGTCCGCGGCGGCCGGCGGGCCGCGCGGCGGCGGAACTCCCGGGCCCCGCAAGCCCGCGGCGGCCGTGCCGGGAACACCGGCCGACACCGGGGACGCCGTGGGCGAGGACGACGGCAACGAGGAGACCGTCGAGGTGGGCGTGGGCGTCGCGGTGGCCGCGACGGCCGACGAGGACGTGACCGCTCCTGTACCCGCGGCCGAGAAGCCCGCCCCGGCGGCCCCGACGGTCGTGGTCCGGAAGCCGTTGGACGAAGCGCAACTCCTCAAGCCCCGCACGCCGCAGCCCGCGGCGCCCCAAACTCCCGCGGCGCCCGCCGCCGCGTCGACGCCGACGGAGGTCGCGGCGCCCGCACGGCCCGCGGACGCTCCGGCGCGCCCGGTATCGCCCGCCCCATCCACCTCATCCGCACCGTCCGCACCGCCGCGCCCGGCCGAGGCCGCGCCGACCGTGGTGGCACCGCGGTGGAGTCCCGCCGGACCGCCCGCCGAGGACGCCCGCGGCGCCGCCCCGGCCGCCCCCGCGGGCCCGCCGCAGCCCCCTGCCCCGCCGTACGGCGACACCCCGCGCGAAGCCCCCGCTCCCGCCAAGCGGCAGGCGAGCGCCGGGGTGTGGTACGCGGTCATCGTCCTCGTGGGCCTGACCTCCGCCGGGCTCGCGGTCTACCGGCTCTTCGACAGCGAGTGGCGCGATCTGCAGAACCCGGTCATGGGCCTCGTACTCCCGGGAGTGTCCCTGGTGTTCGGCCTCGCGGGGCTGGTCGTCCTGGCCCTGGTGGTCGGCGACCGGCGCAAGTCCTCGGGGGACCCGCGCGGCACGTAGCCGGTGCCGGGGGGCCGAACTAGCGGACCACGGCGGTGCTTTGCATCGCGCTCGGCACCGACGTGGTCAAGGCGGCGCCGTGCAGGTTGCCCAGGCCGCCGCACACGACCGGCACGAACTGGTCGGGTCCGGCGGCCAACGGCACGCGTCCCCGGGCGTCGACGCGCCCCTCGGCGCCCAGGACCTCGGCGTGCGCCGGGTCGAAGGCGTCGATCGGCCGCCACGCGTGCTGCCAGACGCGGGCCTGGAAGTCCTCGGCGGACCGGAACGCCGCACCGAGGCGCCAGGCCCACTCGGGGTTGAGGAGCAGCACGATCTGCCCGCGCTCGCCCGCCGGTTCGACGAACCGTTCGGCGAGTGCGCCGACCGTCGTCTTCGCGATCGCCCGGGCCAGCTCCTGCGGGTCGTCGGCGGCGATGTCCGCGAACGGGAAGACGCCCTGGCCGCCGTGCACGGTGACCACCTCGGCGTGTGAGGCGAAGCCGCGGCGCTCGGCGAGCGACGGCCACGGGGCGTACCCCTCGTACTCGCCGAAGCACAGGCCGAATCGGGTGGGCTGCCCGAAGACGGTGTACGGGGTCTCGCCCGGGCGGCGGCCACCGATGTTGCGCAGGCACAGGGCGACCGCCCGGCCGATCGTCATGGAGCCGCGGCCGGCCGCGCCGCCGAGGCAGCCCGCCCGGTAGTCGATCCCGTACGCGTCGCGCGCGGGGCCGTTGACGATGACGATCGGGCAGGCGTCGGGGGTCGCGGTGGTCAGTTCCGCGGCGTTCCACTCGGGCACCAGGAGCGCTTCGAGGGCGGCGACGACATACGGGAAGGCCCGTGGTTCGACACCGGCCAACGCCGCGTTGATGGCGACGAGTTCGACGGTCGCCAGGCCGAATCGCGGTGGCAGGGCGCCGAGTACGCGGTCGCCGCGGTACGGGGTCGCGGCGAGCAGCGCGTGCACGTATTCGTCGGTGGCGGGCAGGACCGGCGCGCCGTCGCCCCAACCGCCGTGCAGCGATGCCTCGTAGAGCGAGGAGCCGCCGTCGTCGTCGACCTCCAGGATCTCGGCGGTCAGTTCGTACGACGGCCCGAGGGCCACGCTGCGCAGCGCCGCACCGGCCAGGCCGAGGTGCCTGCGCCCTTTGTCGGGGCGGGTGTTGGCGCGGCCTCCGTCGCGCTCCGTGTCGCGCGTGGTGGCGCGTGCGGCGTCCCGGGCCTCGTCGGTGCCGGTCTTCGCGCCGCTGTCGCGCGGCTTGGCGGTTCCGGCACTCACCGTGTGGCTCCCAGGAGTTCGACGAATCTCGGGTAGTACTCGGCGGCGATCCGGCGCAGTTCGTCGGCGTCGAGGCCTTCGACGGGGTAGGGCAGCACGAGGACCTTGAGGCTGGGGTGGCCGAGGAACGACGCCATGTTGCGTGCGTGCGCCTCGAATTCGCGGCAGACCGCGACGACCGCCGGGCGGCGCAGGCGTTCCAGGGCCACGGCGTCGTCGACGCTGTCGGACGTCAGCGCGCCGCAGGTGCCGAGCCCGGAGACCCCGCAGTCGACGCGCCGCGCCCAGTTTCTGACGTCCCGGCGGATCCGGTCGCGGGCACCGGGACGGCCCTTCGCGAGCAGGACGTGCGGCTCGGCGCCGTCGTCGCGCAGGAACCGCTGCCATTCCTCGACGATGAGCGCCCAGGACGCCGTGGAGGCGGCGTAGCGGAGCCCGACCCTGCTGCCGCGCAGGGGTCCGTCCAGCGTGAAGGACGGCGCCCCGATGTCGAGCGGCGGTCGGGCGACCGGGAGGCGTACGCGCAGTTTGGCTGGTTCCAGCGGATTGCCCATGGTTTCCCCCTGAGATGGGCTTGTCGGCACGGTGTGCGGATGGCGCGCCCGGCGCGCTCACCTGACGGCGCGCGGCGCGGCGGCGCCTCGGTCCGCGTGGCGGCGGCGGTGGCGGCGCGGCGGCGGGAGTTCAGCCCGGCGGGGCGCCGAGGGTGTTCCGGGCGGCGGATCCGAGAGTTCCGAGGCCCGGGGGTGTCTCGTGCCGCGGCGCGGCCTCCATGGCCGCCGCGCTGTCGTCCATCGCTCCTCCGGAGCCGTGCTGTGCCCGTGTGGGGTGGTTCAGATCGCCCACCAGCCATGCGTAGCACGGAAACCGGCGGTGGATCGGTCGTTGCCGGGACATGGCCGAAAATCACCGCGGGCGATCCGGAGGACGGACTACCGCATGGGTGATCCCCGTTTCTCCGGCGCTCACACCGCCGTGGCGGCACGTGTGTGTGACTTGTGTGTCGCGCCGAACTTCCGCTGGCTCTGGGCCACTTCGGAGCGGGTCGGGGATGCGCGGCGTGCGGGCGGCGGGCGCGGGATCGGTGGTCGGCCCAGGCGCGGGGCGGGCGGCCGACGACCGGGGGTCAGTGCTTGAGTGCGACCGCGCCGAAGACGGTGGTGTTCACGAGTTCCTCGGGTGTCGGGGCCGGTGTGCCCGGCTCGGGCCGCCAGAGCGTGGCACGGACCAGCCCGGGGTCGACCGGTGCGAGGCCGGCCAGCAGCGCGGCGACCTCCTCGTGCGTACGCGGCACGACGGGCGCGCTGGCACGGTCGTAGACCTCTTCCGCGAATTTCTTCAACGCGTCGGATCTGTAGGTGATGTGACTGACGATCAGTGCGCTGCCGGGGGCGAGCGGGGCGCACAGCCGCGCCACGAGGCCCGCCGGGTCCTCGCTGTCGCGGATGAAGTGCAGGACCATGCCGAGGACGACGGCCACGGGCTGTGTGAAGTCGAGTGACTCGCGGACCGCGGGTGCCGTCAGGACCGCCTCCGGTTCGCGCAGGTCGGCCTGCCCTGTCGCGATGCGTCCGCGCGGGTCGCCGGAGACGAGCGCCCGCGCGTGGGCGAGCACGATCGGGTCGTTGTCGAGGTAGACGACGCGGGACTCGGGGATCACCGCCTGCGCGACCTCGTGGACGTTGCCGTCGGCCGGGATCCCGGTGCCGACGTCGAGGTACTGCCGGATGCCGAGTCGCCCGGCGGTGAAGCGCACCGCCCGGGCCAGGAAGTCGCGCCCCGCGCGCGCGACCGTCCGCGCCTCGGGGGCGGCGTCCAGGATGAGGTCGGCGGCGGCGCGGTCGACGGCGAAATTGTTCTTTCCGCCGAGGTAATAGTCGTACATCCGGGCGGGGTGGGCGGTCGTGGTGTCGACGCGCTGGGACTCGTGGGTCTCGACCTCGTCGCCGCGTGGCAAGCGCCAAGGCTCGGAGCCTTGCTGCGTCATCGCTTACTTCTCCCGCCCGTGCGTACCGGCCCGTACGACGCTCCGAGCGTACCGGTTGCCTGGCCCGCCGCGCCGATCGAACTTCGGTGCATTACCGCCGATATGCGACCGGCTGAAGGGGTGTGTCCGATCGCTTTTGGACAATCCCGAAGACGCCGGTTCCGGGGAGCCGAACGGTCGGTGTGCCCGCCACCGGCTTGTCTTCCCCAGCGCCGGGCCAAGCGTCGTCCCACAATGGCCGCCATGGACCAACACGCCTCCGGTGCCACCGTCTCGTGGACGACCTCGGACCTGGAGAAGGCCCGCGGCGTGCGCGGCATGAAGACGATCGCGGCGGGCTTCCTGCTGTTCGCGACGGTGGTTTTCGTGCTGACGCGCTGGCTGGAGTCGCGCGGGGCGGGGGCCTGGACCGGGTACGTGCAGGCGGCGGCCGAGGCCGGCATGGTCGGCGCGATGGCGGACTGGTTCGCGGTGACCGCGCTGTTCCGCAGGCCTCTGGGGCTGCCGATCCCGCACACCGCGATCATCCCGACGCGCAAGGACGCGCTCGGCACCAGCCTCGGCGAGTTCGTCGGCGACAACTTCCTCTCCGACGCGGTCGTGCGGCGCAGGCTCGCGATGATGGCCGTATCCCGCCGGTTCGGTGCGTGGCTCGCCGAGGAAAAGCACGCCCGGCGGGTGACCGCGGAGTTGTCGGCGCTGGCCCGTGCGGCGCTGGCGATCCTGCGGGACGACGACGTCCGCGCGGTGTTCGCGCAGGCCATCACGCGGCGCGTGTCGGCCCGTCAGGTGGCGCAGCCGATGGGCGCGTTGCTCGGGCGGGTGGTCGCCGACGGGGGCCACCACGGGTTGGTGGACCTGGTCGTCGCCAAGGCGCACACGTGGCTGGTCGGCAACCGGGAGGCCGTGTTGCGGGTGGTGTCCGAGGAGTCGCCCGACTGGTCGCCGGGGTTCCTCGACCGCACGGTCGCCAACAAGGTGCACCGCGAGCTGGTCCGGTTCGCGGCGGCGGTGCGCGACGACCCGCGGCATCCCGCGCGCCTGGCCGTCGACGCGTTCCTCACGGACACCGCGGACGACATGCAGCACGATCCGCGCATGATCGCGCAGGTGGAGCAGTTGCGGGACCGCACGCTGGCGCATCCGCAGGTGCACGAGCTGATCGCGTCGGTCTGGACGGCCGCGCGCGGGATATTGGTCGAGGCCACGGAGGACCCGGACAGCGAGCTGCGGGAACGGGCCACCGAGGCGGTACGCGCGTTCGGCGAGCGGCTCGCGCACGACGCGCGCATGCGGGACAAGGTCGACGCGTGGGTGGCCGACGGCGCCGCGTACGTGGTGTCCCGCTATCAGTCGGAGATCACCGCACTGATCAGCGACACGGTCCGCGCGTGGGACCCCGACGAGACCTCCCGCAAGGTCGAACTGCACGTGGGACGGGACCTCCAGTTCATCCGGATCAACGGCACGGTGGTGGGCGCACTGGTGGGACTCGCGATCCACACGGTGGGCGAACTGCTGTTGTAGGGCGGGGACACACGGCTGAAGCCGCGCGCGGGGGCGCGGAGGCGGAAGCCGCGCCCGCGCGGGGTCGGCGCGGGAGCACGGGCTCGGTGCCGCGGCGGCCGTGAGCGGCGAGGCGCGGCATGAGGGCGCGGTTCCGGCGTCGGTCGGTGCGCGGTACCGGGACCACGCAGCCCCCGCCGTGCGGGACCGCGCTGTTCCCCATCACGCGTTGCCGCGGCGAGCGGCCCGGCGCGGAAGGGGCACGCGGTTCCCGGGTGCCGCCCGCGGACAAGGCTCGCGGGCGCGTTGCGCGCGCCGTTCACCGGACCCGTCTGGGCATCGTCGGCGCTGTGCTCGCCGCGATCCGGGTGGTCGGGGGCGTCGGGTGGGTGGTGGGGTGGGCGGCGGCGTTGGTTCACGGCCGGTCGACGGGTGTTCGGCGTTGGTGTCACCGGCCCGCGGAGAGGCGTTCCGCGTGGGCTTTGGCTGCGCGGAGGTCGACCTTGCCGGCGGCGGTGCGTTCGATCGTGTCGACGAGGTGGATCCGTTTGGGCACCTTGTAGCCCGCGACCAGGGTGCGGGCGTGCGCGCCGAGCGCGTCCGGATCGGGGGTGGTCCCGTCGCGCGCGACGACCAGCGCGGTGACCCGTTCCCCGAGACGGGGGTCGGGGACGCCGACCACCACGGCGTCGAACACGTCGGGGTGCGCTTTGAGGGCGGCCTCGACCTCGTCGGGAAACACCTTCTCGCCGCCGGTGTTGACGGTCGCGCTGCCCCGGCCGAGCAGCGTCAGGGTGCCGTCCTCCTCGATGCGGGCGAAGTCGCCGGGCAGCACCCAGCGGCGGCCTTCCCGGTCGACGGGGAACGTGGCGCGGGTCTTCTCGGCGTCGCCGTGGTAGCCGAGCGGGATGTGCCCGGTCACCGCGAGGCGGCCGACCTCCCCGGAGCCCGGCGCGACCGGGCGCAGGTCGGCGTCGAGCACCGTGGTCGTGGCGGAGGACGCGAAGCGGGTGGCGCCGCCGGGGGCGCCGGCCTCCCGTGCCGCCGCGCCGGTTTCCGACGCGCCGAAGCTGTCGAGGACGAACAGCCCCGCGGTGGTTTCGAGTTGCCGTCGGACGGCGGCGCTCATCGGGGCGCCGCCGTTGCTGACGGCCTTGAGGGAGCCGATGTCGTACTTGCCCGGGTTGCGCTCGTACCAGTCGGCCAGCGGACGGGCCATGCCGTCGCCGACGACCGCGAGGGAGAGGGCTTGCTCCCGTGCCACGAGGGCCATGATGGCGTCGGGGTCGAAGTGGCGTCCGGTCCACAGGATGTAGGTGTTCCCCATATAGAACGTGTTCCACATGGACCACTGTCCGCCGCCGTGCATCATCGGCGCGAGGCCCATCGTGATGAGCGGGTCCGACGCCGCGGCCTCCGCCCCGAGTTCGGCGGGGGACGTGACGCGCGGACGTCCCGCGCGACCGGCCTGCAGGGCCGCGAAGAAGATGTCCTCGCTGCGCCACAGCACGCACTTGGGCATGCCCGTGGTGCCGCCGGTGTAGAGGCCGTAGACGTCGTCCGGGCTGCGGGGGCCGGCGTCGCGGGCCGGGGAGGCGGCGGCCAGCGCGTCTTCGTACCGGACCCCGCGGTCGAGTGCGTGCGCGGACGGGTCGGTGCCGTCCTCCAGCACGACGATGTGGCGCAACCCCGGGAACGCGGGCGCGAGTTCGGCGACCGTGCGGACGAATCCCCGTTCGACGACGAGCGCCGCCATCTCCGCGTTCTCGTACAGGTAGCGCAACTCCGCCGTGACGTAGCGGTAGTTGATGTTGATCGGGACGGCCCGCGCCTTGTGCGCGCCGATCATCGCCTCGATCCACTCGGCCCGGTTCCACGCGTGGATGCCGACGAACTCGCCCGGGCGGATTCCCGATGCGCGCAGGTGGTGGGCGAACCGTTCGGCGCGTTCGTCCAGTTGGCGGTACGTCAGCCGCGCTTCTCCGGCGATCAGCGCGGTGCGGTCGGGGACCGCGTCGGCCACGGCCTCGAAAAGGTCGGCGAGGTTGAACGTCGGATCAGCGCCCACGGCTCCCCCTGTGGCTCCCGCACAACGACTGGAACAGGTTCCAGAAAACATACCCTTGACAAGGTCAAAAACATAGCCTGAGGCTGGAGCCCGGCACGGCCGAAGACAGGACACCGGGCACACAGGGGATCGGGAGTTCCGGATGCGTGTTCACGACAAGATCTTCATCGGCGGCACGTGGGTGGAGCCCGCCGGCACCGAGACGTTCGAGGTGCGCAACGCCTCGACCGAGGAGGTCATCGGGCGGGTCCCGGCGGGCACCGAGGAGGACGTCGACCGCGCGGTGGCCGCCGCGCGCGAGGCGTTCGCGGGGCCCTGGGCCTCCTCCACCCCCGACGAGCGCGGCGACGTCATCGCGGCGCTGTCCGCCGGAATCACCGCGCGGCTCCAGGAGTTCGCCGAACTCATCGCCCAGGAGACCGGCTGCCCCATCGAGAACTCGATCGGCGTGCAGGTCTTCAGCTCGACGATGGTCCTGGACTACTACGCCAAACTCGTCCGGGAATACCCGTTCGAGGAGGAGCGCCAGGGCGCCATTTTCCGCACGCTGGTACGCCGCGAGCCGGTCGGTGTCGTCGCCGGCATCGTGCCGTGGAACGTCCCGCTGTTCGTCGCCGTCCTCAAACTCGCCCCCGCCCTCGCGGCCGGCTGCACGATCGTGCTCAAGCCGTCTCCCGAGACCGCGCTCGACGCGTACCTGCTGGCCGAGGTGGCGATCGAGGCCGGCGTACCGGACGGCGTGATCAACATCGTCGCGGCCGACCGCGAGGTCAGCGAGAAGCTGGTCGTCCACCCCGGCATCGACAAGGTGTCGTTCACCGGCTCGACCGCCGCCGGCCGCCGCATCGGGTCGCTGTGCGGCGAGCGACTGCGCCCGGTCACCCTCGAACTCGGCGGGAAGTCGGCGTGCATCCTGCTGGAGGACGCCGACCTGGACACCGCGGTCCCCGGGCTGCTGCCCGGCTCGTTCAACAACAACGGCCAGGCCTGCGTCGCCCAGACCCGCATTCTGGCGCCGCGCTCGCGCTACGAGGAGGTCGTCGCCAAGATCGCCGAGCACGTCGGCGCGATGACCGTCGGCGACGCGCTGGAGAAGGGCAACGCGATCGGGCCGCTGGCCTCCGAGCGGCAGCGCGACCGGGTGCTCGGCTACATCGAGAAGGGCAAGGCCGAGGGGGCCCGCGTCGTCGTCGGCGGCGGCCGGCCCGAAGGGCTCGACAAGGGCTGGTTCGTGGAGCCGACCGTCTTCGCCGACGTCACCAACGACATGACCATCGCGCGGGAGGAGATCTTCGGGCCGGTGCTCGCGATCATCGCGTATGACGACGTCGACGACGCGGTGGCCATCGCCAACGACTCGCCGTACGGCCTGTCCGGCGGGGTCTGGAGTGCCGACGTCGAGGCGGCGACCGAGGTCTCGCGGCGCATCGCCACCGGCACCGTGAGCGTCAACTCGTGGGTGGCGATGGACTTCGCGGCCCCCTTCGGCGGCTACAAGCAGTCCGGGCTCGGACGCGAACTCGGGCCGGAGGGCCTGGACCAACTGGTCGAACTCAAGACGGTGGTGCTGCCCTGACCCCGATCGGGTGAACCGGCGTACCGCCCCGCCCGGTGGGGCCTCGGGGGAGGGCGGTACGCCGGGTGCGGGACGTGCCAGCATGAAGGCCATGGACGATCTCATTCTTCGCACAGGGCACGGCCGCCTCCGGCGCACCAGGTTCGGCGTCGCCGCGCTCGTCCTCACCACGGCGCTGACCGCCGCCGCCTGCGGCGACTCGGACGACGACGGCCCGAGCCCCGATGACGCGGGCCGCGTGACCATCACCCTGCGCCCGGCCGGTGCCGCGACTCCCCAGGACCTCGACAAGACGCGCGAAGTCCTGGCCGCGCGGCTCGACTTCGCCGAGGTCGAGAACGGCACGGTGCGCGTCACCGGCGACACCGTCACCGTCGAGGCACCGGGCGAGAGCCGCGAGATCCTGGACGGGATCGCCCGTATCGGACGCCTCGACTTCCGCCCCGTCCTCGACGCGCGCCCGACCGGCGTCCCCCCGGTGCCGGGGAGCAACACGCTGCCCTCCGGCACGACTCCCGAGGCGGCCGAAGCGTACGCCGCGCTGGACTGCGCCCGGACCGACCAGGCCGACGCCGCCGCGACCGCCGCGGCCTCGGTGCCCGACGCCCCCGCCACCGGGTGCCTCGCGTCGGCCGCGGGAGCGCCCGCCGATGCCGAGGCGCTGCTGCTCGGCGCGTCCGAACTCACCGGCGACGAACTGCAGTCCGCGAAGGCGCAGCCGGCGCGGAACGCCACCGGGGGCTGGGAGGTGCTGGTGACGTTCGCCCCCGACGGCACCGCGAAGTTCGGCGCGATCACCGGGAAGCTCGCGGCCAACTCGGCGCCGGCGAACAGGTTCGCGGTCCTGTTGGACGGACGCGTGATCGTGGCGCCGTCGGTCGTCCAGGAACTGTCGGGCGGCGACGCCGTCATCACCGGCTCGTTCACCGCTGCCAGTGCGAAGCTCCTGGCCGCACAGCTGAGTTCGGGAACGCTGCCGGTGCCGCTCGCGGTCGAGTCGGCGACCTGAGCGTTCCCGGGCCCCGGGTCAGACGTACTCCCCCGCGGCGGTCGCGGCGAAGCCCGCACCGATGCGCAGAGCGTGTTCGTTGGCACCGCCGAGCGAGAATTCGTTCTGCTTCGCGTGCACGAAGTAGCGGTGTACGAAGTGCTCCTCGGCGATGCCCATCCCACCGTGGACGTGCACGACCGCGTGCGCGACACGGTGGCCGGCCTCCGCCGCCCAGAACTTCGCGGTCGAGACGGCCTCGGCGGCGCTCGGACCGGATTCCGCCCGCCAGGCGGCCTGCCACGTCGTCAGGCGCACCGCCTCGACGTCGATGTAGCAGTCGGCGAGGCGGTGTCCGACGGCCTGGAACGAGCCGATCGGCCGTTTGAACTGCTCGCGGGTGCCGGTGTATTCGGCCGCCGCGCGCATCGCCCGGTCGGTGATGCCGAGTTGCAGCGCGCACAGGCCCAGCGTCGCCCGGTCGCGCAGCCACTCGGCCCGGGTGGTGTCCACCGTGCCGCCGAGGAGGGCGTCGTCGGCCACGGGCGCGTCCTCCAGGACGAGTTCGCCGGTGATCTCCTTGGCGGTGGTGAGCTGCGGCGCCACCGTGACGCCGGCGCCCGTCGGCGACACCAGGAAGACGCCCACCCGGCCGTCGTCCGTCGCGGCCGGCACCAGCACGACGTCCGCGTACGTCGCGGACGGCACACCGGTCTTGACCCCGTCGAGCCGCCAACCCCCGGCCACGCGGCGGGCGGTCGCCGAGGGGGCCGCGGCGTCGCGGCCCAGCGGCTCGGCGAGCGCCGCGGTGAGGATCTTCTCGCCGCGGATCGCCCCGGGCAGCCAGGCGACCTTCTGGCCCTCGGTGCCGTGGGCGGCGACCGCCGCCGCGCCGACCGCGATCGACGCGTACAGCGGAACGGGTGCGAGCACGCGGCCGATCTGTTCGAGGACCAGGACCTGGGCGAGGACCCCGCCGCCGGAACCGCCGTACTCCTCCGGCAGCCCGACGCCGAGGATGTCGGCCTTGGCCAGTTCCGCCCACAGCCCCCGGTCGAAGCGCGGCACTCCCGCGCCGGTGACCTCGGCCTCCAGCGCGGTCAGGGACTCCTGGGTGACGCGCTCGCCGAGGATCGTCCCGACCAGCCCCACCAGTTCCCGCTGTTCGTCGGTGTACGCGAAGTCCATGTGACAAATTCCCCTGCTGCTCGGTGTGACGGACTGGACGGACTGCCGGGACGGCGGACCGGGGTCAACGCGGGGGGCGCGGCATGCGCAGCCCGAGCATCGCGATCATGTCGCGCTGGATCTCGTTCGTACCGCCCCCGAACGTCAGGATCAGCGCCGAGCGGTACATCTTCTCGATCCGCCCGCGCAGGAGGACCCCCGGTGCGCCGGTGGTCAGCGACGCGTTCTCCCCGAAGCACTCCATGAGCAGCCGGTACGCCTCGGTCGCGAACTCCGTGCCGAAGATCTTGGTGGCGGACGCGTCCGCCGGCCCGACCTTCGCGCCGTGGTCGACCGCCCACGCGATCTTCCAGTTGATGAGCTTGAGGAACTCGACTTTGGCGTGCACGCGGCCGAGGTTCGCCTGCACGTGCTCCTGGTCGATGACGCGCCGCCCGTCCGGCAGGACGGCCTCCTCGGCCCAGCGCCGCGTCTCGTGCAGGGCGAGTTGGATGCCGGCCGCCGAGCACAGCGCGACGCGCTCGCGGTTGAGCTGACCGGTCATCAGCCCCCAGCCGCCGTTGACCTCGCCCACGACGGCGGACGCGGGCACGCGCATGTCCTCGAACGTCAGCTGGCTGACCGTCTGCCCGCCGAGCGTCCTGACCTCGCTCCACGACAGGCCCGGGGTGTCGGTCGGCACCAGGAAGATCGTCAGCCCCTTGTGCGCCTTCACGTCGGGGTCGGTGCGCGCGGCCAGCCACAGGTAGTCGGCGACGTGGATCAGCGAGATCCACATCTTCTGGCCGTTGACCACGAAGTCGTCGCCGTCGCGGACCGCGCGGGTGCGCAGGTTGGCGAGGTCGGTCCCGGCCTCGGGCTCGGAGTAGCCGATGGAGAAGTGGAGTTCGCCGGACAGGATGCGCGGCAGGAAGTGGTCGCGCTGGGCCTGTGTGCCGTACTCCATGATCGTCGGACCGATGGTGTTGATGGTGAGGAACGGCACCGCGGCCCCCGCGAGGGTGGCCTCGTCGGTGAAGATGAGCTGCTCCATCATCGAACGGTCCTGGCCGCCGTACTCCTTGGGCCAGCCGATGCCGAGCCACCCGTCGCGCCCCATGCGGCGCGCGACCTTCCAGTACGCGCCGTCGCGGCCCTCCAGCGTGGTCTCCCCCGAGGCCTGCTGCTCGCGGATCTCGGGGGTCATGATCTCGGCGAAGTACGCGCGGAGTTCGCGGCGCAGTTCCTCCTGCGCGGGCGTGTAGGCGATGTGCACGGTAACCTCCCGGGACGCTGCGGTCCCTGTGAAGAGCGGCTCGTCGTACGGGTTTCGCGTGCGGTGCGGGTGGGGCGGTGAACGCCCCGGGCGCGGCGGGCGGTTCGGGGTACGGGGAGGTTCAGGGCGCCACGGCGGCGAAGTCGCGGAAACCGGAAGGGTCGTGGCGTCCGAGGCAGCCGTGCTCGAACAGCCCCCAGCCCTCGCGTCCGTCGCACACGGCCCGTGCGACGTGGTCGACGACGCTGAACCTCGCGCGCGCGGCGGCGGTCTCGTCGGCGGCCGTGTCGACGACCGTGCCCTCGCTCCAGTCCCGGCCGCGCCACTGCCCGTGCGTCCACGTCGGATCCAGGCCGGACCCCGGGCCGCAGTTGAGCACCACGCCGCCGAGCGCCTCGACGTCGACGACGACCGGCGTGCCCGCGAGGTCTTTCATCCGGATCGTGGCCCGCTTCGGCGTCCGGGTGCCGGAGACGTACTCGACGGCGAACTCGGGCCACCCCAGTTGCTCGGGGCGGCGTCCGGACGCGGCGGACCACACGCGCGTCGCCTGGTTGAGCGTGCGGGTGCCGTCGGGTTGCTCCTGCACGATGACGATGATCGCGAAGTCGTCGAACCGCAGCGGCACGTACATCCACCACATGCCGCCGTCGGGATCGCGCTCGGCCGCCGCGCGCCCGCCCGGCTCGGGGTCGCCGCTGGGCCGGATGCCCCACGAACGGTCCCGGCTGCCCAGCCACGTGTCGGGGGTGACCGGGTAGTCGCGCCCCTCGACCTGCAACGTGCCCTCCCACGTGCCCAGTTGCGCGAAGCGCTGCGCGTCGAGGACGACGCGGCCGTCCCGCCGCAGCACGTGCGGATCCTCGTCGAGCGCCGGGAAACTCCCGCGCCACGTCAGGTCCATGGTGATGCCGTGCGGCAACGCGTCGCACACCACCCGCAGTTCGTCGAGCGGCTTGGCGACCTCGATGCGGTAGGCGCCCACCGACGGGTTGAGGCGGTCGTCGGACTCCGGCTCGAAGGCGTCCGAGAACCGCACGGTGGTCTGCCGTGATCCGCGCCCGACGGTGACGAAGGCGTCCTTGACCCCGAGGTTGGGATAGACCCCGTAGCCGGTCACGACGAAGACCTCGCCGGTGCGGTCGTGCGCGTTGAAGTAGTAGCGGTCGTAGAAGTTGCGGTCGCTGGGGGCCACGCGCGCGATCGGCAACGGAGCCTGGTGGACCGGGAATTCGTCGAGCGGAGCCGGCATCGGCAACGTCCTCTCAGACTCGCGGACTCGCGGGGGACTCACGGAGCGGCTCACTGACGGCACGTCAGCCGCGCGGCAGGCCCAGGATGCGCTCGGCGACCACGTTGAGCTGGATCTCGCGCGTGCCGCCGCCCAACAGCACCGTCGGCACGGACAGATAGGCGGTGACCAGGTCGCCCGTCTCCCCTTCGGCGACGAGCCCGTCCTCGGCGACCCGCTCCAGGCGCGCGGTCTGCACCGCCCGCTGGTGCTCGGTCACCGCGAGCTTGAGCACGCTGGACGCCGCCCCGGGATCGAGCCCGGACAACTGCTGGAGCGTGGAGCGCAGCGCGAGCGCCCGCAGCGCCCAGTTCTCGGCGGCGAACATCCCGACGCACGCGACCAGTTCCGGCGACGCGGTGCGCGCGCCGCCCGGGCCGATGTCGCGCAGCAGCGCGCCGAGCCCGGCCATCCCGGGGCCGCCCGCGATCATCACGCGCTCGTTGGCGAGCGTGGTCCGCGTGATCGCCCAGCCGCCGTTGATCTCCCCGACCACGAACTCGTCGGGCACGAAGACGCCTTCGAGAAAGACCTCGTTGAACTCCGCCTGCCCGTTGGCCTGCCGCAACGGACGCACGTCCACACCCGGCGCGCTCATGTCGACGACGAAGTACGTGATGCCCTTGTGCTTGGGCGCCTCGTGGTCGGTCCGCGCCAGACAGATGCCGTAATGCGCCTCGTGCGCCTTGGAGTTCCACACCTTCTGCCCGGTGATGCGCCAACCGCCCTCGACCTTGTCGGCGCGCGTCGCGAGCGAGGCCAGGTCGGATCCGGCCCCCGGCTCGCTGAACAGCTGGCACCAGACGATGTCCCCGCGCAGCGTCGCCGGCACGAAGGTGTCGCGCTGGGCGTCGGTCCCGTGGGCCATGATCGTCGGGAGCGCGAACTCGCCGATGATCGTCGACGGCTGGACCAGTCCGGCTGCGGCGAACTCCTGTTGCAGCACGACCTGTTGCGCGGGCGTCGCGCCGATGCCGTACGGCCGGGGGTAGTGCGGTGAGACGTACCCGCACACGTCGGCGAGATAGTGCCTTCGGGCCGGCTCGTCGAGGCGCTTCGCGGTCGCCAGCCGGGCCGCGACCTCGGACCGGAACTCCGCGACCTCCGCGCCGAGTTCGAGGTCGAACCGGCGGTCGGCGCCGCCCTCCGGCACCGCCAGGGCACGCCGCCCCAGGAGTTCGGCCCATCCTCCGCGCGCACCGAGCAGCTGCGCGAGGAACACCCCGCGCCGCCAGTACAGGTGGATGTCGTGCTCCCACGTGAAGCCGATGCCGCCGAGCAGCGTGATGCAGTCCAACGCGGTCTCGCGCGCGACCGGCAGGCAGACCACCGCCGCCTCGGCCGCCGCGAGTTCGAACTGCTCCTCGGCGTCCGCCGCGGTCTCGTCGGCGGCGCGCGCGGCGTCCCACGCGGCGGCCGTGGCCACCTGGAGCCGCGTGAAGAGGTTCGCGGCCTTGTGCTTCACCGCCTGGAACGACCCCACGGGGCGCCCGAATTGCTCGCGGATCCGCACATACTCGACGGCCGTCTCGAAGCACCACCGCGCGACCCCCACGGCCTCCGCCGCCGCCAGGACCGCCGTGACACGACGCACGCGCTCGGTCGTCACCCCCGGCAACACCTGTGCGGCGGCGACCTCCAGCCCGTCGATCCGCACCCGCGCCACACCGCGCGCGAGGTCCACCCCCCGCAGCGGCTCGACGACCACCCCGTCCTTGTCACCCGCGACGACGAACCACAGCTCAGCGCCGGCGTCGTCGTACGCCCCCAACAGCAGATAGCGCGCGCCGAACGCACCCGGTACCGGGGCGACTTCGCCGGAGACCTCCCATCCCGCCCGGGTCCGCCGCGCCGCCAGACCGGCGCGGACCGCGACGGCCCCCACCGCGCCCTCGGCGAACGCGGGCAGCAGCGCCTTGGCGACGTCCTCGCCGGCGTACCGCGCGAGCACGGCGCCGGCGGTCACCGTCCCCAGCAAGGGCCCCGGCAACAGCCCCCGCCCGGTCTCCTCCAACGCCACCGCGAGATCGAGAACGCCGCCCCCCGCGCCCCCGTACTCCGCGGCCACATACGTCGCCGGGACCCCGGCCGCCGCCAACTCGCCCCAGAATCCGGGCAGCACACCGCCGCCCAGCGCCTCCAACTCGCGCCGCGTCTTCTCCACCGGCGCATGACGCCGCACAAACCCGGCCACCGACGCGGCGAAAGCCCGGTGCTCCGCGGTGTATCCGATGGGCACGACGCCCCCCTATCAGCACATCTCCCCCGAAAGAACCCACTCCTCCGGGCCGGCCCCGCGACAATATCCTTGTCACGATCAAAGGAAAAGACAGGAACCCTTGGCTTTCCGCCGCACAGCAGAGACGGCAGCCTCATCCGTGTTATTACCCTATGAATTCATCCAGATGCGGAGTGTCAGTACTGGGCGCTAGTTTCTGCGCATGCCAAGCACCGAGCACGAGGCTCTGGTCGAACTCCTCCGGGACAACCCGGAATTGATCGCCGACACCGCGGACATCAAACACGCGGTCGGCGACAGCTGGTCGGCCCGAGCCGCATCATCCGACTTCACCGTGACCGTGCCGACAGTCCGACACGCGGACGCGGTTCTCCTCTACCAGGCGGCGGACGCCACCACACCCGGCCTCGGCGTCATCGTGGAGGTCCAACGGACACGGAAGGCACCCAAGCAACACAGCTGGCCGCTGTACGTGGCGGTCGCGCGCGAGCGCTACGCCTGCCCGATCCGGTTGGTGGTCGTCTGCCCGAAGCGCGAGATCGCCAAGTGGGCGAGCCGTCCGATCGACACGGGTTGTCACGGCTGGATGCTCACACCGATCGTCGTCGGACCCGACGACGTTCCGGTGATCGACAACGTGGACGTGGCGACCCGCCGCCAGTACGAGGCCATCCTGTCCGCGCTGATGCACGCCGAGGACGCCGAGCTGCGTCCGCGCATCTACGAGGCCCTGGTGGCCGCGTTGTACTCGCTGCCCGAACAAACCGCGCGACACTACACTGACATCGTCTACTCCGCAGCCGACGAGGACGCCCGGCAGGAGTTCAAGGAGGCACTGATGACCGTGACCGACCCCCGCTTTCAACCGTCGCTGGTCGAACAGTTCGTCGACGAGGGCCGAGTCCAAGGCAAAGCCGAAGGAAGGGCAGAGGGCAAGGCGGACGCCGTGCTGCTGTTCCTGACGACCCGCGAGATCCCCGTCGCTCCCGACGCCGAGGCGCGGATCCGGAGCTGCGACGACCTGGACGTCCTCGACGAACTGATCCGCCGCGCCACCATGGCCCCCGACGTCGACGCGCTCTTCGACGGCCTCGACGTCTGAGAGGACGCCCGGCAGGAGTTCAAGGAGGCACTGATGACCGTGACCGACCCCCGCTTTCAACCGTCGCTGGTCGAACAGTTCGTCGACGAGGGCCGAGTCCAAGGCAAAGCCGAAGGAAGGGCAGAGGGCAAGGCGGAAGGCAAGGCGGAAGGCAAGGCGGACGCCGTGCTGCTGTTCCTGACGACCCGCGAGATCCCCGTCGCTCCCGACGCCGAGGCGCGGATCCGGAGCTGCGACGACCTGGACGTCCTCGACGAACTGATCCGCCGCGCCACCATGGCCCCCGACGTCGACGCGCTCTTCGACGGCCTCGACGTCTGAGAGGACGCCCGGCAGGAGTTCAAGGAGGCACTGATGACCGTGACCGACCCCCGCTTTCAACCGTCGCTGGTCGAACAGTTCGTCGACGAGGGCCGAGTCCAAGGCAAAGCCGAAGGAAGGGCAGAGGGCAAGGCGGAAGGCAAGGCGGACGCCGTGCTGCTGTTCCTGACGACCCGCGAGATCCCCGTCGCTCCCGACGCCGAGGCGCGGATCCGGAGCTGCGACGACCTGGACGTCCTCGACGAACTGATCCGCCGCGCCACCATGGCCCCCGACGTCGACGCGCTCTTCGACGGCCTCGACGTCTGATCGGATTACCCACGGAAACCGCCCGGCGGCCGGCCGTCGGGCGGTTTCCGTGGGTCAGGGGCGGGTGGGGGGTAGGGCGAGTTTGCGGTGGTCCCAGGAGGTGGTTTTGGTGGGGGTCACCTTGATGACGACGCGCTTGTTGAGCATCATTTCGACGGCCGGGCGCATGGCCTCGGTGTAGGGGGCGGTGTAGCGGGCGAAGACGCTCACGCCCAACTCCCAGATGCGGGCGGGGTCTTCGACGATCTCGGCGGTGCCCGTGACGGAGACGCCGCGCAGTTCCTCGTAGTAGTCGCCGGTCTCGACCAGCAGGGTGACCGTGGGATCACGGCGCAGGTTGCGGATCTTCTGCGCCTTCGCCTTGCTCTCCAGGGCGATCTCGCCCTCCAGGAAGCCATACCACATGCCGACGGAGTGGATCGTGCCGTCGGCGTTGAGGGTGGACATGGTCATCGAATGCCGCTCCGCGAGGAAGGCCGCGATCTCGTCGGGGGTCATTCTGACCTTGTCGCGCTGCTTGACGCCGTGCCCGATGTGCTCGCCCATGACGGACCCTCCGCGATGCGATCCCGATATCTTTGCCCAAGTCAAGCAATCCCGAGACGCCCCGACAACCCTTGTTCCTTGACGATCCGTCAGGTACTCCTGACCCATGACGCGCACCGACGACAGCGACGTACCCGACTACGGCGCCCGCCTGCGGCTCGACGGCAAGGGGATCGTGGTCCTCGGCGCCGGGCAGGGCATCGGACGCCAGGCGGCCCACGCCCTCGCCCAGGCCGGAGCCGTCGTCCTGGCGGTCGACCTGGACCCTGACCTGGCCGGCGGCATCGCCGCCGAGACCGGCGGCCACGCCTGGTCCGGCGACGCCACCTCACGCACCGACGCCGCCGCGCTGTGGAGCCACGCCGAGGCGCGCCTGGGCCGCGTACACGGCGTGGTCGACATCATCGGCATGAGCAGGTACCGGGACCTGCTGTCGGTGACCGACGAGGACTGGGCCTGGCACCACGACATCGTGCTGCGCCACGCCCTCCTCGCGGTGCAGTTCGGCGGCGCGCACATGGCCCGGCACGGCGGCGGCGCGATCACGTTCGTCGCCTCGGTGTCGGGCGCGACCGGCGCCCCGATGCACGCGGCGTACGGCGCCGCCAAGGCCGGTCTGATGTCGCTCGTCCGGTCCGCCGCGGTCGAACTCGGTCCGTCCGGCGTCCGGGTCAACGCGGTCGCGCCCGGTGTCGTGTGGACGCCGCGCGTCGCGGCCTACCTCGGCGAAGCCGGCCGCGCCGCCAACGCCGACAACGCGCCGCTGCGCGACGTGGCCCGCCCGTCCGACATCGCCGGCCCGCTGCTGTTCCTCACGAGCGACCTGGCCCGCTACGTCTCCGGCCAGGTCCTGACCGTCGACGGCGGAGTCGGCGTGAAGTTCCCGTACCCCCTGCCCGACATGGACGCCGCACCCCGCTGAGGCCCGCCCACCGGGCCCGGACGCGGAGAGGGCCCCGACCCGTGGGGGGAGACGGGGCGGGGCCTCTCGTGTGCTCCGCCTTTGTGGGTGCTGAGGAGGCGTGGCGGAGCACGATTCGGGGGGCTGCCGTCAGAGGCGGCTGGGCTCCCGGGTGGCGGACGCGGTGTCCGCGACCGTCGCGGGCACGGTGCCGGCGACCGTGTCGGACGCGGTGTCCGAGGCCGCCTGCCCGGCGGGCGCCGGGGAACCCGCGGCGACCTGCTTGGCGGTCTGCAGCGGCTTCTCGCGGATGAGCAGCACCGCGATCAGCGCCATCAGGCCGAACGGCACCGCCACGAGGAACATGTCGCCGACCGCGTGCCCGTACGCGCTCTCGACCACGTCGCGCGCGCCCGGCGGCAGGTGGCGGACGTCCGGGATGCCGCCGCCGGCGCCGCCGCCCGAGGAGAGGCCGCCGTCCGCCAGGTAGCCGCCGACCCGGTGCGACATGACCGCGCCGAGGATCGACACGCCGACAGCACCACCGAGGCTGCGGAAGAACGCCACGGTCGAGCTGGCGGCACCGAGCTGGTGCACCTCGACCGAGTTCTGCACGGCGAGCACCAGGTTCTGCTGCATGGCACCGATGCCGAGGCCGAGGACGAACATGAACACACCGAGGATCACGAAGTTGGTGTCCTCGCGGGCCGTGCTCATCAGCGCGAGGCCGGCGGTCAGGGCGAACCCGCCGATGACCAGGTAGCGCTTCCAGCGGCCCGTCGCGGTGATGCGGCGTCCGACGACGGCCGAGGTGAGCGAGAGGCCGAAGATCATCGGCATCGTCAGCAGCCCGGAGACCGTCGGGGTCTCACCCCGCGCGATCTGGAAGTACTGGCTCAGGAACACCGTCGCGCCCATCATCGCGAGGCCGACCCCGACGCTGCCGATGACGGCCAGCAGGATCGTGCGGTCGCGGAACAGCCACGTCGGGATCACCGGCTCCGCGGCACGGCTCTCCACGAAGACCGCCAGCCCGAGCAGGACGACCGCGGCGGCGACCAGCGCGGCGGTCTGCCACGACATCCACACGTAGTTGTCGCCGGCCAGCGTGACCCAGATGAGGAGCACCGCGACACCGGCGCTGATGAGCATCGCGCCGAGGTAGTCGATCTTGACGTTCTCCCGACGGATCACCGGCAGGTGCAGCGTCTTCTGCAGGATCACCAGCGCGGCGACCGCGAACGGCACGCCGACGTAGAAGCAACCGCGCCAGCCCAGCGCCGAGTCGACGATGACGCCGCCGATCAGCGGGCCGCCGACGGTGGCGACCGCGTACGTCGCGCCCAGGTAGCCGCTGTACCGGCCGCGCTCCCGCGGCGGGATCATCGCGGCCATGATGACCTGCGAGAGGGCCATCAGACCGCCGACGCCGACGCCCTGCATGACGCGGAACCCGATGAGCATGCCCGAGCTGGTGGACAGCCCGGCGAGCATCGAGCCGCTGACATAGATGACCAGCGAGAGCTGCACGAGCAGCTTCTTGCTGAAGAGGTCGGCGAGCTTGCCCCAGATCGGGGTCGTGCAGGTCATCGCGAGCAGCGTCGCGGTCACGACCCAGGTGTACGCGGACTGGCCGCCGCCCAGGTCGCCGATGATGCGCGGCAGTGCGGTGCTGACGACGGTCGAGGACAGAACGGCCACGAACATGCCGAGCAGCAGCCCGGACAGTGCCCTCATGATCTGGCGGTGTTCCATCGGTGCGTCGTCGCCGGCCGTCCCGGCGCGCGCGGTCGCGGGTGTCGCGGTGCTCGCCATGTGTGAACTCCCCTTTGAACCCAACACAGCGGATCGCGCTGCCCCTCGGGCTCCCTCTACGTCAGTGCCGCGCGTCGTTGTGGCGCGCGGGTGGCTGCCGATGCCCTGTCGAGCCGGCTTCCGAGGTTAACTGTACCAGACATTAGTTGCGGAACACAACTTTACTTCCCTTTGAGATTGCGTCCGCCGTCCGCCGGGCGTCCCCCGGCACGATCCCGCGAACCGGATTAGCCTGAATGCATGGCAAATACCGTCAAAGGCGGAGGAAGCCAAAACTTCTTCGCACAGTTCGACAACCGCACATGGGTGGCGATCGTGGTCGTCATCCTGAGCGTCTGGTTCATCCTGGCCAACACCGCGTCCGCGTCGATCAGGTTCTGGATCCCGACCGTCGAGGCGCCGATGTGGATTGTCCTGATCGGCACCTTTGCGGTGGGCATGTTCACCGGCTGGCTGGTCAAAGCCCGGCGCGGCTGACTCCGGCCGCGGACCTCCCGCTATCCTTCGGGTCTGTGTCCACCCTGGCCCGAGGTGTGTCTCCGCTGTCCATTTTTCGCTCCCGGCCGCCTCTGCGTACGCGCGTCGCCGCCGCAAGCCTGGCCGCCGCGGCCGTCCTGAGCGGTTGCAGTGTGGGCGGCGACAAGAAGGCCGCCCCGTTGCCGACGAGCGTCTGCGGCGGCCTGCCCACCGATCAGGTGACGGACCTGCTGCCGCAGGGCACGCTGACGGTGCGCGAGGACCAACGGCCCGAGCCGCGTTATCCCGCACTGCACTGCGAAGTCTCCTCGGGCGACACGTCGTTCGTCGCGTCCGTGCAGCCGCTGAACATGTCCGGCAGCGATCTCGTGCAGTTGGCCGGGGCGACGACCTCGGCCGCGGCGCCACTGCTGGCCAGGGACAGCAGCCTCAACGGCATGGTCGGGCCCGACGACGCCTGGGTCACCCGCGAGTGCAAGCTGAGCATAGGAGGAGAGCTCAAGCCGGTCGGCATGCTCGTCCGCGCGCGCGTCCTCGACGGTGCGCCGTCCGACCATCGGGAGGAACTGGCCGATCTGGTGGCCCGGTTGGCCACCAAGGTGAACGCCAGCGCGAAATGCGGCCTGCCCGCCCCGAGCGATCCCGAGCCCGTGCTGCCCGCCCCCGCGCGCCTGCCGGTCACCGACGCGAACGTGTGCTGGTACGTCGACCCGAACCTGCTCGGCCCCGCCGCGCAGGGCGACCAGCGGGCACGCTGGAGCAGCTCGGTGACGCCGAACTACGCGTTCGGCCCGGCCGTCAATCCGGGCGGCTACGTCCAGACGTGCGACCTGTTCTACGACAACCGGCCGGTCCTGTCCTTCACCGCCGTCGGGGGCTACCTGGCCCCGACGACCGAAGTACCGGGCGAGCGCGGCCGGCTGACGCAGCGCGTGACGTCCCCGGCGCCGGACGACGAGGCGGCGGCACAGGCCGACGCGGCGGTCGGGGCGGTCGTCGCGGCGGTGAACGGGCGGCGCGCCGACGACCCGGCGACGCCGGACACGGACGAGTCCTGCCTCACCGCCTACCGCATGTCCCGCGGGCAGGCAGCCCCCGAAGAGGTGCTGGGCGTACCCGTCGAGCCTCTGTTCCGCGCCTTCGTCGCGGGGGCCCAGGCACCCGTCGGAGACCGCGAGATCAACTGCCCGGTGGCCCCCGACGCGTCCTGGCAGTTCGGCTGAGCACACCGACGTTTCCCTCCTCCTTGAGAACGCCCCAAAACCCCGATTTCCCGACGAAACCCCCTCGCCAGGCCGGGCGTGGCCCGATCCGCCACCGCTCGTACGGGTGACTTCGCCGCCGTCGCTATATCACCGAACGTGACACCCCGGTAACGTCCCGGCGCGAACCCCCGCCACAACGAGGAGCCAACCGTGTCACGCTTGCTGGACGTCAGCCCCGAGGTCCGCGCCGAGATCGGCGACGAGGAGGCCATCCGCCTGGTCTCCGGGGAGACCGGGCCGCAGACCTACGCGTGTGCGTCGTGCCGGGGCGGCGGCGACACGACGGTGGAGCAGACCAGTGCGCTGCTCTACCTCGCGCAGGAGACCGCCGTGCTCGCCTTCGCCCACGCGCGGTGTATCCCGTCCCAGGTCATCCCCGTGTCCGACGCCGCCGTCGAGCCGCTGATCGCGGCCCAGAACGCGGACCCGTCGGGGGCGTCGACGCCGACGGTGATCCCCGGCGGCCCGGTCCCGATCTCGATCACCGGCAGCATGGTGGTCTGCGACGGCATCACCTACGCGGCGCTCGTGGTCGAACCGGGCGCGGCGGTCGCGCGGCCGGGCACGCAGGGGTCGCAGGACGAGTTCCTCACGCTGCTCGGCGAGCGCGGCTTCAGCACGGTCGCGGATCCGGACCACACGCTGCCGCCGCTGCTCGGCGGCTGGTCGGTGGTGCTGTCGGGCGGCTTCCTGACGTCGGTGCTGTTCCCGGGCGCGGGCGGCCGGACCGAGGCGTGGTGGCAGGCCCAGGTGCCGGCCGAGGTGCCCGAGGCGTGGCTGAGCGCGGCGCGCGGCAACGGCGTGGTGCTGCTGTACGCGGCGCCGGTCGGCACGATCGGGATCCACACCGGCAACGACGAACTGGGGGCGGCGCTGCGCGAGGCCGGGCGGCGGGGCCTGCTGGTGGCGGGTTCGGTGCCCCTGACCGGTTCGTGACCGCGCACAGGCCCGGCTGCCCGGGTGCGAGCGCGCGTCCGGGCCGGTGGCGGCCGGCCGCCGCCGACCTGTGGGCGGGCCCGGTGCCGCGGTCGGCCCGGGAGCGCCTGCTAGCGTCCGGTCGATGAACACCGCAGAGCCTCACGACCGCGTTCCCGCAGGCAGTACGGACTCCGGCGGCGGCCGGAGGGTGGACGGCGACGAGTTGGTCGCGTACGACCGGCGCCACATCTGGCACCCGTACGCCGGTGCGCTCGGCGACGCGCCGCTGTTCCCCGTGGTCTCGGCGGCGGGTGTGCGGCTGCGGCTCGCCGACGGCCGTGAGCTGATCGACGGCATGGCCTCGTGGTGGTCGGCGATCCACGGCTACAACCACCCGTCGCTGAACGCCGCGGCCCGGCGGCAGCTGGACGCGATGGCGCACGTCATGTTCGGCGGGCTGACCCACCCCCCGGCGGTGGAACTGGCCCGGCGCCTGGTCGACTTGACACCGAAGCCGCTGCAACGCGTCTTCCCCGCCGACTCCGGGTCGGTCGCGGTGGAGGTCGCGCTCAAGATGGCGCTGCAATACCAGCGGGCCCGGGGGCGCGACAGCCGCACGCGCATGCTCACGGTCCGCGGCGGCTACCACGGCGACACGTTCGCCGCGATGGCGATCTGCGATCCGGACGGCGGTATGCACAGCCTGTGGTCGGGGGCGCTGCCCGAGCAGTTGTTCGCCCCGACGCCGCCGTCCGGCTTCGACCGCCCGATCACCGAGGACGACACCGCCGCCCTCGCCGAGCTGCTGACGAAGCATCAGGACGAAGTCGCCGCGGTCGTGTTGGAGCCGATCGTGCAGGGCACGGGCGGCATGCGCTTCCACGCGCCGGCGTATCTGCGGCGGGTGCGCGAGTTGTGCGACGAGGCCGGGGTGCTGCTGATCGCGGACGAGATCGCGACGGGATTCGGGCGCACCGGCGCGATGTTCGCGTGCGACCACGCCGGGATCGCACCCGACATCCTGTGTGTCGGCAAGGCGCTGACCGGCGGCTACCTGACGATGGCCGCGACGCTGTGCACCGACGAGATCGCCGAGACGATCAGCCGCGCGCACGGCGCGTTCATGCACGGCCCGACGTTCATGGCGAACCCCCTGGCGGCGGCGGTCGCGGTCGCGAGCATCGATCTGCTGGTGTCGGGGCCGTGGCAGGAGCGTGTGGCGGCGCTGGAGTCGGGTCTGCGCACGGGGTTGGCACCGGCGCGGGAGCTGCCGCAGGTGGCGGATGTGCGGGTGCTCGGCGGAATCGGCGTGATCGAGTTGCACGAGCCCGTCGACATGGCCCGGGTGCAGCCGGCGTTCGTCGAACGCGGCGTGTGGATCCGGCCGTTCGGGAAGCTCGTGTACACGATGCCGCCGTATGTGATGGGCGGGGCCGACCTGGCGGAGGTCACCGGGGCGATGGTGGACGTCGTCGGCACCGTGCACCCCGCGCCCGGGCGGTGACGGCGCCCCCGACCGGTTCCTGACGCCCCGTCGGACATGTCGTCCGGTCGGCGGTGGTGATTTGCCCGCATCGCGAACGGCTTCGCGTCGTTGGGCTTGGTGTGTTCACCTTCGACGACACCCAGCACCACGGTTCCCCGGCGCGCGGCGCGTCCCTGCCGAGGCAGGCCCCCGTCGGCTCGGCCACGCCGATCTTCGACAAGCTGATGGACGAGTGGCAGCGGATGTTCCGGGCCGTGCCCGGGGACCGCTACGGGGAGGGCTCGGGAATCCCGGGGTTCGGGCCGGAGGGTTTCGAGGGGTTCAACGGCTTCGACAACTTCGACGGGTACGGCGGTTTCGACGGGTTCGAGGGCTATGACGGCTATGACAGCTACGACAGCTTCGACACGCCGACGCAGCCGCATCTGCCGATCCTGTCGGACGACGGCGACCCCGGGTCCGGCGACGCGGGCCGGGGCGGGCCGCCGTCGCTGACGCCCGTGTCGGGGCCGCAGGGCGCGGGCCGGGCGCCGTCGCGCTGAGCGGGCGCCCGGCGCGGCGGCCCGCGGGCCCGTACGGCTCCGATCCGCCGCCCGGGTCGCGGACGCGGTCGCCGCCGTACGGCCGCCGCGTCAGCGGCCGGGCTTGCGCGACCGCTTCTCGCGGACCTTCATGCGGATCTCGATCGGCGTGCCGGGGAAGCCGAACTCCTCGCGGAGGCGGCGTTCGACGAAGCGGCGGTAGCCGGCCTCCAGGAAGCCCGACGTGAACAGGACGAAGCGCGGAGGCTTCGTGCCGGCCTGGGTGCCGAAGAGGATGCGGGGCTGCTTGCCGCCGCGTACCGGGTGCGGGTGGGCGGCGACGATCTGGCCGAGGAACGCGTTGAGGCGCCCGGTCGGGATCCGCGTCTCCCAGCTCTCCAGGGCCGTCTCGATGGCCGGCACCAGCTTCTCCATGTGCCGCCCGGTCTTCGCGGAGACGTTGACGCGCGGCGCCCACTGCACCTGCACGAGGTCCTGTTCGATCTCGCGTTCGAGGTAGTAGCGGCGCTCCTCGTCCAGCAGGTCCCACTTGTTGTACGCGATGACGATCGCGCGGCCCGAGTCCACCGCGAGCGAGATGATGCGCGTGTCCTGCTCGGCCAGGCGCTCGCTCGCGTCGATGAGGATGACCGCGACCTCGGCCTTCTCCAGCGCGGCGGTGGTGCGCAGCGACGCGTAGAAGTCGGCGCCCTGCGTCAGGTGCACGCGCCGCCGGATGCCCGCGGTGTCGACGAACTTCCAGGTTTTCCCCCCGAGTTCGACGAGTTCGTCGACCGGGTCCCGGGTGGTGCCGGCGAGCGGGTCGACGACCACGCGGGTCTCCCCGGCGAGCTTGTTGAGCAGCGACGACTTGCCGACGTTGGGGCGGCCGAGGAGCGCGACGCGGCGCGGTCCGCCGACGGCGGTGCCGAAGCGCTGCGCGGGGGCCTCGGGCAGCACCGCGAGGACCGCGTCGAGCAGGTCGCCGCTCCCCCGGCCGTGCACGGCCGAGACGGGGTAGGGCTCGCCGAGGCCGAGCGACCACAGGGTGGCGGCGTCGGCCTCCTGGGCCATGTTGTCGACCTTGTTGGCGGCGAGGACGACGGGCTTCCCGGCGCGGCGCAGGAGTTTGACGACCGCCTCGTCGGTGTCGGTCGCGCCGACCGTCGCGTCGACGACGAACAGGATCGCGTCGGCGTTGTCGATCGCGAATTCGGCCTGGAGGGCGACGGACAGGTCGATGCCTTGGACGTCCTTCTCCCAGCCGCCGGTGTCGACGACGGTGAAGCGGCGGCCGTTCCAGTCGGCGTCGTACTTCACCCGGTCGCGGGTGACCCCGGGGGTGTCCTCGACCACCGCCTGGCGGCGGCCGATGATGCGGTTGACCAGGGTGGACTTGCCGACGTTGGGGCGGCCGACGACGGCGAGGACGGGCATGTGGGCGTGCGCCTCGGCCTCTTCCTCGCCGCCGCCGAGGAGGTCGCCTCCGGCGTCGACCCATTCGTCGGGGTCGTAGTCGGCCTCCCACGCCTCGGGGTCGAACGTCCCCGGGAATTCGTCGGCGGATGCGCCGGAACCGGCGTCGTGCTGCATGGGTGGCGTCCTTGCGTCGGGGGTTTGCGTCAGGCGCTCGCGTCGACGGCCGGGGTCGCGGCGGGGTCGTCGCCCCGGGCGGCGCTCCGGCCGGTCAGGCGCGCGGCCTCGTGGAGATGGGCGGTCAGTCGCTCGACGATGTGCCGCGATGCCTCGGTGACGACGCTGCGCGAGCGGGTGCGCGAGTCGGGCGCGGCCGGGAACGGCTTGCCGTACACGACGTCGATCCTCGCGCGGAACGCGGGCATGGCACCGGCGGACGTCCCGCGGTCGCCGGTGCCGAGGCACGCGACCGGGACGATCGGCGCGCCGGAGCGCATGGCGAGGTACGCGAGGCCGTTGTGCACTTCGTGGAAGTCCCCCGCGCCCCGGGTGCCCTCGGGGAAGACGCCGAGCGCGTTCCCGGCCCGCAGTACGGCGAGCGAGTCGGTGATCATGCCGCGGTCGGCGGTGCCGCGGTTGACCGGGATGTGGCCGATGCCGCGCAGGACCGGGTCCAGGACGCCGGTGAACATCTCCTGTTTGACGAGGAAGTGCACCGGGCGCGGGCAGAACGCGAACAGCAGCGGGCCGTCGGCGAAGTTGGTGTGGTTGCCGGCGAGGATCACCGGCCCGCCGAGCGGTACGTGGTGGGTGCCGAGTGACCGGATCCGCCAGAACGAGCGCAGCAGCGGGATGCCGATGCGGTGGGCGGCGGCCGACAGCGGCGGTTTGGTGATGTCGGTGGGGACCGGCCAGCGGCGGCGTGCGCCGTCCGCCGTCGGCCTGGCGGGTGCAAGGCTCACTGCGCGGCGCCCTCCGCGCGGTCGGCGGCGAGCGCGAGAAGGTGCTCGACGACCTGGTCGCGGTCCATCTCGGTGGTGTCGACGAGGATGCCGTCGTCGGCCATGGCCAGGGGCGCGGTGGCACGCCCCGAGTCGAGGGCGTCGCGGCGGGCCAGGTCGGCCCGGGTGGCGCCGACGGTGACCGCGGGGTCGCCGGTCTCGGCGTTGCGGCGGGCGGCGCGGGCGGCCTCGCTGGCGGTGAGGTAGACCTTGAGCGCGGCGTCGGGTGCCACGACGGTGCCGATGTCGCGGCCCTCCACGACGATCCCGCCGGTGCCGATGACCGCGCGCTGCAGGGCGACGAGGCGGGTGCGGACCTCCGGGACGGCGCTGACCGCGCTGACCGCGGCGGTGACCTCGGGGCCTCGGATCGGCCCGGCGACGTCGGTGCCGTCAGCGGTGATGGCCGGGTCGGCGGGGTCGGTGCCGGAGGCCAGCTCGGGTTTGTCGGCCGCAGCCGCGACGGCCCCGGCGTCGTGGACGTCGATGCCGTTGTGCAGCATCCACCACGTCATCGCGCGGTACATCGCGCCGGTGTCGAGGTAGCGCAGCCCGAGGCGCCGGGCGACGGCGCGCGACACACTCGACTTGCCGGAGCCGGACGGGCCGTCGACCGCGATCACGATCGTCGCGAGCGGCGTGCGTGTTTCCACGGCCAAGGTGACCCTTCGATTCCATGCGGATGTTCCCCCGAGGGTACCGGGAACGGCGAGGGTCGATCATCCCCGTGGCGGCGGAGGCGGCTTCCCCCGCGGTGACGGGCGCGTACGGGGGGCCGTCCGGTGCGGGCGGCGGCGCGCGGTGGGCGGCGGCGGACGCCCCGGGCGGCGTCCGCCCGCGGGATCGGGCCGTCCCGGCTGGTGCCGGCCGTTCTCGCGGGGGTGTCACTCCGGCTCGGGCAGGACGAGCCACAGCGTTTCGAGGCGGAACGGGAGCAGGGCGGGGCGTCCGTTGGGCGGGCGCATGTAGAGGCCGTCGCCGGCCCGGGCCAGGTGGGCGACGGTGCTGGTCAGCGGCTCGCCGTTGTACGCGGTCGCGGCGACGCGCACGGCGCTCCCCCGGTCCAGCGCGTCGGCGAGGACGAGGCAGTCCTCGGGGCCGAGCAGCGGCGCGGCCTCGCGCAGCCGGGCGGCTTTCGCGGGGAGCGGCGGGGGCGGCCGGGTCGCGCGGGCGAGCAGGCCGCCGGCCCACGTCCGCCAGTCCGGCGGCAGCCCCTGCGGGGGCGGCGGCGCGCCGGGGGACGAGCCGGCCGGTTCCGGCGTCTCGGCGCGGAACTCGGCGGGGCGGGCGACGACGGCGCTGCCGGTCTCGGTCTCGGCGGCGGGCGCGTACCCGGCGCGGCGCAGCCGGTCGACGACCCGGTCCAGGGGCTCGGCCGACAGCAGCACCGTCGGTGCGACGCGTCGCCACCGCAGGCCGAACAGCCGGGGTTGGTGGAGGAGTTCGGTGATCAGGGCGGCGTCCTCGGCGTAGACGACGCTCGCGGCGGAGGCCGCCCGGACCTGGCCGTGCCGCCGCCCGACGCCGCGGATCAACGCGTCGAGCGGCGTCGGGAGTTCGTTGACGGCGTGGGCGGCGAGGTCGGCGAGCAGTCCGGCGGCGGTGCCGCCCGCGTCCAGGTGGCGGCGTACCGAGTCCTCGGTGAACCGCCAGACCTGGTCGGTGCCCTGGGCTTCGGCGCAGCCTCCGAGCAGGCGGGCGAGTCCGGCGGTCGGTGTTCCGGTGACGACCGCGGTCAGGTCGGGGTGGAGCCGGGCGCGGTCGGCCGCGGGCGGGAGCAGTTCCTCGGCCGCCGCGAGCAGGGCGTGCGCGCCGTGTTGCGCGGCGATGCCGTGGCCGAGGGGGGTGAGGGCGCCGGCGGCCACCAGCCCGAGGGCCGCGGCCTCGTGGAGGGCGGTCGCCGTGAAGGCCGGCGCGTCGAAGCGCCCCCGGTACGCGTGTGCGATCTCGTCGGCGGTCTCCGCGCACTCCGCGCACGCGCACGGCGACCCCGGCCCGGTGGGACCGGCGGGACCGGTGGGACCGGTGGGACCGGCGGGTAAGGGGTCGGCGTCGTCCGGGTGCGGGGTGCGCCGCGTGCGGTCGGCCGGGCCGGCGGGGGGCGTGTGGCCGGCGGGGTCGGTACCGGGCAGGAGCCGGTGGCGGCCGGTGGCCGGGGCGGCCCCGCACAGGTGCCGGGCGTTGTCGGCCGGGACCGGTGCGGGAACGAGGCCGCGGTTCCGGGCGGGAAGCGACACCAGCACCGGTTCGGGCACGTGATCGGGGTGGTCGGGGCGGTCGGAGTGATCGGGGTGGTCGAGCCCGTCCGGTCCGGCCCCGAAGCGGGTCGTCGTCGCCGCGTCCCAGACGAACGCGGGCGCGTGCTCCGGCCAGGTGTCGCGGGACGGCGGCCCCGGGGCGTCCGCCTCGACCTCCTCGACGAGTTCCGCGAGGCTCTGCCGGAAGGGGGTCGGGCAGACCCACGCGACGCGGCGGGCGAGTGACGCGGCGTCCGCGACCGCGTGGTCGTCGGCGGCGTCGTCTTCGTCGGCTCCTCCGGCTCCTTCGGCTTCTTCGGCTCCGAGAGTGCGCAGCGTGCGGAGCAGGGCGCCGCGCGCGACCAGGGCGAGGCCGCCGTGTGGCGACGTCCCCGCGAGCGCCGCGGGAGGCCGCGTTCCGGGCGCGACGGGATCGGCGGCGTCGAGCGTGGGCACCTCGGGCATCGTGATCCAGCCCTGGACGAGTGCCAGCAGGCGGGCCGCGGGCTCGTCGTCGAGCCAGGCGTCGTACCCGTGCGTGGGCAGCACCCGGCCGCGCCCGGTGTCGGCGAGCAGGAGCCCGGCCGCTTCCGCGACGTGCAGCCACAGCCGCACCGCGTCGTCGTCGCACCCGAGTTCGGCGGCGAGGCGGCGCAGTTCGCAGCCTCCGACGCCGCCGCTCGGCCGCAGTCTCGGCGGCCGGACGGCGCACGCGCGCAGGAGCCGGGCCACCAGGTCGAGGGCGCGGGCCGCCGATGCCGCGGACTCGTGGGCCGCCGCGGCCCGATCGACGCGTACCGTGGCGACGTGCGGCGGGCGGGCCTCGAACGGTACGCGGTAGTCGTCGCCGCGCAGGGCGAGGGCGACCTCGCGCGGCATCATCTCCCAGCCGTCGCCGGCAGGCAGCAGCAGGCCTCGGCGGCGGAGCCGGACGAACACGTCCGTCTCCGGGCCGGTGGTGCCGCGAGCGCCGAAGTGGCCCCAGGCGGCGGCCGGGTCGCGGCGTACGCCCACCTCGGCGAGGTCGTCGAGCACGGCCCGGGCGGAGGCGTCCAGCCGGGACACGACGCGGCGTACCACCTCGGGCTCCGCGAGGAGCCGGGCCGCGAGCATCGCGTTGGCGTCCTTGCCGCCGACCGGGAGACCGCCCAACTCGCGCACGATCACCTGGAGTTCAGCCGGTTCCTGGACGAGCAGCAGACCGTACGCGGGAGCGGCGAGCCCGAGTGGCAGCGGGAACACCGATGCGGCGCCGGGGTGGAGGCGGATGCGTCCGTCCTCCGGCCAGGCGAGGACTCTGCCGGACAACGCGTCGAGCATCGCCCCCACTTCGGGCGGCCCGCCGAGCAGGCCGAGAAGAGCCTGGGGGTCGACGACGACCACGGGGTCGTCGTCGAGGCGTGGGGCGGCGTCGCGGCCGAGCCGGGCCGCGCCTCCCGGTGGCCGCTCCTCGGCGATCGCCCACAGCGCTTCGAGCAGCTGGAGTTCGCCTCGGCTGAGGAACGAGCAGCCCAGCAGGGCGGTTTCGGGATCGGCGAGGCAGACCGCGACGTGCCGCAAGGTGGTGGGCCGGGGGTCGTCCGGGACGGTCGGCGTGGTGGTGACGATGCGTGCGAGATCCGGCGCGGAAAGCGAGGCGAGGTACACCGCGAGCGAGTCGGTGGTGGACAGCGTCACGGTCCCAGACTGCCAGAAGGGCGGTGGGTGCGGGGAACTCCCGTGGGGTGGCGCAACGGTGGCGAAAGCGATGGCACGCGAACCGGCCGGCGCACCGGAGCCCGGGAGCGCGTCCACGGCCCGCGGACCTCGCGCGACCGGCGCGCGGTATCGGCAGGACCCGGCGGCGTACGGGACGTTCGCCCGCCCCGCGTCGCGGGGCGGGCGCGGATCACGGCAACACCCTTGACGTGCAGGGCCGGTGGCGGCCCCCGAAACGGGAGGCCCCCACCGCGACCGCGGCGTGCGGACGATCCCCTGGGGGAACGTCCGCACGGATCCTCACCGTTGGACGTTCCATCCCTTGCGCCGCAGGTCGTGCACCAGGCCTTCGGCCGCCGCCGGGTCGACCATCAGCTCGATGAGGCCCGCCGGGCGGCCGGGCGAGTGGTCGATGGTGATGTCCTCGATGTTGACCGCCGACGCTCCGACATCCGCGAACAGGCGGGCCAGCTCCCCGGGTTGGTCGCCGACCACGACGGGCACCGCCTCGTAGCGCGCGGCCGGGGCGCCGTGCTTGCCGGGGATCCGAGCGTGCCCGGCGTTGCCCCGCCGCAGGATGCCGGTGACGCCGTCGACACCGCCGCTCCGCTTGGCCTCGTCCTCGGCGGCCAACGCCCGCAGCGCGGCGATCGTTTCGCCCAGGTCGTCGGCCAAACCGGCGAGCACATCGGCCACGGCCGTCGCGTTGGCGCCCAGGATCTCGATCCACAGCCCGGGGTCCGAGCCCGCGATGCGCGTCACGTCGCGCACCCCTTGGCCGGCGAGGCGGGTCGCGGTGTCGGCGGCGCCTTCGAGCCGTGCGGCCATCAGCGCGGACACCAGGTGGGGTGCGTGCGAGACCAGGGCGACCGCGTGGTCGTGGGCGCGCGGTTCCATCACCACCGGAACCGCGCGGCACAGCGCGACCATCTCCAGCGCGCGGTTGAGCGTCTCGGTGTCGGTCTCCTTCGACGGCGTCAGCACCCACGGGCGTCCGTCGAACAGATCCGCGCGCGCGGCCAGCGGGCCGGACCGCTCGCGACCGGCCAGCGGGTGCCCGCCGATGTAGCGCGCGACGTCGCAGCCCAGCTCCTCGATGTCGCGCAGCGGCTGCTCCTTGACGCTGCCGACATCGGTGTAGCTGTGCGCCAGATCGGCCTGCTGGCACTGGCGGAGCGTGGCACCGATGCGGGCGGGCGGCACCGCGAGCACCGCGAGGTCGACGGGGCCGGGCGGCGTCTCGGCGAGGCCGCCCCCGAGCGCGGCGGCGGTGCGGACCGCGGTCACGTCGGTGTCCCGCAGGTAGACGGTCACTCCCTGGGCGGTGAGGGCCAGGGCCACGGAGGTCCCGATCAGTCCGGTGCCGACGACGGCGGCGGTGCGCATGGCGAGACTCCGTTGGCAGGTGGGGCGACCGGACGCGGCCGGTGTTCTCCCCCAGGCTATCCCCGGCGGGTCGGCCGGGACGCGGCCGCTCGGTCAGCCGCCGTCCGCCCACGGCGGGTTCAGCTCCGCCCACCTGCGGCCCAGCTCCCGGTGGTACGCCTGCTCCCACGACGAGCGCCGCAGCACGTCGTCGAGCACCGGGTAGGGCGCGAGCTTGCGGCGCTCGCTCATCAGCTCCCGGGCGAGGACGCGCAGGACCTTCACCGGGTCCTTCTCCAGCGACAGCACGACCCGGACCAGCCGGTCGAACAGGCGCCGGACGACGGGCGGGGCGACGCCGGCCTCCGCGAGCCGGTCGCCGTACCGCACGGGGTGGAGCAGCACGTGCCGTACGGCCTGCCGCTCGCGATGGGACCACTTCGGCGCGTCGTCGAAGCGGCTCGGGAGGTGTTCGGCGATGTACGGGAGCAGGCGCACGTCGGCCAGTTCCAGGGCGACGGCGAGGGCCACGACGTCCTCGACGAACGCGACCGCGCGGTCCGCGCCCCCGGCCGAGAGCTGGTCGGTGGCGAACTCCAGCGCGTCGATGTCCTCGTCGTACACGCCGCGCCGCTTCCACCGCTCACGGTCGGCGGGGCCCGCGCTCGGCGGCGGCTCCTCGGGGCGCTCGGGCGCCGCGACGGGGGCGCGGGGGAACGCCTCGGGTTCCGCGAGGGCGGGCGCGGGCGGCTCGGGCGCGGGCGGCTCGGGGTCCGGGGCCACGGCGGGCGGGTGCGCCGCGGCCGGGGTCGCGCGCGGGGCGTCCCGGCGCGGGTCAGGCTCCGCGACCGCCGGCGTCTCGCGCGTCCGGGGCGCTTCCGCCGCCTCCGGAGGCTCGGTCGGCTCCCGCTCCGGTCTCGGCCCCGGTCCCGCCGGGACCGCGAACTCCTCGCCCCCGCCGAGCCGTTCGCGTATCGCCGCGGCCCTGTCGTACGGCGCCGAGCGCCGCAGTTCCTGGAGCCCGCGCAACAGCGGGTACATGGTGTCCCAGTCGTCCGCGACGTACCGCTCCACCATGCGTTCCGCGGCGTCGCGGAAGACGTCGGTGCGGGCCTCGGTCTCCGGGTCGACGCGGTAGCGCCCGCTGGGCAGTTGCGGCGGCCAGCGGGGCACGACCACGAAGCGCGGCCGGCTCGTCTCGTCGTCGATCTCGTACGTCGAGAACGTCAGCGGCCCCGGCAGCGGCACCGTGACGAGGTCGAACAGGCCCCACAGCAGCGCGACCGGGTCACCGCCGCAGTCGGCGAGCCGCAGCGAGAAGCCCGACGTCGGACGGCGCAGCACGGCCGCGAGCAGGACGATGAGGGCGTCGGCCCGCCGCCGCGCGGCGTCGCGCAGGGCGAACGCGCGTTCGGCCAACGCGTCGTCGAGGATCTCGCGGGGCACGCGGCCCAGCGGGCGGCCGACGGGTATCTCGGCGAGGCCCGGCCCGCCGCTCCGCCACGACCAGCCGTCGAGCGCGAGCACCGCGTGCGGGGTGAGTTCCCCGCGCGTGCCCAGCAACACGTGTGCGTCGTTGACGAGCCTGCCGCCCTCGTACTCCGCGGCGGCACGGTGCACCACGGCCGCGAACGAATCGACGTGCACGAACGACGTGCTCGCCAAGGGGGCGCCGTCACCGCCGAACTCCGCGGTCACCGCCGGCGCGACGTCGGGGGCGAGCCGCGCGAGGTCGGCGATCGGCAGCGACGTCGCCACCGGGCCGAGCCCCTTGTGCCCGAACAGGTCCCGGTGCTGCCACCGGTACACGATCTGGTGCAGTCCTTCGCGGCCTGTTGTCGCGCGGGTGGTGCCCTCCATTGCCTACCCCTCCAAGGGGTCCGCCGGATCCGGGAGAAGCGATCGGCTGGCGGCCCACAGCCGCCCGATCTCCTCGTGGAAGCGTGCGCCGTGTCCGTGGGCGACCACCGCACGGACGAGTTCCTGCTGATAGGGACGATAGGTTCCGGAGACGGTGTCGAGGTTGCGGACGACGACGGCCAACTCCGGGACCACGGCACCATTTTGGCATCCGTCGAGCACATACGCCGCGAACCGGCCGACGACCGAGGCGATCCGATGCCGCGGCGGGCCGCAGCGGTCCAGCGCCCGTATCGGCTCGTTCAGGCTCACCAGGACCCGTTCCAGCGCGGCCTGTTCGTGCGGTGTGGGCAACCGGGCACCCCGGCCGTCCCCCGGGGCGACCAGCGTGTCCAGCCGCTCCACCAGTGCGGGCAGCAAAGCCTCTTCGGCACGGACCAGGCCGACCGCGGCGGCGACCAGGTCGACTTGGTCGATGACGGTACGGAACTCCCCGTCGGCGGCCGAGCCTTCGTACACGAGCAGGTGGTACGCCTCGACCAGCGCGCGCAGCGACCGGTCGGACGCCCCGTCCTCGATCCACCCGTCGCGCGCCCAGCCGCGCGCGGTGGGTTCGGGTGGTTCCGGGGGCACCGGCCCGGGCCCGGGGCCCTTGGCGTGCCGGCCGGAGCCCGCCGACGCGCCCGGCGACGTGCTCGCGGACCACGCGGGTGCCGCGGGGCGGCCGGGCCCCGGGGCACCCGCGCCGGACGCGGCGCGCCGGGGACTGTCCAACGCGGCCGCCGCGGCGGCGAGCGCGGCGGCCCCCGACGACGGCGAACGGTGCCGGGGGCCTGTGGCGTCCGGCCGCCGTGCGGCCAATCCCGGTGCCGCCGCGGCGGCACTCTCCGGCTCCGGCGGGCGCTCCGGCTCGGGCAGCGCGACGGGCAGGTAGCGGGTCTCGGGCTGCGGCGGCGCGGGCCCGTGCGGGCGCTCCACGAACGGCGGGGGCACCGGCGGCCGGGCGGCCGAGGGCGGCGGTGTGGGAGACACCGCCGCGTCCCCCCGCGGCGCGCCCGCGTGTTCGTCGGCCGCCGACGGCCTGCACGCCCCCGGCGGCACGGCCTCGTCAGCCGCCGTCTGCGGCGGCACCGCACGCTCATCGACCGGGAAAGGGCCAGGCCGCCCCGCAGCCGCAGCCGCAGCCGCGCCGGGGCGCTCGTCGGGCTCGGGAGGGCCGCCCCACCCCGGCGCCACAACCGTCCCCTCGTCACGCGCGGACGCCGTGGGCCGCCCCGGGGATACCGCCCCGTCGCCGCGCACACCGGGCGCGGGAGGAGGTGCGGCCATGTTCCCGGACTCACGGGGCACCACAGGCCCACCCGGGCCGCGGGGCGCGGACGGAGGAGCGGGTGCGTGCCGGTCGGCGGCGGGTACGTCGGCCCGCCCCTGGGCCGCCGCGTCCGACGAGCGCCGCCGCCGCGCGTGACCCCCCTCCGCGCGCTCGGCCCTCGTCAGCGACACCGGCCCCGGACGCCCCCCGCCCAACGCGTCGAGAATCGCACGCGCCTTGGGCTCCGGATCGAACTCGGCGGCCGACCTCAGGGCCCGCAGCACCTCCCGGGTCTCCGCCCACGGCCGCGCGGTATAGCACTCCACGAGCAGCCGGGCCGCCTCGGCGAACAGGCCGCCGCCCTCGGTCTCGTCCGTGTCGATCCGGGCGCGCGTCGGGGAGTCGCCGGCCGGCCACCGTGGCACCACCACGAAGCGCGGGCGGCTCGCGTCGTCCCCGGTCTCGTACGTCGAAAAGCTCCAACTCCCATGTACCAGATGGCTCATGAGGTCGAAGACACCCCACAGCAGCGGCACCGGATCGGGACCCGCGTCGCGGCGCAGCAGGGATATGCCGATTCCGGGCCGGGCCAGCAGCGTCGCGGCGACGCGCGCCAACACGGCACCGTGGTCGCGTGCCGCGGCGCGCAGCGTCGCCGCGCGCCCCTGGGCGAGCGCGACCAGTTGGTCGGCCCGCATCCGCGGCAACGGGGGTCCCGCGTCCGGTTCGTCGGCCCCGGCGCCGTCGGCCGCCCAGTCGAGCACCCCGAGCGCGAGTACGACGTGCGGGCCGAGCAGCCGCCCCGGATCCAGCAGCGCGTGGGCGACGTTCCCGGGCCGGTTCTCGCGCCCGTACAACGCGAACTCCCGGTGTATCAGCGCGGGTCCGAGACGCGTCCGGGCCCAGCACACACTCGTGTACGGGCCCTTGCCCACATCGACGGCCATCCCGACGTACGGACCCAACTCCCGCGCCCACGCGGCGAGTCGGTCCGGCGGCAGGGACGCCGCGAGCGGCCCGAGCCCCCGCGCGCCCAGCAAGTCCCGTTCCTGCCACCGGTAGACGATTCTGTCGAGAACCGCACCGCTCGCGTCTTCCGCCGCCACGCCACCCCCAGCACCACTCGCCCGGGCTCGGCCCCCACGCGGAGCGGCACCCTGGCAACTTTGTAGCAGCCGGGACGCGGTGGCGCAGCCGCGTCCGCGCGATAAGAACACCCGCGTCCGCACCCCGCGGAACACGGCGTCGCGGCGAACGGCGCGGAAACGGGCGCGGGCCGCTCACCGACCCGGTGGCGTCACAGGCCCACTTCGCGGAACAGCAGCCCGATTTCCTCGTTGGACAGCCGCCGCGTGCGGCCGGGGCGCTGGTCGCCGAGCTGGATCGGGCCGAACTTCGTCCGGACCAACCGCTCGACGGGGAACCCGAGTTCGGCGAGCATGCGGCGCACGATGTGCTTGCGTCCCTCGTGCAGCACCACTTCGACCATGTACGTCTTGCCGAGTTGGTCGATGATCCGGAAGCTGTCCGCCCGCGCCAGGCCGTCGTCCAGCTCGACGCCCGCCTTGAGGCGCTTGCCGAGGTCGCGCGGGATCGGCCCCTGGATCTGGGCGAGGTACGTCTTGCGCACCTCGTAGCGCGGATGCGTGAGCCGGTTCGACAGCTCGCCGTGGTTGGTGAGCAGGATCAGGCCCTCGGTCTCGGTGTCGAGGCGCCCGACGTGGAAGAGCCGCTGCTCGTGGTCGGTCACGTACTCGGCCAGCGTGGGGCGGCCGTCCGGGTCGTGCATCGTCGAGACCACACCCGACGGTTTGTTCAGCGCGATGTAGACCTCGCCGCTGCTCGTCGGGATGCGCAGGCCGTCGACCTTGATCTCGACCTTCGCGGGGTCGACCCGCAGACCCTGTTCGCGCACCACGCGGCCGTCGACCTCGACGCGGCCGAGATCGATCAGCTCCTCGCAGGCCCGGCGGCTGCCGATACCGGCCTGGGCCAGCACCTTCTGCAGCCGCACGCCCTCCTGCGCCTCGCGCGCGCTGCGCTCCCCCTCGTGCACGGTCGTCGGCCGCCGGTCCGGCCGCCCGCCGCGCCGGGGATCGGACGCGTACGATCCGCCGCGCCCACCGCCGGCTCCGCCACGGCCGCCCGCCGCCCGGCCCGAGCCGCCGCCGCGCGGCGCACCACCCGCCCGCTCGTCGCGGTTGTTTCCCGCGCCGCGGTAGTTGCCTCGGCCGGAGCCCTGCCTGCCTGTGCCAGCCATCAATCGTCCGTAGTCGTCTGACCGGTCTCGTCGGCCGCGCCCGGCGTTGCGGCGGGCACGGTGTGGCGACCGGTGGTGTCGGTGGGGTGGTCGGCCGCGGGGACGGGGACCTCGGGAGCGTCCTCGGCGGCCGTCGCCGCGGGGTTGTCCCCACCAGTATCCCCGGTTTCCGTGCCCCCGCCCGCCACCGGCCCCCGGCGCGAGCTTCGCGGGAAGCCGTCGAACCCGCCTTCCGTCTCCGCTTCGAGGGCGTCGACCTCGGGGAGGAACGGTGCGAGATCGGGCAGTTCGTCGAGGCTGACCAGGCCCATCCGCTCCAGGAAGAAGTCGGTCGTGCGGTAGAGGAACGCGCCGGACTCCGGTTCGACGCCGTATTCCTCCACGAGGCCGCGCGCGAGCAGCGTGCGCATCACACCGTCGCAGTTGACGCCGCGAACCGCGGAGATCCGGCCGCGGCTGACCGGCTGGCGGTACGCGACCACCGCGAGCGTCTCCAGCGCGGCCTGCGTGAGCTTGGACCGCTGGCCGTCGAGCACGAACTTCTCGACCGCCTCGGCGTGTTCCGGCCGGGTGTAGAAGCGCCAGCCGCCGGCGACCTGGCGCAGGTCGAAACCGCGCCCCTGGGCGGTGTATTCCGCGGACAGCTCCCGCAGCGCGGCGAGGACCGCCTCGGTGGGCTGCTCCAGAACCTGCGCGAGCACGACGTCCGGGACGGGATTCTCGACGACCATCAGCACGGCTTCGAGACGGGCCTTGAGGAGGTCGGGGCCGACGGGATGCGAAGGGACGACGGCGTCGACGGCATCCGTCGCGGTGCCCGAAACGGCCTGCGAAGCGGCCACACTCGCCACGTCGTCCGAATCGGCCTCGGGTTCGCGCCGTGCGGCCGTGCCCGGGGGCGCCTGCGGGACGAGGGCGGCGGTGGGCGCCGCGTCGGGTCCGGCGTCGGGCTCGGTGGCCGGGGGCGGCTGCCGGCCGATCCCGTGGCGGGCGGTTTCGGGGGCGGTGCCCGGTCGGGTGTCCGGGGCGGCCTGCGGGCCGACGGTCGGTGCGGCCTCCGGCGCGGCGGGGTCGGGGGCGGCGTCGGGGAGCGCGTGTTCGCGTTGCGTCGGCAGGGCGGCGGTGTCCGTCGCCGGGGTGTCGCCTCCCGCCGTCGCGGGCGGGGCGTCGTCCGGCGGCTCGATCCAGAACCCGTCGTCGGTCATCGCTCCCGCTCCTCCGCTTCCCCGGATCCGCTCGTGTGCGTGCTCGCGCCCGGCTCGCCCGCGCCGTCCTGCTCGTCGAACTCGGCGCCGACCTCGGGCGCGTCCTCGTCGCCGCCGGTCCACCGCACGTGCAGTTCGCCGAGCGCCTCCACCTGGTCGAAGCCGACGGCCGCCTCGCGGAACAGTTCGAGCAGGCACAGGAAGCGCGCGATGACGTGGAGGTTGTCGGGACAGTCCGCGGTCAGCGCGCGGAACGTCAGCGCCCCGTGGGTGCGCAGGCGCTCGACGACGATCGCGGACTGCTCGCGGACACTGACGCGCTGCACGTGGATGTGCTCGATCGAGACGATCTTGGGGCTCTTCGGCGTCATCGCCCGGGCCGCGAGCCGCGCGAACTTCTCCGGGTCCACGTCGAGCACCAGCTCCGGCAGCATGCCGGTGAAGCGCTCCTCCAACGGCACGGCGCGCGGGTAGCGGCGGCCTTCCACCGCCCAGCGCTCGTCGAGAATCGACGCGATCTCCTTGTACGCGCGGTACTGCAGCAGCCGGGCGAACAGCAGATCGCGGGCCTCCAGCAGCGCGAGGTCCTCCTCGTCCTCTATCTCCGCGACGGGCAGCAGCCGCGCGGCCTTGAGGTCGAGCAACGTCGCGGCCACGACGAGGAATTCGGTCGCCGCGCCGAGATCCCAGTCCGCGCCCTGGGCGCGGATGTACCCGATGAACTCGTCGGTGACCTTGGACAGCGACACCTCGGTCACATCGAGCTTGTGCTTGGCGATCAGGTTGAGCAGGAGATCGAACGGGCCCTCGAAGTTGTCGAGGCGCACGGCGAAGCCGTCGTGGCGGCCCGGGCCGGACGGCTGGGAGGAGGATGCGGTCCCCGCGGCGCCGTCGGCGGCGGCCACGGCACCGGAGGGGGCGGAGCCCGCGTCGTCGACCGCGGCGAGGGCCGGATCGGCTGTGACGGCGCTCGGGGCGACCGCGCCGCCGGACACGGCACCGGTCGCGGGCGCGGCGGTCTCCGTCGCCGCCTCGGGCGTCCCGGCTGCGAGGCTGTCGGTCGCGTGGCCGTCGGACGTGCCGCGGCTCGTCTCCGCGGCGGTGTCCGTCACTGGTCGATGCTCGGGGCCGCTTGTGTCGATCCCGGCCGCTTCGACCGCTTCCTCGGCCGATACGTCCTCCGCCGCGTCCGGCGCGTGCTCCGGCGCGTGCGCGGGCGCGGGGCCGCCGGGGAAGGCACCGCCTCGGCCGAGGCTGCGGCGGGCGCGCGGGCGGGGGGTCGGAGTGGACATCGCGTTCCATGGTGCTGGGCGGGTGGCACATGCGACAGGACGCCCCGCCGTCCGCACACGGATTTTCACTTTTTGTCGGACATAAGCGACGGGGCGGGACTACCACGGAGTCCTCGGACTCCGTGGCGGTCCCGCCCCCGTTCGTCGATGTCGGGACGTTGTCCCGTACGAGCGGCCCGCCTCTCCCGCCGGGAGGCGTCGGCTCGGCCCGCCGAAGGGTGCCGGGTCAGTGCCCCGGGCCCGGCCCGCCGCGCAGCCGGCGCACCAGAATGCTTGTCTCGCCGCGCGCCTCCAGGTCGGCCAGCACGACGGCGATGGCCTCCCGCACTATCCGGCCGCGGTCCACGGCGAGCCCGAAGTCGCCGCGCAGGGTGAGCCGTGCGTGTTCGAGGTCCATGAGTTCCTCGGCCGACACGTACACGGTGATCTTCTCGTCGTGGCGCTCGCGGCCGCTGGGGCGCCGGGGGGCGCGGCCCCGGCGCGGAGCCGCGCGCGGGGCGGGGGCGGCCGGGGGCGGCGCGGAGCCCGGCTCGCGGGACGGCGCCGGGACGACCGCGGGAGCCACGCGCTGCTCCGGGGCGGACGGCCCGCCCGCGGGCGCGGCGGGGGGCTCCTGGTCGCGCGCCGGGGTGTTCTGCGACGCGGCCGGGGCCGACTCCGCGTCCGGCCCGGACGACGGTGCGGGCACCGTGCCGCGGCCGTTGCTCTCGGAACCGGCGCCGGCGGTGGTGCCCGCCGCGGCTGCGGAGGCACCCGATCCGGTTCCGGGGGCCGCCGTGTCGGCCGTCCCCGCCGCGTCGGCCGCCTGACGGGACGTCAGTGTGGCTCCCCCGGTGGTACGGAACAACTCGTCGGCGCCCGGCAGACTCACTCGGCGCGGCACCGGGCGAGCACCTCCCTCGCAAGCTGGCGGTACGCGGCGGCTCCGACGGAGTTCGACGCGTACGTCGTGATCGGTTCGCCGGCGACCGTGGTCTCCGGGAACCGGACGGTGCGGCCGATCACCGTGTGGAAGACCTGCTCGCCGAACGCCTCGACGACCCGGGCCAGGACCTCGCGGCCGTGCACGGTGCGCACGTCG
This sequence comes from Yinghuangia sp. ASG 101, assembly GCF_021165735.1. GTDB lineage: Bacteria > Actinomycetota > Actinomycetes > Streptomycetales > Streptomycetaceae > Yinghuangia. Next base: position 6,010,574 of record NZ_CP088911.1, on the reverse strand, counting down.
TACATCGTGGCCAGGATGCCGTCGAGCACGAGGTTCGGGTTGAGGCGCTCGTGCACCTTCTCGATCGTCTCGGTGAGCAGCGCGACACCGCGCAGCGCGAAGAACTCGCACTCCAGCGGGACGATGACGCTGTCCGCGGCGGTGAGCGCGTTGACGGTGAGCAGGCCGAGCGACGGCTGGCAGTCGATGATGATGTAGTCGTAGTCCTGCACCAGTGGCCGGATCGCGCGCGCGAGCGTGGTCTCGCGGGCGACCTCGGTGACCAGTTGGACCTCGGCCGCGGACAGGTCGATGTTGCTCGGCAACAGGTCCATGCCCGGGATGATGGTCTTGAGCAGGACGTCGTCCGCGCTGAGATGGGACTCCATCAGCAGGTTGTAGACGGTGAGTTCGAGCTCCATCGGGTTGACGCCCAGGCCGACCGAGAGCGCGCCCTGCGGGTCGAAGTCCACCAGCAGCACGCGTCGTCCGTACTCCGCGAGCGCGGCACCCAGGTTGATGGTCGACGTCGTCTTGCCGACGCCGCCCTTCTGGTTGCACATCGCGATGATCTTCGCGGGGCCGTGCTCGGAGACCGGCCCCGGAACGGGGAAGTACGGCAGCGGGCGACCGGTCGGGCCGACGCGTTCGCGGCGCTGGGTCGCGGCGTCGGGGGCGAGCGTGGCGGCGTACTCGGGGTCAGGCTCGTAGTCGGCGTCGGGGTCGAACGGGCCCCCGCGCAACTCCTCGGCGTACCGGAGCTCGTCGTCGTAGTAGTACATGTCGTACGCGTACTCGTCGGCTTCCTGCTCGCCGCCCGCACTGCCCTGGGCACCCGCCTGGTCGGCCGTCGACGGGAGCGCGGCGTCGCGCATCCCCTGCTGCTCCGCGGCAGGGCCTGAGCCCTGAACCGACCCACGGGGGGCCTGGGCCGACGCCGGCTGGGCACCCCCGGGAGCAAATGTCGACTCATTCACAAGTCGTCTTACCTCCTTGCCGACCAGGCCATTTCTTGCTTCGTCAGCGTGACGATCCTTACTGACGGATCGCGACTCTATGGCGTGTCGCATGGTCGCAGCAAGGCGAACCGCCCGACCCATGCAACATCGCACCGGTTCCGTCAAGAGCCCGGGGGTGGGAAGCTGCACTGGTCAGGCCGACTCGCTCAAGTGCGGCCAACGAACATGCGCACGTGGTCGTCAGTGATCGTCAACGAGGCATTTCACCGTGGTTCTTTGACAATTCGGGTATCCGCACAGCCCTTCCGCGGGCTCGTCCGGATTTCACTCCGCGCAACACGCGGTCTGTGGAAGTGCGTTGCCGCGGCGGTCGCATCGCCGTACGGACTCCCGAACTCCCCTGCGTCGGGAGACCGATTCCGATCGGTGCGATCAAGACCGGACACACGCTCGCCGGTCATCCCCGCGCCTTGTGCGGTGCGAACCGGGCGGTGGGACACGTGGTTCACGTCCTCCGCCCGGTTCGCAACACCGTATGTGCAGACAAGGCGACATCATCGATATCCGGTACGCCGCCGAGGAGATCACGCCACACCGCCTCACCCCGGATCCCCGCGCGGGCAACGCCTCCGCGCAGGCCGGGCGGTGTTCCGCGCGCGGGACGCGCACCACGGGACGTACCGGAAAACGGCCTGATTTCACCCTGGATCGACACGCATGCGGTACGCCCGGGCGCGCCGGCACCCGCCGCGGGCAACCTGTCGCGGCCGTTTCGCGCCGCTCAGCCCGACAGCAGGGACACGTCCACGCGGTCGAGCCCGTGCGCCTGCGCCACCGCGGCGTTGACGACCGCCCCGTCGTACGTCGTGAGCCCGAGTGCGAGAGCCGCGTCGTCCCGGCACGCGCGCCGCCAGCCCTTGTTCGCGATGTCGAGGATGTACGGCAGCGTCGCGTTCGTCAGCGCGAACGTGGAGGTCCGCGGAACCGCCCCCGGCATGTTGGCGACGCAGTAGAACACCGAGTCGTGCACCGTGAACACCGGGTCGGCGTGCGTGGTGGGCCGCGAGTCGGCGAAGCAGCCGCCCTGGTCGATCGCGATGTCGACGAGGACCGAGCCCGGCTTCATCCGCGCGACCAGGTCGTTCGAGACCAGCTTGGGCGCCTTCGCGCCCGGCACCAGTACCGCGCCGATCACCAAGTCAGCCTCCGGCAGCACGCGTTCGATCTCGTAGGCGTTGGAGGTGAGCGTGCGCAGCCTCCCCTGGTGGAGGTCGTCGGCCCGCCGCAGCGCCTCGGTGTCGCGGTCGAGCAGCAGCACGTCGGCGTGCATGCCGAGCGCGATCGCCGCCGCGTTGCGGCCCGAGACGCCCGCCCCCAGCACGACGACCCTGGCGGCGTATACCCCCGGCACCCCGCCCATGAGCGTGCCGCGCCCGCCGCCCTGCCGCATCAGGTGGTACGCCCCGACCTGTGGCGCGAGACGGCCCGCGACCTCCGACATCGGGGCCAGCAACGGGAGCCGGCCGCCGGGCAGTTGGACGGTCTCGTACGCGATCGCGGTGGTGCCGGCGGCCAGCAGCGCGTCGGTGCACGCGCGCGACGCCGCGAGGTGCAGGTACGTGAACAGCGTCCGGCCCGCCCGCAGCCGCCCGTACTCCTCGGCGACGGGCTCCTTGACCTTGAGGACCAGCTCGCCGGCGTCCCACACCTCGTCGGCGGTCTTCAGGATCGTCGCACCCGCCGCCGTGTACTCCTCGTCGGGGATCGACGAGCCGAGCCCGGCGTCGTGCTGCACGAAGACCTCGTGGCCGTGGCGCACCAATTCGTGCACGCCGGCCGGGGTGATCGCCACCCGGTACTCGTGATTCTTGACCTCGCTGGGGATGGCGACCTTCACGGTTGTCCACGTCCTTCCGTGCACGGTTGGCGACGGCGTCCGCCGACCCGCGCCGGTGCGTCGGCGCGGACGTCCGACCACCGAGGCCACCTAGGTTAATGCGGCTCCAACCGGCCGACAACCTTGCAAAGTGCCAATTTCAGACGCGGCATCTTGCTGTTTCGCAGGCCCGTGGAAGAGGAGGCGACGCGCGACCGCTACCCGTGCGAGGCGCCGGTCAGTCCACCCGCGCGGGTGGCCCGGCGGGCTCGGAGCCGTCGCCGAGGAGTCGCCGCACGGCGTCGGCCTGCGGGACGTCCGACAGCAGCGCCAGGGCCTGGCGGCGGCGGGCGTGCGCCTCGCCCGGATCGCCGGAGTCCTCCGAGAGATCCGCGGTCCGCAGCAGCGCGAGCGCCTCGAGCCGCTCGTCGCCGGCCGCCCGGAACGACTCCAGGGCATCGCGGTAGACGGTCAGCGCCTCGCGGGTGCGGCCGGCGTCGCCGAGGCACGAGCCGATGTCGACGAGGACCCGGCCCACCTCGGCGGGTTCGTCGAGCCTGCGGCGCACCCCGAGGGCGGCGCGGTGGTCGCGCAGCGCCTGCTCGAAGCGGCCCATGCGCGCGTGCAGGCGCCCGAGGTGGGAGAGCACGCGCGCCTGGCCCTCCTCGTCGCCGACCGTGCGGCGCAGCAGCAGCGCGCGGTCGTACCAGTCGGCGGCGCGCTGCAGGTCGCCGAGGTCGGCGTACGCGTTGCCCAGGTTGACCATCGCGCGGCCCTCACCGGCGGGGTCGGCGATCGACCGCGACACCTCGAGGGCCGCCCGGTAGCAGGACAGCGCCTGTTCGAGCTCCGCACGGGCCACGTGCAGGTTGCCCAAGTTGAGCAGCGCGACCGCCTCCTGACGGCCCGATCCGTGGCGCCGCGCCGCCGCCAGCGCCAGTTCGTGCAGCTCGCGGACGTCGCGCCAGTGCGCGCGCCGGTCGAGCAGACGGGTCAGGACGGCCACCAGGCGCCGCGTGGGGCCGTCCAGACCGGCCGCCCCCGCGACCCGGGCGGCGGCCAGCAGTTCGGGGCGTTCCTCGCGCAGCCACGCGCGCGCGTGGGCGGCCGATGCGAAGCGCACGTCGGCCGGGACGTCGTCGCCGCGCCCGGCGATGGTGTGCTCGGCGGCCCGGGCCAGGCGCACGTAGCGGTCCAGCAGCCGCACCCGGGCGGACCGGCGCTCCCCCGGGCGCTCCTCGGCGTCCAGGCACTCCTGCACATAGCCGCGCAGCAGTTCGTGGAAGCGGTAGCGGCCGGGTATCGCGCCCGGCTCCAGCAGGTGAAGCTCGCACAGTTCCGCGAGCGACCGCGCGGCGGCGTCGGGGCCGCAGTCGGCCAGCGCCGCCGCGGCGTCCGGCCCGAACTCGCGCCCGGGCACCAGCGCGAGCAGGCGCAGCAGGCGCGCGGCGGACGGGACCAGCTCGCGGTGGACGAGGGTGAAGCAGGCCCGCAACGCGAGTTCGGTGTCGTCGCACGAACCGTGCAGCCGCAGCCGCTCGGCGCGCAGCCGCCGGCCGACGTCGGCGAGGGCGTAGCGCTGCCGGGCCCGCAGCCACGCGCCGGCCAGTTTGAGCGCGGCGGGGTGGTAGTCGCACAGGGACAGCAGCTCGTCGGCGGCGCGCGGGTCGCAGGCGACGCGGGTGTGCCCCGCGAGGTCGCCGAGCAGCTGGGCCGCGGCCCGGTGGTCGAGGACGTCGAGCGCGCACGCGCGGACGGCCGCGGCCCGGCCCAGGCCGGTGAGCGGGCCCACGGACGTCACGACGACCAGCGCGGTCGGGCTCTCGGGCAGCAGGGGGCGCAACTGGGCGGTGCCGGTGAGGTCTTCGAGCAGCACGAGGATGCGCCGGTCGACCAGCAGCTCCCGGAAGCGCCCCGATCGGTCGTCGCTCCCGCCCGGTGGCTCGCGGTCGCCGAGTGCGTGGAGGAACGCCTCCAGCACCTCCGCGGGGGCGACGGTCTCCCCGCGGGCGCCGGTCAGGCGGGCGTACAGCACCCCGTCGGGGAAGTGCGGGGCGAGCCGGTGGGCGAGGAGCACCGCGAGGCTGCTGCGGCCGATCCCGGGCGGCCCGGAGATCGACACGACCCGGTCGGGCGGCAGCAGCGACGCTCGGGCGGCGACACCGTGGACCGGGACGGCGGCGCCGGGCCCGGTGACCCACCCGTACAACGTGCGCAGTTCGTCCGCGCGGCCCACGAACTCGGTGGGCATGGGCGGCAGTTGCGCGGGGCCGAGGCGGACGGTCGGGACCGCCGCGTCGTCGCCGACACGGGTCGGCGGCACGGCGGCCCCGGCGCCACCGCCCGGCGCCGCCGCCTCACCACCCGTGAACACCGCCGACGACCCCCTGTCCACCCCCCGAAAGTCCTGCTGCGCAGGGTAGCGAACCACGCGAGAAGTACGCCCGCGGAAGGCGGTGGGCACGCGGGCCGACCCGGGCGCGCCGGAGCCGCCGGTCGGTGGCTGCGGGGAGGGACTAGAGCCCGGATCCTCCCGTCGCGTCCAACACCGCGCCCGTGACCCACCGGGCGTCGTCCGAGGCCGCGAACGCCACGACGTCGGCGATCTCGTCCGGTTCGCCCACCCGGTCGAAGGCGGAGAACGCCGCCGCCCACGCGCGCTTCTCCGGATCCGTGCGCAGCCAGGCGGCGTTGGTGTCGGTGTCGACGATGCCCGGGACGACCGAGTTGACGGTGATGCCGCGCGGGCCCAGCTCCTTGGCCAGGTGGCGCGTGAAGACGTCGAGCGCGCCCTTCGTGGCCGAGTAGGTCATGATCTCGGGCAGCGCGATGCGGACGACGCCGCTGGAGATGTTGACGATCCGCCCGCCGTCCCGCAGCCGGTCCAGGCCCTCCTTGACGATGAAGAACGGCGCCTTGACGTTGACGCCGAAGACGGTGTCGAACTCGCCGGGAGACAGCTCGTACAGCGACGAACTCGTCGCGACGGCGGCGTTGTTGACGAGGATGTCCAGCCCCGGCGCGGCCTGCGGCACGTGCTCGGCGAGGCCGGAGTCGAACGCCGTCCACAGGTCCCGGGCGCCGCCGTCCCCGGCGGGGCCCAGCTCGGCGCGGACGGGGAAGGCGGTGCCGCCGTCGGCGCGTATCGCCGCGACGACCTCGCGGGCCGCGGTCTCGTTGGTCGCGTAGTTGACGGCCACGACGGCGCCGTCCCGGGCGAGGCGCTCGGCGACGGCGCGCCCGATGCCGCGGCTGCCGCCGGTGACCAGCGCGACCTTGCCGGAGAGCTTCCCGGCGGTGACGGGGGCCGAAACGGAGCGTGTGGACGCGGACATGGCTGTCCCCTCTCATTGTTTAGCGACGACTACATAATCACCGTAGCATCGATTTTGTAGCGGTCGCTATAAACTGGGGGCATGGCGACGGATCAGCGGAAGGACACGACGACACGGCACCCCCGGACAGCGGCCGGCCCGAGGAAGCCCTCGGGCCGTCCCCGGGCCTTCGACCGCGACGAGGCGCTGGCCACGGCGACGCGGTTGTTCTGGGAGAACGGCTACGAGGCGACGTCGATCGGCGATCTCACCCGGGCGATGGGCATCAAACCGCCCAGCCTGTACGCGGCGTTCGGCGACAAGCGCAAGCTCTTCGAGGAGGCCGTCGAGGCCTACGGGCGATCGCCGTACGGGGTGTTCATGGGGCAGGCGCTCGCGCAGGAACCCACCGCGCGGGACGCGTTCGCCCGCATCCTGCGGGAGGCGGCCGAGATCTACACCGACCCCTCGCACCCGCGCGGCTGCCTCACCATCTGCGCGGCCACCAACGTCACCCCGCAGAACGCGGAGGTCGAGCGGTATCTGCGCGCACTGCGGAACCGCAATCTCGGGGTCTTCGAGGCCCGCCTGGCGCGCGCCGTCGAGGAGGGCGAGTTGCCCGGCGACGCGGATCCGGCCGCGCTCGCGGGCTGGTTCGCCCTGGTCATCCAGGGCATGTCGCAACGCAGCCGAGACGGCGCCGACGCCGCCGAACTCCACGCGGCGGCCGACCTCGCACTGCGCGCGGTGTGGCCGCGGGCGTGAGCCGCGCGGTCACCCTCCCGAGCCGTGCGGTGCGACGCGGTGGGAGAGGGCCGTCCGCGGCGGGACGGCGGGCGTCGGCCGACGACACCGCCCGATCGGCGTCGCGTCGGCTCGGCGCGGCGGGAGGCGGGCACCGAAACCGCCCGACGGCGTCGCGGCGGTTCGGTCGTTCGACGGGCGGCAGGTCCGACACGGGCATACGCGGCGAAGGCGTCCCCGCCCGGTCTGCCGCCGAACGCCCGAACCACCCGACCGACGTCGTGGCACGACAGGGCCGGACGAGACGCGGCGCCACGGACGTGGGCATCGCCGGACGCCGCGCCGGGAGTGCCTCCCCCGCGCGCGGGCGGCACTCCCGGCGGTGCTCAGAACGGCCGGGCGGGCCAGGGTGCTTCCGCGGGGCGCAGGCTGTCGAGGCCGGCGCCGGTGCGTGCGGCGGCGAGTGCGAGAGCGCCGGTGACCAGGGTGGGATTGTGGACGGCACCGGCGAGGACGAGGCGGACGATCTCGTCCAGCGGTGCCCACGCGACCTCGAGGTCCGACTCCTCGGCATGCGCGGCGTAGCGCTCGCCGTCTGACTCGGACAGGCCGCGGGCGAGGAAGAGCCGGATGGCCTCGTCGGAGGAGCCCGGCGAGGTGTAGAAGTCGACGAGCACGCGCCAGTCGTCGGCCTTGTGGTGCGCTTCCTCGTAGAGTTCGCGCTGCGCGGCCAGGAGGGGGTGCTCGCCGGGGATGTCCAGCACCCCCGCCGGGATCTCCCACAGCTTGTGGCGGACCGGGTGCCGGTACTGCCGCAGCACCAGGACGCGATCGGCGTCGTCGAGCGCCAGCACCCCGACCGACCCCGGGTGCACGAGGTAGTCGCGGCGGGCGATCGTGCCGTCCGGCATCTCGACCAGGTCGCTGCGCAGCCCGGCGACGCGGCCTTCGTACGGGGTCTCCCCGCCCACGACCGGCCACTCCTCGGGGGCGTCGGTGAACCGGGACCTGGTGCCGCCGTCGGCGGGCTGTGCGTCGTCGTCCATGCCGCACAACGTAGTACGCCGCGCGGGGAAGGGATCACGATCGGGGCCGGAAAGGGCCCGTCGAGCGGTGCTTTTCCGGCCCCGATCGTGATCCCGGTGCGTCAGGGCGCCGCTTCCACCGTCGCGCGCTCCTCGCCGGCGACCCGGCGCACCGCGGCGGCGACCAGGCCGGCGAACAGCGGGTGGGGCCGGGTCGGGCGCGACTTCAGCTCGGGGTGGGCCTGGGTCGCGACGAAGTACGGGTGGACGTCGCGCGGCAGCTCGACGTACTCGACGAGGCGGCCGTCCGGCGAGAGGCCGGAGAACACGAGGCCGGTGGCCTCCAGCCGCTCGCGGTACGCGTTGTTGACCTCGTAGCGGTGGCGGTGGCGTTCGAAGCCGTGGTCGGCGCCGTACACCTCGGCGGCGATCGAGCCCTCCGCGAAGCGGGCCTCGTACTCGCCGAGCCGCATCGTGCCGCCCAGGTCGCCCTGGCCCGCGACGATGTCGAGCTGGTCGGCCATCGTCGAGACGACCGGGTGGGGGGTGTCCGCGTCGAACTCCAGCGAGTTGGCCCGCTCCAGACCGGCCAGCGTCCGCGCCGACTCGATGACCATGCACTGCAGGCCGAGGCAGATGCCGAGGGTCGGGATGCGGTTCTCGCGGGCGTAGCGGATCGCCTGGACCTTGCCCTCCACGCCGCGGTCGCCGAATCCGCCGGGGACCAGCACCGCGTCGACGTCGGCCAGCTCGCGCGCGGCGTCCTCGGGGGTGGCGGTGTTGTCGGAGGTGACCCACTTGACGGTGGCCCGCACGTTGTTGGCGAAGCCGCCCGCGCGGATGGCCTCGGTCACCGACAGGTACGCGTCCGGCAGGTCGATGTACTTGCCGACCAGTGCGACGGTGACCTCGCGCTCCGGCTGGTGCACGCGGCGCAGCAGGTCGTCCCATGTCGACCAGTCGACGTCGCGGAAGTTGAGGCCGAGTCTGCGCACGACGTACGCGTCCAGCCCCTCGGCGTGCAGCACCTTGGGGATGTCGTAGATCGACGGGGCGTCGATCGCGGCGACGACGGCCTCTTCCTCGACGTCGCACATCAGCGAGATCTTGCGCTTGATGTCGGTCGGCACGGCCCGGTCGGCGCGCAGCACGATCGCGTCGGGCTGGATGCCGATCGAGCGCAGCGCCGCCACGGAGTGCTGGGTGGGCTTGGTCTTCAGCTCGCCGGAGGGGCCGATGTACGGCAGCAGCGACACGTGGAGGAAGAACACGTTGTCGCGGCCGACCTCGTGGCGGATCTGCCGCACCGACTCCAGGAACGGGAGCGATTCGATGTCGCCGACCGTGCCGCCGACCTCGGTGATCACCACGTCGACGTCGTGCTCGGCCATCTGGCGGATGCGTGACTTGATCTCGTTGGTGATGTGCGGGATCACCTGCACCGTGTCGCCGAGGTATTCGCCGCGCCGCTCCTTGGCGATGACCGAGGAGTAGACCTGGCCGGTGGTGACGTTCGCGGAGCCGTGCAGGTCCTCGTCGAGGAAGCGCTCGTAGTGGCCGATGTCGAGGTCGGTCTCGGCGCCGTCGTTGGTGACGAAGACCTCGCCGTGCTGGAACGGGTTCATCGTGCCCGGGTCCACGTTGAGGTACGGGTCCAGCTTCTGCATCGTCACGCGCAGCCCGCGCGCCTTCAGCAAGGCGCCGAGGCTGGACGCGGTGAGCCCCTTGCCGAGGGAGGAGGCGACCCCCCCGGTGACGAAGAGATGCTTGGTCGGCCGGGTGCGGGACGGTCGCGCGCCGCGCGTAGAACTGCCGGGCGTCTGGGGCACTGCCAAGGAGGGGCTCCCGTGGGGGTCGTGTTGACGAGCGAGGGAATGTGGTCCCTAGAAGTCCACGGGCGACCAGACTAACAGCGGACTACGCCATCGTCGCCCGTACGAGTGACACCACCACGTAGGACGATCCACCATATTCAGAGCGTGACCAACCCCGCCGCAAACCCTAGAAAAACCGGACAGTTCCCAACGAACTCCCTTACGTAGGCCACGCAGAGTCACGGAACGGGTCTCATCACGGACTGGAGTGGACTACTCTGATCAGGGGTCCGCAGCGACCGCCGTGCATCGGCGGCACGCCCGGCCGACCTCCCTCAAACTCTCCCATCACCGCCTGAAGAACAGCGCGACGGCCGTACAAGGCAGGACGGATTCCGCGTGAGCAATCGCATCGAGGACTACGCCCTCATCGGGGACATGCAGACCGCGGCCCTGGTGGCGCGTGACGGCTCCGTGGATTGGCTTTGCCTCCCCCGCTTCGACTCGCCCGCGGTCCTCGCGGGCCTCCTGGGCACCGAGGAGAACGGCTACTGGCGCATCGCCCCGCTCTCCGGCGGCCAGGCGACCCGCCGCCGCTACCGGGGCGACTCGCTGATCCTGGAGTCCGAGTGGGACACCCCGCGCGGCTCGGTGCGAGTCATCGACTTCATGCCGCCCACCGACGCGCTCATCGGAGCGCCGACCATCGTGCGCATCGTCGAGGGAATATCGGGACACGTCCCGGTCCGCTCCGAGATCCGCATGCGGTTCCACTACGGCAAGGTCGTGCCGTGGGTGCGCCGCCACACCGACGGCCGCACGGTCGCGGTCGCCGGGCCCGACGCGGTCTGGCTGCAGAGCGAGGCCGAGGCGTACGGGCGCGGCATGACGACCTACGCCGACGTCACCGTCGCCCCCGGCGAGCGCCACGCGTTCATCCTCAACTGGTGGCCCAGCCACGTCGAGGCGCCGCTGACCACCGACCCCGAGGCGGCCCTCGACGACACCGAGCGGTTCTGGGGCGAGTGGGTCGACCGCTGCACCTACCGGGGGCCCTGGCGCGACGCCGTCGTGCGCTCGCTGATCACCCTCAAGGCGCTCACGTACGCGCCCACCGGCGGCATCGTCGCCGCCCCGACCACGTCGCTGCCGGAGGACCTGGGCGGCGTCCGCAACTGGGACTACCGCTACACGTGGCTGCGCGACGCCGCGATGACGCTGTCCGCGCTCGTGCGCACCGGCTTCCTCGAAGAGGCGAAGGCATGGCGCGAGTGGCTGCTGCGCGCGGTGGCCGGCGACCCAGAGAACCTGCAGATCATGTACGGCGTCGGCGGCGAGCGCAGGCTCACCGAGTACGAGGCCAACTGGCTGCCCGGTTACGAGAATTCGGGACCGGTCCGGATCGGCAACGCCGCCGCGGAGCAGTTCCAGCTCGACGTGTACGGCGAGGTCGTCGACGCGCTGCACCACGGCCGCATGGCGGGCATGGAGGGTCACGACAACGCCCACCAGCTGCAGCTGCGCCTCATGGACTTCGTCGGCGATCATTGGCGGAACCCCGACGAGGGCATCTGGGAAGTCCGGGGCCCGCGCCGCCACTTCGTGCACTCCAAGGTCATGGCCTGGGTCGCGGTCGACCGCACGATCAAGATGCTGGAGACCGACACCCTTGCCGGCGCCGGAGCCGACGAGCGCACTCTCGACCAGCTGCGGACCGTGCGCGACGAGATCCACCGCGAGGTGTGCGAGTACGGCTACGACGCCGAGCGCAACACCTTCACGCAGTACTACGGCTCACGCGAGCTGGACGCGGCGCTGCTGCTCATCCCGCAGGTCGGCTTCCTGCCCCCCGACGACAAGCGCGTGGTGGGCACGATCGAGGCGATCCAGCACGAGCTGACCGAGGACGGCTTCGTACGCCGGTACCCGACGCACGGCGACGGCATCGGCTTGGACGGCCTGCCCGGCGACGAAGGGGCGTTCCTGGCCTGCTCGTTCTGGCTGGCCGACGACCTGGCGATGATAGGGCGCCTGGACGAGGCCCGCGAGCTGTTCGAACGCCTGCTCGCGCTGCGCAACGACCTCGGCCTGCTCGCCGAGGAATGGGACCCGCGCCTGCAGCGCCAGGTCGGGAACTTCCCGCAGGCGTTCAGCCACGTGCCGCTGATCGACACGGCGCTGCGCCTGACCGCGCTGTGGCAGCAACAGCAGCGCGAGGAGGCCGGCAAGGCCGACCGCAAGGAGCGCGCCGCCGCGGCCGAGGCCGCGGAGGCCGCCGCCGGGAACCACGCCCAGGGGTGACGGTCTCTCCCGCCACCCCGCTCATCGCGGCCCGGGCTCCTCGTACACGCTGAGGACCTGGGCCACGGTGTCGTCCTCGTCCGGCCAGGTCAGCGCCTGCGCGCGGCCCGCTTCGGCGAGCGACGCGCGGCGGCCGGGGTCGTCGAGCAGGGCGGCGACGGCTTCGGCCAGCGCCTCGGCGTCGCCGTAGTCGACCAACACGGCGGCGTCCCCGACCAGTTCGGGGATGCCGCCGACGGCGGTCGAGACCAGCGGCACCCCCATCGCCAGCGCCTCCTGGGCGACCAGGCAGCGGGCCTCCCAGCGGCTCGGCAGGACCGCGATGTCGGCGGCGGCGAAGAGGTCGGCGACGTCGTCGCGGTGGCCCAGCAGCCGGACGGGCAGGTCCTCGGCGTCGATACGGCCCTGCAACGCGTCGCGCAGCGGCCCGTCGCCGGCGATGACGACGAGCGGCACCTCGGCGCGGGTCTTCCATGCCGCGGCGGCGTCCAGCAGGACCGGGTACGCCTTCTGCGGCGCGAGGCGGCCGACCGCCAGCACGACGGGGCGTTCGCCCCCGCCCAGTTCGGCACGCACCGAGCGCCCGTCGCGGCGGGCGGCGGGCGGCGGCGCGCCGACCGGGCCGAGCCGTGCGTCGACGGCGCCGAGCGCGCGGGCCCGGTCGACCAGGTCGGACGAGGCCCCGAGCACGACGTCGGCGGCCCGCACGGCACGGCCCTCCATCACGCGCGCGAGCACCCCCTTGGGCCCGCTCGCCAGGACCGCGTTGTGCAGGGTCAGAACCAGCGGGGTGCGCCCGGGCCGCCCCGGGCGGCGGCCGATCGCCGCGGCGGCGGCGAGCCCGGCGCGCAGCCCGTGCGCGTGGACGACATGGGCGTCCGCGCAGGCTTCGCGCAGCGCGCGCACGGCCGCCCGGTCGACGGGGCGCGGCCCGGCGGAGATCTCGACGGGCGCGAACCGCGCGCCGGTCCCGGCGAACCCGAAGTGCTCCTCGGCCGCGGCCGGCCCGGCGACCGTCACGGCCACCCCGCGTGCCGCCAACCCCCGTGCGAGGGACCGGACATGCACCCCCACACCGCCGGCGGCCGTGCCCAGCACCAGCACCGCGCGCAGCCGCGCCGGATTGCCGGCGCGTTCCTGTGACGTCCCGTCAGCCACGGTTCTCCTTCACCACCCGACACCACCCGACATCGTTCCCACGGGCACCCGGGCGCCCGCTTTCCGCACCTGTCGCCGAGCCCGCCGGTCAGCGCCGCCGGGCGAGCAGGGCCCGCGCGTCCGGGCCGGCGAGTGCGCAGGCCACGGCCGCGAACACGGCCGCGCCGACGATCGCCGCGGTCGTCCCCGCGAGCAACGAGTGGACCGTACCGCCCGTTCCCCACACCTGGGCAAGGCCGGCGCCCGCGGCGCCTCCCACCGCCGCCGCGACCAGGCCGGCCGTGGTCGCCCGGGCGGCGCCGCGCAGCGCGGCACGGCCCGCGGCCCGGGCGGTGGCGGCCACCAGCAGCACCCCCGCCACGGTCATGCCCACGGTGTTGCCGGCGCCGAGCGCGGCGACGCTCCACCCGGGATCGACGGCGGGGACCAGCACGAGGTCGGTGGCGACCACCGCGGCCCAGCCCAGGACCACCGCGCCCGCCGACGCCCGCCCGTGCCCGCGCGCGTACAGCGCCCGGCCCAGGTGCGCGATCAGGCCGTACCCGGCCAGGCCGGGGGCGAAGGCGACGAGCGCGCGGGCCAGCACCGCCGGGTCGACGTCCGCGTCGGCGCCCCCCAGGCCCGCGAAGAACCCGCCCACCGGGTACGCCGCGGCGACCAGTACCGCGGCACCCGCGAACGACACCAGCAGCACCGCGCGCGTCGTCGCCGCCGCGGTGGCGGCGAACCCGTCGTGGTCGTCCTCGTGCGCGGCGGCGCTCAGGCGGGGGAAGGCGCTGGTGGCGATGGGCACGGCGAGGACCGCGTACGGCAGGCCGTAGACCATCCACGCGTTCTGGTAGGTCACCGCGCCGCCCGCCGGGCCGTGCGCGTTGACCAGGATCAGCACGGTCACGGTGGCGAGTTGCTGCGCGACCAGGGTGGCGACGCCCGCGAGCGCGAGCATCCGCGCGCGCCGGGCGACGCCGTCGGGGAAGCGCAGGGTGGGGCGCAGCCGGATCCCGGTGCCGCGCAGGGGGACGAGGGTGCACAGCGCGAGGGCGAGCACGCCCGCGGTGGTGCCGAGGCCGAGCACGAGTTCGCCGCTCCGCGGGACCGCGCCGGGGTCGTCCCCGGTGCCGTGGTAGCCGGCCGCGAACACCAGGTACACGGCGGCGACGACGAGGCTGGACACGAGCGGCGCGACGGCCGCGGCGGTGAACCGGCGGTGGGCCTGGAGGATCCCGGCGGAGACCACGGCCAGGCCGTAGAGCGGGATCTGCGGGAGGAACGCGGTCAGGAACGCGGTGGCCAGGCCGGACATGCCGGGCACGTCGCCCTTGTCGCGCAGCAGCGCGTCCATGAGCGGCCCGGCGAGCAGCACCCCGGTGACGGTGACCGGCACCAGCACCACGACGGTCCAGGTCAGCAGCGCGGACGCGGTGCGGCGGACCTCGTCGACGGTGCCGCGGGCGAGCGGCCCCGCGAGCAGGGGCACGACCAGGCTCGCGAGCGCTCCGCCGGCGACGACGTCGAAGACGATGTTGGGGACGTAGTTGGCGGTGGTGTAGGCGTCGCCGACGTTGTTCTGGCCGACGGCGGCATTGAAGACGATCTGCCGGCCGAACCCGGCGACGCGCGCGAGGACAGTGAGGACGGCGATGACCACGGCCGCGCCGGCGAGCCCGCGCGGCGTACGGCGGCGCGGGGGCGACTCGGGCGCGGGCTGCGGAGGCGTGCCGACCGTCACGCCGCCCCTTGTCCGACGGCGTGGGCCGAACGCGACACGGCGGGATCGGTGGCGCAGGCCGCGCGGCGCGGGCCTGCGTCGTCGGCGGCCCGGTGCCGGAACCCCCGCTCCGGCGGGTTCCCGGACGGGCCGACCGTCCCGCCGGGCCGTATCCGCACCGCCGGGCCGGTCATCGGGCTCTCCCGCGCCACACCGTTCCGCACCGCCCTACGACGCCACCGGCTGCCCGGTCGTGCGCTCCGCGTCGGGCGCCGGGCGCTGCGCGACGACCGGGCGGCGGCCCAGCATGTCGATCTTGTGCAGGGCCGGGGTCTTGGCGATGACCTTGGTGAAGCTGACTTTTTCACTCGCCAGGGTGAGTGCGGCGAGCGTGGCGGCGCGGGCGAGCAGCCCGCGGCGCGACGCGCGCGCGACGGCGGCGACGCCGAGCGCGGCGCCGAGCGCGTTCGCGCCCGCGTCGCCGAGCATCGCCTTCTCGCCCAGGTCCTCCGGCATCAGCGCGGCGGCGGCACCGACCGGGGCCGCGGCGAGCCGCGACCCGCGCAGCACCGACGGGGCGCCCGCGAGGAGCGCGACCTTGGCCGCCCGGCCGGGGCGCAGGTCGAACAGGTTGACGACGTTGGCGCTGCCCGCGATCACGACCCCGGCGATCAGTTTGTCGACCGGCTTGTCGCGCAGCAGTGCCCCCGCGGCGAGGCCGCTCGCCCCGATGCCGAGGACCTTGACCATGCCGCTGGTCACCTCGCCGTGCCGCAGCGCGCCGATGTGGCCTTTGAAGCCGCGTTTGTCGGTGGCCCCGAGGAGGTCGTCGTACGTGCCGAAGCCCGCGGCGCCGAGCGTCGCGACCGCGGCGGCGGCCCGGTGCGCGGCCGGGACGCCGGGCGCGGTGGCGGCGGCCAGTGCGGCGCCGAGCGCGGCGGCCGGGCCCTCGACGAGGGTGACCGTCTCGCCGCGGTGGTTGCGGCGTTCCCACGCCTCGGCCTCGCCGGGGGTGAAGCGGCGCAGCATGGTGTAGGCGAAGCGGGCCGCGGTGCCCGCGACCGCGGCGGTGCGCAGCGCGCGTCGAACCGAACTCACGACGTTCTCTCCGTCTCCGTGTTGCCCGTGCCACCCGTCTTGTCCGTCTTATCGGTCTTGTCCGCCGGTAGCGGGGGAAGCCAGCCTTGCTGGCCGGTCGCCCCGTACTGCCCGGACTTGCCGTCGACGGACTCGACGACCAGCGCCCAGTCCACCGCGACCTGGCCCTGGGTGGTCTCGGCCGCGTCCACGGACGACACGACCTTGGCGGTGCGTTCGTCGGCGCGCAGCGCCGCGACGGTCCCGCCGTTCTGCACGGAGGCCGTGTCCCCGGCCACGACCGTACCGTCATCGGCGGTGTCGATGGCCCGGGAAAGCCCGAGATAGATGGTGTTCGCCCGTACCGGGTCGGTGCCGTGGACCGGGCCGGACGGTGCGACGACGACCGCGAGTGTCGCCCCCACCTCGGGTTTGCCCTTGATGTCGAGGAATCCGGCGTCCTCGAAGCGGTTCAGCACGGCCGCCGCGGCCTCGGTCGACGCGTCCCCCGGGGTGCCCTCGCCGCCCTTGCCGGACGACGTGGGGTGCGGGGTGGCGGTGGAGGTGCCGCCGGTCGCGGCCGGATCCGTGCCGGTGGCCGGGGGCGTGGGGGCGGGATTCGGGGCCGGGTCGGCGCCGGGCGTCGCGGCGGCCGGGTCGGCGGGTTCGGTCCGCGGGTCGCCCTGGCCCTGCGGCGGCACGGCCGGGGACGACGCTCCGGGGCTCGCCGGGGCGCCGGGCGTCGGCGACGCGGTGGGCGGCGTGGTCGGCTTGGCGCCGGCCTTGTGCACGATCGCGGCGGCGAGCACCGCGGCGGCCCGGTCGTACCCGGACTGGCCGAGAACCGTCGTCGCCCCGGCGGCGGCGGTCAGCGCGGGCTCCTTGGCCGGGTCGGTCCACGCGTCCTTGACCGCGATGGTGCCGGTGATCGTCGCGCCGGACTCCTGCAGCGTCTTGACGGTCGCGTCGGTGACCGCGGAGCTGGCGTCCGGCAGCGTGACCAGCACGACGGACTTGTCCTTGAGCTTGTTCGCGACCAACTGCGGCTTGCTGCCGTCGATGAAGTTGTTGAGCGCCCGGTTCTCGCCTTCCTCGGCCCGCAGGTCGCGGCGCGCGGCCTCGGCGGCACGGGTCTGCTCCTGGATGCGGCCGTCCAGGTCCTCCTTGACGATGTCGGCCAGGAAGGAACTGCCCAGCACGAGGCCGACCGACAACGCGAGGAACACCGCGATGATGGACACGACGTGGTAGCGGAAGTCGATCAACCGAAGATTCCTTGCAGCCAGAAGACAAACGAGTTCCACTGCGCCTGGAACACGTGGTAGTACGCCTGGCCGATGGGGCTCACCCGGATCGTCACCGCGATGGTGATCAGCGCGGCCAGGCACATCACCAGAAGCGAGGTCGTCGAAATGCGGCTGCGGTACAGGCGGCTGACGCCCTTGGCGTCCACGAGCTTCCCGCCGACGCGCAGCCGCGTCAGGAACGTGCTCGCCATGCCCGCGCGGCCCTTGTCGAGGAATTCGACCAGCGTCGCGTGCGTGCCGACCGCGACGATGAGGTTGGCGCCCTTGTCGTCGGCGAGCAGCATCGCGATGTCCTCGCTGGTGCCGGTCGCCGGGAACGGCACGCCGTCCAGCCCCAGTTCCTCCAGCCGCTCCATGCCCGGGGCGCGGCCGTCGCGGTACGCGTGGACGACGATCTCCGCCCCCGACCGCAGCGCCTCGTCCGAGACGGAGTCGAGATCGCCGATGATGATCTGCGGCCGGTAGCCGGCCTCCAGCAGCGCGTCGGCACCGCCGTCGACGCCGATCATCACCGGGCGGTACTCGCGGATGTACGGGCGCAGCGCGGCGATGTCCTCGCGGTAGTGGTAGCCGCGCACGACGATGAGGACCTGCCGGCCGTCCAGATCCGTCCTGATCGTCGGCACCCCGACCCCGTCGAGGAGCAGGTCGCGCTCCTCGCGGATGTATTCGAGGGTGTTCTGCGCGAACGCCTCGATCTGCGCCGACAACCCCGCGCGGGCCTCCTCCATCGCGGCGCGCACCGACTCCTTGTCGAGCATCGTGCCGACCGCGATCGGCCGCTCGCCGCGGTAGAGGACGTCGTCCTCGATGTGCACCCACTCGCCCTCGGGCAGCCGACCTATGACGCCCTCGCCGACCGAGTCCAGCAGCGGGATGCCCGCCTCGACGATGATCTCCGGGCCGAGGTTGGGATAACGTCCGCTGATCGACGCCGCCGCGTTGACGACCGCGGCCGGCCGGCACGCGACCAGCGCCTCGGCCGCGACGCGGTCCAGATCGACGTGGTCGATGACCGCGATGTCGCCCGGACGCAGGCGCTTGGTGAGGTTCTTCGTACGCCGGTCCAACCTGACGACGCCCGCGATGCCTTCGAACTCGGGCACGCGGCGTCGACGGAGCACGGGAATCCTCATCGCGGTCATCCTGCCATGCGAAGAGTCCTGGTCAGGCGGGTACCGGGCGGCCCTATGGCGGCCTTCACACGGCACGCCGCGCCCGGTGCACGGCCGTGCCCAAGCCGTTATTGCCTTGTGATGCGATTGCCGGAACCGGGCGCGGGGAATATCAGGCGCGCTTCACCTTCGCCGCCGCCTCCAACAACTCCTCCGCGTGCGCCCGGCCCAGCTCCGAGTCCTCCAGACCGGCCAGCATGCGCGACAACTCCCGTACGCGCGCCTCGTCGTCGAGCGTGACGACACCCGACCGCGTCACCGTGCCGTCGTTCGACTTCTCCACCACCAGGTGCCGGTCCGCGAACGCCGCCACCTGCGGCAGATGCGTGACCACGATCACCTGCGCCGACCGCGCGAGCATCGCCAAGCGCCGACCCACCTCGACCGCAGCCTTGCCGCCCACCCCCGCGTCGACCTCGTCGAACACGAACGTCGGCACCGGATCGGACCCCGCGAACACCACCTCGACCGCGAGCATCACCCGGCTCAGCTCACCACCGGACGCGCCCTTGCCCAACTGCCGCGGCGGCGCCCCCGGGTGCGGCGCGAGCAGCAGCTCCACCTCGTCGACACCCGACGGGCCGTACGCCAGCAGCCGGCCGCCGACCTCCAGACCCTCGGGATCCTCCACCGCGCCGATCGCCACGGTCACGCGCGCGTGCGGCATCGCCAGCGCCCCCAGCTCGACCGTCACCGCCTCGGCGAACCGGTCCGCCGCCGCCGACCGCGCCGCCGACACCTCCGCGGCCAGCCCGGCCAACTCCGACCGCAACGCGTCCCGCTCGGCGGCCAGTTCACCGATCCGGTCGTCGTCGCCGTCCAACTCCGCCAGCCGCGCCGCCGAACGCTGCGCCCACGCCAGCACCTCGCCGATGTCCGCGCCGTACTTGCGCGTCAGCCCCGTCAGCGCCGCCCGGCGCTCCTCCGCGACCGCGAGCCGCACCGGATCCGCGTCCACGCCCGCGGCGTACGACGCCAGCTCGGTGGCCACATCCGCCGCGAGATACCCGACCTCGTTCAGCCGCTCGGCCAGACCCGCCAGCGCCGGATCGTGCGCCGCCACCGCCTCGACCGCCCGCCGCGCCGCACCGATCAGCGTCACCGCGTCGGCACCCTCCACGGCCGACTCCGGATCACCCAGCAACGCCTGGTGCGCCGTCGTCGCCGCCGAACGCAACGCGTCGGCGTGCCCCAGCCGCTCCGTCTCCGCGGCCAACTCGGCGTCCTCGCCGGGCCGCGGCGCCAACTGCTCGATCTCCCCCAGACCGAACCGCAGCAGATCCGCCTCCTGCGCCCGCTCCCGCGCCCGCGTCGTGATCTCGTCCAACTCGGCCGCCACCGCGCGCAACCGCCTGTGGACCCGCGTGTACGACGCAAGCGGCTTCGCCACCGCGTCACCCGCGTACCGGTCCAACGACGCGCGCTGCCGCGACGGACGCAGCAACCGCTGCTGATCGGTCTGCCCGTGCACCGCGATCAACTCGTCCGCCAGATCCGACAGCAGACCCACCGGAGCCGACCGGCCGCCGACATGCGCCCGGCTGCGGCCCTCGGCGGACACCGTACGGCTCAGCAGCAGCCCGTCCTCGTCCAACTCGGCACCGGCCTCCGCGGCCCGGACCGCCGCGGGCGCGTCCTCGGACAACCGCACGCGGCCCTCCACGACCGCGCGCCCCCGGCCCGACCGCACCAAACCGGCATCCGCCCGGCCGCCGAACAACAACCCCAGGCCGGTGACCACCATCGTCTTGCCCGCGCCCGTCTCACCGGTGACCACCGTGAAACCCGACGCCAGCTCGACCACGGCGTCGTCGATCACGCCCAGGCCCTGTATGCGCATTTCTTCCAGCACGGCGACGACCCTAGAGGTTCTTCGGCCCCGGCACGCCACCGTGCGGGGAAACAGCGGAACCGCCGGACACCTCGCCCACCCCGGCGGCCTCGCCGCCGTCCCCCGCGTCGGCGGCGTCATGCGGGCCCCCGCGCCACCCCCGCACCGGCAGCGCGAACTTCGCCACCAGCCGATTCGTGAACGGCGCCTCGCGCAACCGCGCCAGCCCGATCGGCACCGCGCCGCGGCGCACCTCCACCCGCGCCCCCGGCGGCAGATCCGCCGAACGCCGGCCGTCACACCACAGCACACCCCGCGGCGCCTCCGGCTGCACCTCCACCGCCAGCACCGACC
The DNA here is from genome assembly GCF_021165735.1 of Yinghuangia sp. ASG 101. Taxonomy (GTDB): domain Bacteria; phylum Actinomycetota; class Actinomycetes; order Streptomycetales; family Streptomycetaceae; genus Yinghuangia. Next base: position 5,989,952 of record NZ_CP088911.1, on the reverse strand, counting down.
TCGGAGACACCACCAGCGGCTTCGCGAACAACGCGTGCGCGCTGATCGGCACCATCAACAACGCCTCGACCTCCGGCCACACCACCGGACCTCCCGCGGAGAACGCGTATGCCGTCGACCCCGTCGGCGTCGCGTACACCACGCCGTCACCGGCCCACCGCGTCAACGGCCGCCCGTCGACCTCCGTCACCAGCTCCAGCATCCGCTCGCGCGACGCCTTCTCGACCGCGGCCTCGTTCAACGCCCAATCGGCGTGCACCACGTCGCCGTTGGTCCGCACCACCACATCGAGCGTCATCCGCTCCTCGACGACGTAATCGAGACGCACCACGCGCTCGACCACCTCGCCGAGATCCTCGCGCTCGGCCTCGGCGAGAAAGCCCACCCGGCCCAGGTTCACCCCGAGCATCGGCACCCGTGCGTCCCGCACCAGTTCCGCGCCCCGCAAGAGCGTCCCGTCGCCGCCCAGCACGATCGCCAGCTCACAGCCCTTGGCGGCGTCCGGCGCGGCCGGCACCACCTCGACACCCGGCAGCGCCAGGTCGGCGGCCTCCGACTCCAGCACCCGGACCACGATCCCCGCCGCCACCAGGCCGTCCACCACCAGCCGCGCACTGCGCAGCGCGGCGGGACGCCCGGTGTGCGTGACCACCAGCACCGTCCGCCGGGTCATGCCCCACGCCTTGTCATGCCATCGCCCGTCCGTCCGACCGAAGGTGCCCCCGCGACCGCCGCCAGGCACGCCGTGGAAGCGGTTGCCCTGAACATCCGCATCGGCCGACCGTACCGCGTACCCCCGTCACGCCGTTCCGCCCGGACCCCGCGCGCCCCCGCTCACCGCGGGCCCTCGGCGACGGCGCGATCCACCTCCGCCGGATCCAGCTCGGGGGCGCCCCGGCGCAGCCACACGAAGTACTCCACGTTGCCCGACGGCCCCGGCAGCGGACTCGCCACCACCCCCAGCACCCCGAACCCCAGCGCCGCGGCCTGCCCCGCGACCGTACGCACCGCCTCGGCGCGCAGCTCCGGCTCCCGCACCACACCGCCCGAGCCCAGCCGCTCCCGGCCGACCTCGAACTGCGGCTTGACCATCAGCACCAGGTCCGCGTCGTCGGCCGCACAGCGCACCAGCGCGGGCAGCACCAGACCGAGCGAGATGAACGACAGGTCGCCGACCACCAGCCCGGCCGACTCACCCCCGACCTGATCCAGCGTCAACTCGCGCACGTTCGTCCGGTCCCGCACGGTGACCCGGTCGTCGCCGCGCAACGACCACGCCAACTGCCCGTAGCCGACGTCGACCGCCACCACATGCCCCGCGCCCGCCCGCAGCAGCACATCCGTGAAACCCCCCGTGGACGCGCCCGCGTCGATGCAGCGCCGCCCCTCCACCACCAGCCCGCGCGGTACGAACGCCGCCAACGCGCCCGCCAACTTGTGCCCGCCGCGCGACACATAGTCCGGTGCGGCGTCGTCCCGCGCGACCACGACCGCCGCACTCGTCTCCACCTGCGTGGCCGCCTTTGTCGCCGTGGCCCCGCCGACCGACACACGCCCCGCCGAGATCAACGCGCCGGCATGCTCCCGCGACCGCGCCAATCCCCTGCGGACCAGCTCCGCGTCGAGCCTGCGTCGTGCCACGGTCGCCCCTTGCCTCGGTGTGTGGTGGTGCCGGAGATCCCGGAACCCGGCCGCGCCCGGGGAACCGGAGAATCGCAGTAGTCAAGCAGCTTCGCGCGACCTGCGGGCGTCCGGGCCGAAGCCGCGGGCGGGACGGCCCGTCGTGTGGTGCCGCCGGGCGACGCCACACCGCCGACCTCCCCGATACCGGGGTGGACCCCCGGCACACGGGCCGATCACGCGAGGCCGCGCGATCTCGCGGCGCCGGGCGACGTCGACCCCGCCGACTCCCGAACACCCGTGCGGACCGAGCGCCGCATGAGCCGATCGCGCGACGCACCGGGCCGCGACACCGCTCGCCGCGTCGCACCGGCGTCGACCCCGGGCCCGAGACTCCCGCCCGGCCATGCGGGCCGTCGCGCGCACCGGGACGCGTTCCCGCCCCGCGCCCCCGGACTGTCGCCGGACCGGTCGGCCCGGCTCCAGGCATCCGTGACGCTCCGGAGCCCGACGCGGGCCCGGCCCCTGCCCGCGGAAGGACGCGCGGACCGGCCGACCGGGCTCGAACGATCCGTGTGACTCCGGGCGAGGGGTCGCGGCCGGCGGGTGGAGAACCGGCGGGCTCCCCGGCCACGGCACCGCCGCGGTCCCGGGGGCGGCGGTCGGGGGGTCAGCGGGTCAGCGGGTCAGCGGGTCAGCGGTCCAACCCCGTGAGCACCTCGCGCAGTTCGCGGTGGACGTCCTCGTACACCTCGCCGTGCCGGTCGGTCGGCAGGACGTCGACCTGCGTCAGCCGCGCCACCGCGCGATCGACCTCCGGGTCGCCGGACGGCTCCGGCGGGTCGACCCCGAGCGGAACCGGCCCGGTACCGGCGTCGCCGCCTGCCACGTGCGCCCCATCGGCCGACGCCACCCCGTCGAGCTCGGCGACATCCTCGTCCGCCGAGCCCGCGTCACTCGCCACATCCCGCACGTCCACAGTCACTCCCACGGTTCCGACGCCGCCGGTGCGTCCGTGTCAGGGGTCGCCGGGCCGCCCGCGGCCTTGCCGCCGGGAGCCTTCCTCGCGGTCTTGGACGCCGCACCGCCCGACGCGGTCTTCTTCGCGCCCGCCCCGCCCGACGACCCGCGCTTGGCCGACGAGGTCTTCGACGCCGCGGCCTTCTTCGCCGCCGCCTTCCGCGCCGGAGCCTTCTTGGCCGCCGCCTTCTTCGCCGCACGCGCCGGAGTCACCGCACGCCGCGCGACCGGCGCGTCCTCGTCCGCCTCCTTCTTCACGGACCCGGCCGCCGGCGACGTCCCCGCACCGCGCACCGGCACCGGCTCCTCGTCCTCCACCGGAGCCGGCGGCGTCCGCCGCACCCGCGGCGCCGCCGACGCCAGCGCGAGCCGGTGCTCCAAATCCGTCACCCGCCGCTCAAGGCGCTCCACGTCGTCCCGCACGGCCTTGACATCGTCGAGCCACGGACGCAACCGCCCCATCGCCTTGTCCACCTCACTGCGCACCACCCCGACCAGCAGATCGCGGTTCGCCTTGCCGGTGGCGAACAACTCGTCCGCGACCTGCTGCACATACTGCGGCACGGCCTGCGCCTGCTGCGCCACCTGCGGCGGCAACACCTGATCGATGTCCACGCCGCTCTTCTCGACCAGGTGCCGGGCCGTCTCGGTCACCCGGTGGACGGTCATCTCGGTCAAGCCAGTCGCGATCTGCAAATAGCTCCGCAGTGCGTCACGCATGGTCCGGCGCCTCCTGGGATTACCTGGGCTGCTGTCACCGGCCCGCGCACCGTCCGCACGGGCCGCAATTGGCATGAACTCGACGCTATCGCGTCGGCGTGCCCCCGTCCCCGCGCAACGGGCTGATCAGGGACGTGGGGTACCGTCGGGCAGCGAGCCAGGACCGGAAAGGCCGGAAAGGACCAGCCCTTATGGCGACCGTCGAGGAATGCCGCAGCGCACTGGAGCGGCTGTCCGCCAAACTCGGCGCCGCCGAAGGCGAACTGGGCCGCGCCACACGGCTCGACCGCAGCCTCAGCTGCCGGCTGCCCGACCTCGACACCACCTTCACCGGGCAGCTGCGCGACGGCACCCTGCACGACATCACCACCGCGCCGGCCGCCGACAAGGCCCAGATCCGCCTCCAGGCCACCAGCGACGACCTGGTCGCCCTCGTCGACGGCGACCTCAACTTCGCGTCATCCTGGGCCCGAGGCCGCATCAAACTCGAAGCGTCCTTCAAGGACTTGCTCACGCTGCGGAAACTGGTCTGACGCGAACGCCCGCGGCTCACGGCTCACGGCGTACCGAAATCCCCAGCCCCGCAACGGTCTTCACCGCGCGGTCGACATCCACCGCCGACCCGTCCGCGGCACCCCACACCGCCGCGCACACCGCACGCAGGCCGTCGTACGCATCCCCGCTCCCCTCCACCGCCGCCTCGGCACCGTCGACCCGAGCCGTCCACCCGCCGCACACCCACCCGCCGCCCACCGGCACCGGACGCGGCAACGGGCCCAACAGCGCGCGCAGATCCGCGGCCACGAACGTCGGGCGGCTCACCGCCGGAGCGGACAACAGCGCACGCACGTCCGTCACTCCGGTCAGCACCAGCAGACTGTCGACACCGCCCGCCACCGCCCCCGCGATGTCCGTGTCGAGCCGATCGCCCACCACCAACGGCCGCTTCGCCCCCGTCCGCAGCATCGACTCACGGTGCAGCGGCAGTTCCGGCTTGCCCGCGACAACCGGCTCCGCACCCGTCGCCGCCCGCACCACACCCACCAACGCGCCGTTGCCCGGCGCGATCCCCCGCTCCGTCGGAACGGTCAGGTCAAGATTCGACGCGATCCACGGCACCCCCGCGGCCACCGCGTACGACGCCTCCGCCAACAACGCCCAGTCGATCCCCGGCGCGAACCCCTGGACCACCGCGACCGGTTCCGCCGTCGCCGACACCACCGGCACCAGCCCGCGCTCCCGCAACGCCGCGACCAACCCGTCCCCGCCGACCGCCAGCACCGGCGAACCCGCCGGAAAACGCTCGGCGACCAGCCGCGCGGCGGCCTGCGCAGACGTCACGACATCACCGGGCTCCGCCGGAACACCGATCTCGGTCAGATGCGCGGCGACCACCTCGGGCGTACGGGACGCGTTGTTCGTGACAAAGGCCAGCGTCATACCGGCCTCCCGCGCGCGGGCAAGCGCCTCGGGAGCGTGCGGCACCGCACGCGGCCCCGTGTACACGACGCCGTCGAGGTCCAGCAGCGCCACGTCATAGGCCTCCGCCGGCACCTCCGGTGTGCCCACGCCACGCCCCTCGCCCGCCGCCGTACCACCCGTCACGCCCGTCGCCCCTTCCGATCCGAACCCGCCGCCGCGCGGCCGGGCACGCGCCGACCCCACGACGATCCTGCCAACACGGTGCCAACCGTCAAAAGCCGGGCCCGGCTCCCACCCCGACGCCGCGAACGCCGGTCAACCGCCGATCCCGCGCCGCCCCGGCGGCCGGCCGCCCGCCCGCGCACGCAACGTCGCCCGCGCCTGCGTCAACGCCGTCCGGTAGTGCTTCGTGCCCGGACTCATCGCCACCGCCAGCGCCAAATGCTCGACCGCGGTCTCGAAATCCCCGACCCGCGCCGCCGACAGCCCCCACCCGAACTGCGCGTAATCGTCCGCCGGATCGGACTCCGCCACCACACGGAACTCCGCCAACGCCTCCCCGTGCCGCCCCGCGTCGAACAACGCCCGCGCCAACGCCTCCCGCACACTCCGCGCCTGCGGCGCCACCCCGGACGCCCGCGCCAACAACTGTGCCGCCGCGGCCGGATGCCCCGCGTCCAGCAAACGGAGACCCCGCCGATACCAGTCGTACACATCCCCGCGCGGCGACCCGTCGCCCGACTCTCCGCCGCTCTCCGCGCCGTCGTCCCCGAACCGGCCCGAACCCCCGCCGGCGTCGTCGGCCCCGCCCTCGAACCGGCCCTGCGCCCCGCCCGCCATCGTCCGCTCCCGTCCGTCGCACCGAAGCCGTCGCGGCGACCGCGCGGCGCTCTCGCGGTGTCCGAACCCGCAGCTACCACGCGATCATGGACGTAGCATGCCCGTCATGGACCATGCCGACACGAAAGGGCTCGATCTCGCGCCGTTCCGGGGCCTGCGCTACGACCCGGCGAAAGTCGGCGACCTGGCCCTGGTGACCTCGCCGCCGTACGACGTGATCGAGCCCGACGCCGTCGGACTCTTCGAGGAGTCCGAACCGCACAACATCGTCCGCGTGGTGCTCCCCCGCGCCGCGCCCGCCGAACCCGGCGGCCCGTACGCGCACGCCGGCGCGACCCTGCGCGCCTGGCTCGCCGACGGTGTCCTCCGCCCCGACCCCGTGCCGGCGCTGTACGTATACGACCAGATCACCGCCACCGCCCACCAACGCGGCCTGATCGGCGCCCTCGCGCTCGGTCCCGCGACCGGGAACCCGGCCGTGCTGCCCCACGAGGACGTCATGCCCGGGCCCGTGGCCGACCGCACCGAGCTGATGCGCGCGACCCAGGCCAACCCGGAGCCCATCCTGCTCGCCTACCCGGGCAACGGCCCCGCGTCCGACGCCGTCGAACACGCCGTCCTCTCCGGGCCGCCGCTGCTGGAGACGCGCACGCCGGACAACACCGAGCACCGCCTGTGGGCGATCACGGACCCGGGCGAACTCGCCCGCATCGCCGAGGACCTGGCGACCCGTCAGGCGCTCATCGCGGACGGGCACCACAGATGGGCCGCCTACCACCGCCTGCGCGACGACGCCCACGAGGCCGGGCAGGGCGCCGGCCCCTGGGACCGCGGACTCGTCCTGCTCGTCGACTCCGTGCGCTACCCCCTGCACGTCGGCGCGATCCACCGGGTGCTGCCCGGGCTGTCGGTTCCCACGCTGCTCGCGGGCCTGGTGAGCCACGGCCCCGCGGGCTCGGGCGCGTTCCTGGCACGCCGTGTCGAGGACCCGTGGCCGTCCGTGCTGTGGACGCTGGAACGTGCGGAGGGCCCGGCGTTCCTCGTCACCGGCGACGGAGCGTTCCACCTGCTCACCGACCCTGACCCGGAACTGCTGGCCGACGCGGTGCCGCGCAACCGGCCCGAGGCCTGGAGCACCCTCGACGCGACGGTCCTGCACGCCGCGCTGCTTGACCACGTGTGGGACGTGCCGGACGACCCCGAGCACATCACCTACCACCATGATCCCGTTTCGGCGATCCACGAGGCCCAGCGCAGCGGCGGCAGCGCGATCCTCATGCGGCCCACCGACGAGAACACCGTCCGCAACCTGGCCCGGCAGTCGGTGCGCATGCCGCGCAAGTCGACGTCGTTCGGGCCCAAGCCGGCCACGGGGCTGGTGCTGCGCAGTCTCGCGTTGGAATGACGCCGGCAGCTTAGGCTAGTTATTAATATTATCTTTAGTCATTTCGAGTGACACAGAGTGAACCTCCCGCCGGGCAGGCGCCCACGCATCGTGTCCCGGCACCCGGGGTTCGGGTGCCGGGCCACGAGGGTTCAGCCGGACGTGCGTTCGGATGTCAGTCGTCGTCGCGGACGGCCCCGGCCGACGGCAGGTCGTCGTCGTCATCGAGGTCGTCGTCCGCGAAGACGTCGATGTCGGGGGCGTCGGCGGTCGGCGGAGTGTCGGCCGTGGGGGGCTCCGTCGCGGCGGTGTCCGCGGCCGTGCGTGTGTCGCGCGCTTCGTCGGCGTCCGCGTCCGCGGTCTCTCCGGCCGGTTCGGGACGGCGGTCCGCGGCAGCAGCCACGTCGTGCTCGTCGCCGTCGTCATCGTCCGATTCGGGGTCGTAGGCGTCGACGAACTCCAGGCCGTCCAGCTCCGCCAGGCGCTCCGCGGCACCCGTCGAGCCGTCCGCGTCCGCGTCGGCGGCACGGGCGAACCAGTCGCGTGCGTCGTCCTCACGACCGGCCGCGAACAGCGCGTCGGCGTACGCGTAGCGCAGCCGTCCCGTCCACTCCTTGCCGTTCTGCGCGTTCAGCTCGGGCACCTGGAGCGTGACGACCGCGGCGTCCAATTGGCCCATGTCGCGGCGCGCGCCCGCCGCCACGATGCGCAACTCGATCTGCGCGGCCTTGTCCAGTTCCTTGACCTCGGGGGCACCCGCCATCTGCAGCGCCCGCTCGGGACGGCCCAAACCGCGCTCGCAGTCGGCCATGACCGCCCAGTGCTCGGCCGAGCCCGTCATCCGCCGCGCGGCACGCAGCTCGGACAGCGCCTCCATGTAGCGGCCGGTCATGTAGGCCGCGATGCCGGCGGCCTCGCGCACCGCCGCGACACGCGACGCCAAGCGCAATGCCACGCGCGAGTAGCGGTACGCCAGTTCGGCGTCCTCGTCGACCAGGCGGCCGGTCATCACCAGGTTCTTCGCGACCTCGTCCGCCAGCGTCTTCGGCAGGCTCATCAGCTCGCGGCGCGCACCGGCGTCCAGTTCCTCGCCGGTCACGTCCTCGGGGATCGGCAGACGGTCCGTCGGCGGATTCCGCCGCTCGCTCTCGTCGTGCGTGAACGGACGCCTGTTGCCGCGCTCGCCCCGCTCGGGACGGCCCCGGTCGCGGTCACCGTACGCGGGGCGCCGGTCGTCGCGCCCCCGAGGCGCGAACCGCCGGTCGCCGCGGTCGCCGTCGCGGCCACGCCCGTGGGCGGGACGCTCGCGATCCCGATCGAAGCGGCCCCTCGGCGCGTCACCGGCATCGCGGCGCGGCCCGCGCTCTCCGTACGCCGGACGCCGCTCGTCGCGACCCCCGCGCTCGTCACGGTCCCGACCGCCGTAAGGACGGCGCTCCCGTGCCTGGTCGCGGTCTCCGTGGCCGCCGGGGCGGCGGTCGTCGCGGTCGCGGTTGAAGGAACGCCGTTCGCCGCCGCGGTCCTCACGCGGACCCGACGACGGACGCCGGTCCCCACCGCCCTGCCGGTCACGGTCCCCATACGACGGACGCCGCTCATCCCGGTCCCGGTCCCGGTCCCGGTCGCGATCGCGGTCCCGGTTGAACGGACGACGCTCACCGCCACCGTGGCGGTCACGGTCCCGGTCGCCGTACGACGGCCGACGGTCGTCACGCTGGAACGGGCGACGCTCCCGGTCCCCATACGCGGGACGCCGGTCGTCACGGTCCCGCTGGTACGACGAACGCCCTTCCCCACCACGGCCGTCCCGCGTGCCGTACGTCGGACGCCGCTCATCGCGCCCCCGGTCCCGGTCACGGTCGTAGGGACGCCGCTCGCCACCACCCTGACGCGGACGATCGCGGTCGCGGTCTCCGTGGCCGCCAGGACGGCGGTCGTCGCGGTCGCGGTTGAAGGAACGCCGTTCGCCGCCGCGGTCCTCACGCGGACCCGACGACGGACGCCGGTCCCCACCGCCCTGCCGGTCACGGTCCCCGTACGACGGACGACGCTCATCCCGGTCCCGGTCGCGGTTGAACGGACGACGCTCACCGCCACCCTGCCGATCGCGGTCCCGGTCGCCGTACGACGGCCGACGGTCATCACGCTGGAACGGACGACGTTCACCGCCGCCCTGCCGGTCGCGGCTGCGGTCGCCGTACGACGGTCGGCGGTCGTCCCGGCCCCCGCGGTCATCGCGACGCTCGCGGTTGAACGGACGCCGCTCGGGCCTGTCTCCGCGCTGGTCGCCCTGGTTGTCGCGCGCCGGGTACGGTCGGCGCTCGCCACCGCCGGCACCACCGCTGCCCGATCCGCTGCCGGAGTAGCGTCCGCCTCCGCCAGGTCCGCGCCGACCGGCGCCCCCCGAGCTGTGCGAACCACCGGAACGGCGATGCGGTCGCCCCTCAGAGGGATAGGACATGGGATCGACTCCTAGAGATCATCGAACGGGCAGGCCGACATCGCGACCGACACCCATTGTCCCGCACGCGGGAGACCCGGCATACCAGACCGTGCAACCGCCGGCCCCGGCAATTCCGAGCATGTGCACCATGAAAAACCTCGGAAATGCAACAAGGGGCCCCACCGAAGGGTGGGACCCCTTGTCACCTAAATCAATTCCGGCGGCGTCCTACTCTCCCACACCCCTTCGAGTGCAGTACCATCGGCGCTGAAGAGCTTAGCTACCGGGTTCGGAATGGAACCGGGCGTTTCCTCTCCGCCAAAACCACCGGAAAACCATCGAACACAACAACCCCAAAACCCAGGGCCACACGCCCGACAACCAACCAGCCCACCCCCACCAACACGGAGGCAGAAACCTGCTTGACGCCAAACCATGAACCACCGGAAACCGGTTGCGGTCCGGGAACCACACAATGAACGCGAACCAAAAAACAATCTGAAGACAAGTCCTCGGCCTATTAGTACCGGTCAGCTCCACACATCACTGCGCTTCCACATCCGGCCTATCAACCCGGTCGTCTACCGGGAGCCTTACCAGGTCAACCCTGTGGGAGCCCTCATCTCGAAGCAGGCTTCCCGCTTAGATGCTTTCAGCGGTTATCCCTCCCGAACGTAGCCAACCAGCCATGCCCTTGGCAGAACAACTGGCACACCAGAGGTTCGTCCATCCCGGTCCTCTCGTACTAGGGACAGCCCTTCTCAAGACTCCTACGCGCACAGCGGATAGGGACCGAACTGTCTCACGACGTTCTAAACCCAGCTCGCGTACCGCTTTAATGGGCGAACAGCCCAACCCTTGGGACCTACTCCAGCCCCAGGATGCGACGAGCCGACATCGAGGTGCCAAACCATCCCGTCGATATGGACTCTTGGGGAAGATCAGCCTGTTATCCCCGGGGTACCTTTTATCCGTTGAGCGACGGCGCTTCCACAAGCCACCGCCGGATCACTAGTCCCTGCTTTCGCACCTGCTCGACCCGTCAGTCTCACAGTCAAGCTCCCTTGTGCACTTACACTCGACACCTGATTGCCAACCAGGCTGAGGGAACCTTTGGGCGCCTCCGTTACCCTTTAGGAGGCAACCGCCCCAGTTAAACTACCCACCAGACACTGTCCCTGATCCGGATCACGGACCCAGGTTAGACATCCAGCACGACCAGAGTGGTATTTCAACGACGCCTCCACAACCACTGGCGTGATCGCTTCACCGGCTCCCACCTATCCTACACAAGCCGAACCGAACACCAATATCAAGCTATAGTAAAGGTCCCGGGGTCTTTCCGTCCTGCTGCGCGAAACGAGCATCTTTACTCGTAGTGCAATTTCACCGGGCCTGTGGTCGAGACAGTCGAGAAGTCGTTACGCCATTCGTGCAGGTCGGAACTTACCCGACAAGGAATTTCGCTACCTTAGGATGGTTATAGTTACCACCGCCGTTTACTGGCGCTTAAGTTCTCAGCCTCGCCCCGAAGGACTAACCGGTCCCCTTAACGTTCCAGCACCGGGCAGGCGTCAGTCCGTATACATCGTCTTACGACTTCGCACGGACCTGTGTTTTTAGTAAACAGTCGCTTCTCGCTGGTCTCTGCGGCCGACCCCAGCTCAAGAGGAAAACTCCGTCACCAGGACCGGCCCCCCTTCTCCCGAAGTTACGGGGGCATTTTGCCGAGTTCCTTGACCACAGTTCACCCGAACGCCTCGGTATTCTCTACCTGACCACCTGAGTCGGTTTGGGGTACGGGCCGCCACGACACTCACTAGAGGCTTTTCTCGACAGCATAGGATCATCCACTTCCCCTCAATCGGGTCGGCATCAGGTCTCAGACACATGCGGTGCGGATTTACCTACACCACGCCCTACACCCTTACCCCGGGACAACCACCGCCCGGGCTGGACTACCTTCCTGCGTCACCCCATCGCTCACCTACTACCCGCTTGGGCCGGCGGCTCCACCGCACCGATCCACCCGAAGGCATCACGGCCGCTTCACGGCCTTAGCATCACGAGGTTCAGCGTTGGCGCATCGTAGCGGGTACGGGAATATCAACCCGTTGTCCATCGACTACGCCTGTCGGCCTCGCCTTAGGTCCCGACTTACCCTGGGCGGATTAGCCTGCCCCAGGAACCCTTGGTCATCCGGCGCACACGTTTCCCACGTGTGATTCGCTACTCATGCCTGCATTCTCACTCGTGCAGCATCCACCACTGGCTTCCACCGCGGCTTCACCCGCTGCACGACGCTCCCCTACCCAGCAACACACCTGAACCACAAAGGCTTGGCTACTGTGTCACTGACACGACTTCGGCGGTGCGCTTGAGCCCCGCTACATTATCGGCGCGGAATCACTTGACCAGTGAGCTATTACGCACTCTTTCAAGGATGGCTGCTTCTAAGCCAACCTCCTGGTTGTCTCTGCGACTCCACATCCTTTCCCACTTAGCGCACGCTTCGGGGCCTTAGTCGGTGCTCTGGGCTGTTTCCCTCTCGACCACGGAGCTTATCCCCCGCAGTCTCACTGCCGCGCTCTCACTTACCGGCATTCGGAGTTTGGCTGATCTCAGTAACCCGGTAAGGCCCATCAACCATCCAGTGCTCTACCTCCGGCAAGAAACACACGACGCTGCACCTAAATGCATTTCGGGGAGAACCAGCTATCACGGAGTTTGATTGGCCTTTCACCCCTAACCACAGGTCATCCCCCAGGTTTTCAACCCTGGTGGGTTCGGGCCTCCACGAAGTCTTACCTCCGCTTCACCCTGCCCATGGCTAGATCACTCCGCTTCGGGTCTTGGGCGCGCGACTCAACCGCCCTCTTCGGACTCGCTTTCGCTACGGCTACCCCACACGGGTTAACCTCGCCACACACCGCAAACTCGCAGGCTCATTCTTCAAAAGGCACGCAGTCACGACCACCACACGACTAGCGCGGATGGCGACGCTCCCACGGCTTGTAGGCACACGGTTTCAGGTACTATTTCACTCCCCTCCCGGGGTACTTTTCACCTTTCCCTCACGGTACTAGTCCGCTATCGGTCACCAGGGAATATTTAGGCTTAGCGGGTGGTCCCGCCAGATTCACACGGGATTTCTCGGGCCCCGTGCTACTTGGGTATTCCTCAAACGAGCCGCATAAGTTTCGTCTACGGGGGTCTTACCCTCTACGCCGGACCTTTCGCATGTCCTTCGACTACCCATACGGTTTCTGACTCGCCGACCGGCCGGCAGACCGATCCAGAAAAAACCCACGACCCCGCGATGGCAACCCCTGCCGGGTATCACACCACCACGGTTTAGCCTCATCCACTTTCGCTCGCCACTACTCGCGGAATCACAGTTGTTTTCTCTTCCTGCGGGTACTGAGATGTTTCACTTCCCCGCGTTCCCTCCACACACCCTATACATTCAGGTGCGGGTGACAGCCCATGACGACTGCCGGGTTTCCCCATTCGGACACCCCCGGATCACAGCTCGGTTGACAGCTCCCCGGGGCCTATCGCGGCCTCCCACGTCCTTCATCGGTTCCTGATGCCCAGGCATCCACCGTGCGCCCTTACTAACTTGGCCACAGATGCTCGCGTTCACTGTGTAGTTCTCAAACAACAACCGGAAACAACGATCTCCCACCGATGCCTACCAGCACAAAGCCAGCGGTACACACGGCCGATCGAAACCGGCGATCCAGAGAGACACAAACCAAACGACCCCACCCCACGCACACGCGAGACAAGGCCGCAGGGCCCGTTCCCTCAGGACCCAACAACGTGCCCGACACCAGACCCCCCCGAACAGACCGCGTTCCACGCTGCAAGCAGCAGTACTAACCGTCCCGGAGGAAACCCGGCACCGAATAGTCAACGTTCCACCCATGAGCAACCCCCTCGGTACATTCGACCGAAGCGGGCCATGTGCTCCTTAGAAAGGAGGTGATCCAGCCGCACCTTCCGGTACGGCTACCTTGTTACGACTTCGTCCCAATCGCTGGTCCCACCTTCGACGGCTCCCCCCACAAGGGTTGGGCCACCGGCTTCGGGTGTTACCGACTTTCGTGACGTGACGGGCGGTGTGTACAAGGCCCGGGAACGTATTCACCGCAGCAATGCTGATCTGCGATTACTAGCGACTCCGACTTCATGGGGTCGAGTTGCAGACCCCAATCCGAACTGAGACCGGCTTTTTGGGATTCGCTCCACCTCGCGGTATCGCAGCCCATTGTACCGGCCATTGTAGCACGTGTGCAGCCCAAGACATAAGGGGCATGATGACTTGACGTCGTCCCCACCTTCCTCCGAGTTGACCCCGGCAGTCTCCTGTGAGTCCCCACCACCCCGAAGGGCGTGCTGGCAACACAGAACAAGGGTTGCGCTCGTTGCGGGACTTAACCCAACATCTCACGACACGAGCTGACGACAGCCATGCACCACCTGTCACCGGCCCAAAAGGACCCCCCATCTCTGGGAGTTTTCCGGCGATGTCAAGCCTTGGTAAGGTTCTTCGCGTTGCGTCGAATTAAGCCACATGCTCCGCCGCTTGTGCGGGCCCCCGTCAATTCCTTTGAGTTTTAGCCTTGCGGCCGTACTCCCCAGGCGGGGCACTTAATGCGTTAGCTGCGGCACGGACATCGTGGAATGACGCCCACACCTAGTGCCCAACGTTTACGGCGTGGACTACCAGGGTATCTAATCCTGTTCGCTCCCCACGCTTTCGCTCCTCAGCGTCAGTATCGGCCCAGAGACCCGCCTTCGCCACCGGTGTTCCTCCTGATATCTGCGCATTTCACCGCTACACCAGGAATTCCAGTCTCCCCTGCCGAACTCCAGCCTGCCCGTATCGAATGCAGGCCCGGGGTTGAGCCCCGGGTTTTCACATCCGACGTGACAAGCCGCCTACGAGCTCTTTACGCCCAATAATTCCGGACAACGCTCGCACCCTACGTATTACCGCGGCTGCTGGCACGTAGTTAGCCGGTGCTTCTTCTGCAGGTACCGTCACTCACGCTTCTTCCCTGCTGAAAGAGGTTTACAACCCGAAGGCCGTCATCCCTCACGCGGCGTCGCTGCGTCAGGCTTCCGCCCATTGCGCAATATTCCCCACTGCTGCCTCCCGTAGGAGTCTGGGCCGTGTCTCAGTCCCAGTGTGGCCGGTCGCCCTCTCAGGCCGGCTACCCGTCGTCGCCTTGGTAGGCCACTACCCCACCAACAAGCTGATAGGCCGCGGGCCCATCCTGCACCGCCGGAACTTTCAACCCCCACCCCATGCGAGGAAGGATCATATCCGGTATTAGACCCAGTTTCCCGGGCTTATCCCAGAGTGCAGGGCAGGTTGCCCACGTGTTACTCACCCGTTCGCCACTGATCCACCCCGAAGGGCTTCACCGTTCGACTTGCATGTGTTAAGCACGCCGCCAGCGTTCGTCCTGAGCCAGGATCAAACTCTCCGTAGATGCCTGCCGGTCATCCGGCGAACACACGGAACAAGCCGGCGCCACATCGGAGGAATAATCCGACCGGCGCCTGCGTCCTCGCTGTGACCCCCGACCGCTGACAATGATCGGAGGATTTTCTCCACCAAAGGAATCCCTACGCCCACCCACACCACCGGAAACGATTCCGATGGCACCAGTGAACGCCGGGGATATGTTACTTGGCGTTGACTTTTGGCACGCTGTTGAGTTCTCAAGGAACGGACGCTTCCATTGAGACCCTGTCACCGGTCTCTCCGGGCGTTGCGTTCTTCGGTGTTTCTTTTGTCTTGCTTCTCTTCGAGGCTACCAGATCCGTTTTCCCGCTTTCAACTTGCCGCCGTTTTTGACTCTTTGGCAAGTCGGTGCTGAATCAGCTGTTGAGCAGGCCGCGCATCCGGTGTTTCTCGATGCATCCACCTTAGCAGGCTTTTGCGGGGCTCCGAACCACTTCTCGTTTTGTCCGCCGCCGGCGAACTCGTCGAAAAAAGCAAATTCGGACAACACAAAAGAAGAGCGGCCGGAGATCGCGAAGGCGATTCCGTTCGCTGTGCTTCGATGTGATGATCGCCGCGGGACCGGCCAATGCGCCACGAGCGCGAACCAGCTTCAGGCGCACGACGACGCGTGCTGCTCTGTAAGGGGTTCACGGGAAGGCGCACATGTCCGGATCTCCCGAACCAGCGACTCGGAAGACACTAGACGACTGGTCCGAACGAGTCAACCCCCGCCGACGGATTCCCGGTCCGGGCTCTCCTCGGCAGGGGTCGGCACGGTCCGAACTGCGCGGGCACGCGGGCGGATTGCCCGCCCGCGTGCCCGGCTCAGCCCAGCGTCAGGGCGCCCAGGTTCCGCTTGCCGCGTCGCAGGAGTGCCCAGCGGCCGTGCAGCAGGTCTCCGGCCCCCAGCGTCGCGTCCTCGTCCGTGACCTTGGTGTTGTTGACGTACGCGCCACCCTCCTTGATGGCGCGGCGCGCCGCCGACTTGCTGGTCACCAGGCCCGTCGCGACCAGCGCGTCGACCACCGTGGGCAGTTCGGCGACCTGCGCGGACGGCAGCTCCGCGACCGCCGCGGCGACGGTCGTGGCGTCGAGCGACGCGAGATCCCCCTGGCCGAAGAGCGCGCGGCTGGCCTCGACCGCGGCGGCGCACTGATCGGCGCCGTGGATGAGCGTGGTCAGCTCCTCCGCGAGCGCACGCTGCCCGGCGCGGGCCGCGGGCCGTTCCGCGGACTCGCGTTCGAGGTCCTCGATCTCCTCGTGCGTGCGGAAGCTGAACAGCCGCAGGTAGCGGGAGACATCGCGGTCGTCCGAGTTCAGCCAGAACTGGTAGAAGGCGTAGGGCGTGGTCAGTTCGGCGTCGAGCCAGACCGCGCCCCCTTCGGTCTTGCCGAACTTCGTGCCGTCGGCTTTGGTCAGCAGGTTCATCGTCACCGCGTGCGCGGGCCCGTGCGGAGTGTTGCCGGTCACGCGCCGGATGAGGTCGAGCCCCGCGGTGATGTTGCCCCACTGGTCGCTGCCGCCGATCTGGAGCGTGCAGCCGTGCCGCCGGTACAGCTCCAGGTAGTCGTTGGCCTGGAGGATCACGTAGCTGAACTCGGTGTACGAGATGCCCTCGCCGCCGAGGCGCGACTTGACCGTCTCGCGCGCGAGCATCTGGTTGATGCTGAAGTGCTTGCCCAGGTCGCGCAGCAGGTCGACGGCGGCGAGGTCCTGCGTCCAGTCGTAGTTGTTGGCCATGAGCGCCGTGGTCGGCGCATCGCCCTCGAAGTCGAGGAAGGCCGCGAGCTGGGTGCGGATGCGTCCGGTCCACTCGTGGACGGTCTCGGCCTCGTTGAGCTGCCGCTCGGCGGACGGCTTCGGGTCGCCGATGAGCCCGGTGGCCCCGCCGACGAGGGCGATGGGCCGGTGGCCGGCCCGCTGGAGGCGGCGCAGCGTCAGGATGATGAGCAGGTGTCCGACGTGCAGGCTGGCGGCGGTGGGGTCGAACCCCGCATAGACCGTCACGGGACCGTCCGCGAACGCCTTGCGCAACGCGTCCTCGTCGGTGGTCTGGGCGATCAGCCCGCGCCACCTCAGGTCCTCGACGATGTCGGTCACGGTGGTTCGTCTCCTTGCTCGGTGGTCGTGCTCGGGTGTGGGGGGGGTGCCGGAGGGTGGTGTCGCACCCGGCGGCACGTCTACAGCGTGCCCGACGGGTCGGGCACGGCGCGAACCGTATTGCGGCGGACCCTCGGCACGTGGGCGCGGTACGGGCTCACCGTCCGGTCGTCGGCCACGTGGAACCTCCAGGGGTACGCCTCCGGGTCGCCGCCGAGCCCGGCGACGCCCGTCCGGGGGCCGGTGCGAATCCTTTCAGGTGAAACAGGCGTGCCGTGCAGCAGCCGGAATCCGGTGCCGGGCGCGCACGCGTCCACGCCGTCGTCGGCGCGCCCGATGCCCAGGGCGACGGTGAGGCGCGCGGGTCCCTGGGCGAGTTCGGTGTCGCGCCGGGCTCCCGGCCGGCGGGCGCGGGCGGAGGCGACGCCGCCGGTGATCTCACCGGCCCGGATGAGCAGGCCGCACGCCTTGCCGGGGGTGCCGCACACGACGTTGACGCAGTGGTGCATGCCGTAGGTGAAGTACACGTACAGGTGGCCCGCGGGTCCGAACATCGTGGCGTTGCGCGGTGTTTTGCCCCGATATGCATGTGACCCCGGGTCGTTGGCTCCGTCGTACGCCTCCACCTCGGTGATGCGCAGGGTGACGGGGCCCTCGGCGGTGTCGCGGACGAGCAGGCGGCCCAGGATCTCGGGCGCCACGTCGAGGACGGGGCGGGCGAAGAAGGATCGGGGGAGAACCCGACGGGACGCGTCCGGCATGGGCCAGACTCTACGGCGACCGGACCAGACGTCTGTTCAGGGGAGCATCCATGGTGTTCAAGAAGTTCATGGCGAGCATGGGCGCCGGCGGGGCGTCGGTGGAGACCGAGCTTTACCGGCCCGATGTCGCGCCGGGCGGTTTCGCCGAGGGCGTGATCCGCATTCAGGGCGGCAAGGTCGACCAGGTGATCGAGGGCCTGTTCGTCGAGTTGCGCGCGGTCGTCGAGGTCGAGACCGAGGACGGCGAGTACAAGGTCAACCAGGACTTCGCGCGTCTCCAGGTGGGCGGCGGCTTCGCGTTGCGCGAGGGCGCGCGGCACGATCTGCAGTTCCAGCTGCCGATCCCGTGGGAGACGCCGGTGACGGTGTTCCGCGGCGTGCAGTTGCGCGGGACGAGCATCGGGGTGCGCACCGAGCTGGCGATCGACCGGGCGGTCGACAAGGGCGACCTGGACCCCGTCAACGTGCACCCGATCCCGGCGCAGGGGGCGATTCTGGACGCGTTCGGCAACCTGGGGTTCCACTTCAAGGGCGCGGACCTGGAGAAGGGCCACATCCGCAACACGCGTCAGCGGCTGCCGTTCTACCAGGAGATCGAGTTCGCGCCGTCGGGGCAGTACCCGAGGATCAACGAGGTGGAGCTGACGTTCATCTCGGACGAGCACGCCACCGAGGTGGTCCTGGAGATCGACAAGAAGGGCGGTCTGCTGAGCGAGGGCAGCGACGCGTACCGGCACTTCACGGTCGACCACGGCATGGTCGACGGCACGGACTGGGCTGCGTACCTGCACGGTTGGCTCGACGAGGTGGGCCGGCGGCGCGGTTGGTTCTAGGGCGGGGGCGGGCCCCGGCTCGGCGCGGGCGCGGGGGCGTGACCGCGTAGTGTCGGCGCGTACGCCCGACGTTGGTGTCGACGACGAAGAGGAGCCTGCCGTGTCGCAGTTGAGGATGCCGCCGCTGCCGTACGAATTCCTGCCGGAGAAGCCGTGGTTCACGGTCGAGAGCACGGACGTCACGGACGGCACGACGTTGCCTCTCCCGCAGGTGAGCGGAGTGATGGGCGCGGGCGGCCAGGATGTGTCCCCGCAGCTTTCGTGGGCCGGGTTCCCGGCGGAGACGAAGAGCTTCACGGTGACGTGCTTCGACCCCGACGCGCCGACGGGGAGCGGGTTTTGGCACTGGTCGCTCGTGGACATCCCGGCGTCGGTGTCGGAGTTGGCGGCGGGGGCGGGTGCGCCGGACGGCGGCGGGCTGCCGGAGGGGGCGTTCCACGTGCGCAACGACGCGGGCTTCCCCGGGTACGTCGGTGCCGCGCCGCCCGAGGGTCACTACACGCACCGGTACGCGTTCGTCGTGCACGCCGTCGGCACCGAGAAGTTGGGTGTGGACGAGAACGTCTCGCCGGCCGTGGTCGGGTTCCACTTGTTCTCGAACACGCTTGCCCGGGCGATCGTCACGCCGGTGTACGGCCGCTGAACGTTGTCCGACCGCGGGGTAATTGCGTTGTCGAGCGGATCGCGTCGCGGGCAGAGTGGACACGGCCCGCCGCCGCGCGGGGGCGGGCCGTGGATATCGCTCTGAACCGACGGACCGCCGATACCGAAAGGCGCGCATGACCTCCGCCGCACCTCCGCTTCCCTAGGACGTCCGCCCCTGTGGGGTGCCGGGCATCCCGGCGGGCGTGTGCCCGGCCGGTCGCATGCCCCGGGTTCCCGGCGGTCCCCACCCCGAAGGGAGGGCGGACGCATGCGGGACACGTTGGTGCTGAACGCGACGTACCAGCCGCTCGCGACGGTGTCGTTCCGTCGCGCGCTGGTGTTGGTGTTGCAGGAGAAGGCCGTGGTCGAGGACGCCGATCCGGGCCGTGTCGTGCGGGCCGCGGCGCTCGAAATGCCCGTTCCGCGGGTCATCAGATTGCTCCGCTACGTCCGTGTGCCGTTCCGACAACGGGTGTCGTGGTCGAAGCGGGGGGTCCTGCAGCGGGACGGCCGCAAGTGCGCGTACTGCGGGGGCCGGGCCACCACGGTCGACCACGTGCTGCCGAGGTCGCGTGGCGGGGCCGACTCGTGGCGCAACACGGTGGCCGCGTGCGCGGCGGACAACCAGCTCAAGGCCGACCGTACGCCGGAGGAGGCGGGCATGCGCCTGCTGTTCGAGCCGTTCGAGCCGGCGGGGACGCGGGCGCTCGTGCTGGCCTTCGGGGTGACGGCGGAGCAGCAGACGTGGTTCGGCGAGGCGGTGACGGCGTGAGGCCGCGGGCCCGGGACAGCGCGCGTCCGACGGCACGTCGTGCCGTCGGACGCGCGCTGCCGGCGTTCCGTCAGCCGAAGTTCCTGCGGGTCCAGGCGGCCCAGTCCTTCTCGAAGTCGTCGAGGCTCTTGCCCGTCGCGGTGCGGATCGCGGCGGCGGCGTCGCCCGAGGTGCCGCGGTAGACGTCGGCGATGAACGCGCAGGCCTTGTCGGCGCCGTAGGTGTCGGCGAGGTAGCGCAGGGCCAGGTGCGCCTGGTTGTAGGCGGCGTCGATGGTGTCCTCGTCGGAGGCGGCGAAGTCGTCGTCGGTGGGGAGTTCGCCGGTGAAGGTGCCGTCGTCGATCTGGCCGCCGACGGCGCGCGCCTCGTACGTCCCCTTGATCGACCGGTCGGCCTGCGCGACCCAGTCGGCGAAGCCTTCCGCGGCCCAGAGCGGGATGTCGCCGAAGTTCGCGGTCATGAGCGGGTCGAGCAGGGCGTGGACGAGTTCGTGCCGCAGGATGACGCGGGCGAACGCGGCGTCCTGGTCCATTTCGTCCAGGTCGATGACGACGCGGCTGCCGCCGACGCTGCGCCGGTCGTCGGCGGCGGCGAGCGGGAGGGCGAAGCCGGCCGCCCATTCGCCGGGGGGTTCGCTGCTGTAGAGCGTTTCGAACGTGGCGCGTTCGCGGGTGAGGGTGACGGCGAAGCCGGGGGCGACGCCGCCGGGGCCCTTCCAGGCGCCGATGTCGTAGACGGCGGCGGTTTCCGCCTGGTCGGCGCGGGTGCGCAGGTCGGCGGCCGTCGCGGCGGGGCCGAACACGACGACGTGGGGGCGGCGTTCGACGGCGAGGTCCCAGACGTCCCAGGGGGCCGGGTAGCCGGACGGGCCGAGCACCGTGCTGTCGCGTCCCCCGGCGACGTTGGTGATGCCGCAGACGTCGGCGGCGCTGACGCAGCGGATGGTCCACTGGTAGCGCTCGGCGACGGGACGCACGTCGACGTTGGCGAGTTGGTGCCGGAACGCGACGAGGACGGTGGCGTTGATCGGCCAGCCGTCGACGGCGCTGGGCTCGGTGCGCGCGTCGGCGACGTCCGTGGCCGACCACGTGCTCTCGGCGAACGGGACCTTGCGCAGGTTGGCGAACAGCCGGCGTTCGGTGTCCAGCAGGGCCTTGTTGTTCTTGTCCACCGTGCCGAGGAACGCGGTGGCGTCGTTCTTCGCGAGGGCGGCGGAACGGGTGCCCGCCAGCTTTTGGACGCGGGTCAGGACGCTCGCGCGCGAGGTCGACGACGCGTCCTCGCCCTCGAGTGCGGGGGGTTCGGTGGCGCCGTGCGGGATGGTGCCGTCGCCGTCCGGGTCGGTTCCGGTGTCGGGAGCCGCGGTGCCCGGGACGGGCGGCGGGGTGGGCGCGAGGCCGGCGTCGACGGCGGCGCGGGCTTCGCGGGCGCGGTCGTGGAGGCTCGTCGCGCCGGCGATCAGGACGGTGAGCGCGGCGAGAAGCGAGCAGACGATGATGGCGGCGGTGTGCCGGTCGCGCCGGGGGTCGACGACGGATTCCGGCCACAGTCCGAGCGCGTCGCCGGGGTGGCGGAACGCGACGGGGCCGCGCGGCGAGGGCGTGCGCGGTCCGGGGACGGGCACCCACTGGTACGTGCCGGGCAGCGGCGCGCGCGAGGTGTCGTGCGCGGTGGTGTCGGCGACGGCCGTCCCGCCGGGCGGCGGCGCGGCGTCCGGTGTCGGTATCTGACGGGGAATCAACCTGCTGTCGTGGCCGGGCCGGTGGTCGTCCGCGGTGCCGTGGGGCCCGTCGACCGTGGGCCGAGCCGCGTTGTGGTCCATGGTCATCCTCGTGCTGGTGTCCTCAGAGGGGTTCGGGTGCGGACGGACTCGCCCGTCAGATGGTGCTCTTCACCCACTGCGCCCATTTGGCCTCGAACGTCGCCAGGTCGAGTCCCGTGGCCGTCTTGAGCGCCGCGTCGAGTTCCCCGGGCGCCCGGTAGACGGCGACGACGAACGCGAACGTCTTGGCGGCGCCGTACTTTTCGACCATGTAGTGGAACACGGTCATGCTGAGGTGGTAGTTGATCCCGTTGGTCTCGGAGCCGTCGCCGTAGATGTCGTCGTCGGCGGGGAGCTTGCCCGGGAAGCTTGTGCCGCGCACGAATTCGCGGGCGGCCGGGGCGTAGAAGTCGCCGAGGAGGTCGGCCCACTCCAGGTATTCGGCGAAGCCTTCCACGACCCACAGGGGTATTCGGGCGTTCCGCGAGCCGCTGAACCCGGCGATGAGCGCGTGGCCCATCTCGTGCCGCATGACGGCGGTCTGGGCGTCGGCGGCGCCGAGGCCTTCGGCGTCGGTGTTCCAGGTGATGCGGCTGCCGGCGATCTGGCGGGCCGGTGCGCCGCCGGTGGGCGGCGGCGCGACCGTCCCGGCCGCCGCGGAGGTGTCCTCGTCGGGGTACAGGGGTGCGCAGAAGGCGACGGTGCCCGCGGGTGCGGTGCCGCCGTACGCGCGGCCGAAGGTGTCGGTGTCGGGGCTCGCGAAGACCAGGAACCGCGACGGGATTCCGGCGGGGCCCTTCCACAGTTCGAAGTCGCGTTTGGCGCTGGTCTCGGCGCGGTCCGCCCAGGTTCCGGCCCGGAAGCGGTCGGCGGTCGCGGCCAGCAGGATCACGTGGGGGCGTTCCACCTTGATCAGTTCGGCGAGGTCCCACGGCTGGGGGTCCTTGAACTCCACCGCGGTGACGCGCAGGGGGGCGCCGATGGCGTCGCGGGTGACGGTCCAGCGGTACGCCTGGCGGGCGGGCACGGCGTCCACGCCGGGTATCTGGTGCACGAACGCGAAGGTGAGCCGCGCGTTCACCGGCTCGGTGCCGACCGCCTTCAGGTTGCCGCCGTAGACGTTCTCCCAGCGGAATTCCGCGAATTGGAACGGGAGCAGGCGCAAGTTGGCGAATGTGCGCCGCCGTTCGGCGAGCAGCCCGGCGTCGCCTTGGTCGTACGGGGCGAGGAAGGCGTCGACGTCGCCGGTGCGCAGGGCCTGGGTCTGGGCGTCGGCGAGGGCCTTGAGTTGGTCGGCGGTGATCTCGTTGCGCGTCGCCGGGGCGGAGGCCGGTGGCCCGGTCGGGCGTGCGGGGGGTGCGCCGTGGGCGGCGGCCGAGGTGCCGCCGCGGGTCGCCTCGGCGACGTCGTGCGCGTCGGATCCGCCGAACAGGCCCGCGGCGCCCAGGAGTAGGGCGAGCACGGTGCCGATGACCATGACCGGGACCAGCGCGGGGTGCGGTCCGCCGCGCGATCGCGACGGGGCGGCCTCGGGGTCGGCGGGGGGTTCCGGGTCGGTTCCGGGCGGCGTGGTGTCGGGGGCGTGCCCGGGCGGTCGCGCCGCGGGTGTCGCGGGGCGCTCGGAGGTGTTCCCGAGGTCACGGCCGGGGTCGTGAGCGCCCTCGGTGGCGGGGGTGTGGCGGGCGTGCCCGGGGGTTCGCGCCGCGAATTGCCCGGGAGTTCGCCCGACGTCACGGCCGGAGTCGTGAGCGCCCTCGGCGGCGGGGGTGTCGCGGCCGGGACGCGCCGCGGTCTGCTCAGGGGTATGACGGTGGTCGTCGGCGCGGTCCGCGGGGGTGTCCTGGCCGGAATCGGACGGTAGCGCGGGGGTGTGACCGGACGCCCGCCCGGGGGCGCGCTCCGGCGCGTGGCCGGCGTCGTCCGGGCGTCCGGGCACGCTATCCCGAGGGGCGTCGTGAGCGCGGCTGTTGTCGGGCGCCGAGGCCCCGTCCGGCCGTTGGTCGGCCATGCCACGCCCTCCCCCGCGCCCGCCGCGACCGGCTCGTGCCGTGCCTCATCCGGGGGCGTGTTGCCTGATCATCCGCCATACCGCGTGCGCGGAGAGTACCGGGCGAACGCGACGCACCGTCAAGCGGGGCGGAAGTGCCGGCCCGGATGCGTCGGCGCGCGGTCCCCGGCTCGGGCGGGAATCCCACCGGTCGGAACAGGGGCCGCCCCGCGCGCCCGGCGTGGGCCCGCGGGGACGGAGCGTCAGTTCTTGTCCGGCACCCAGCCGGCGCGATGTGCGGTCAGCAGTTTGTCGGACGCCGTGCGCAGGACGGCCGTCTCGTCGTCGGTGAGGACGCGGAAGAACGCGTCCTCGGCGTCGCCCAGTATCCGGCGGCTGGTCTCGACGGCCTCGCGTCCCGCGTCGGTGACGTGCACGAGGTGGCGGCGGCGGTCCTCGGGGTTGCGGCGGCGCTCGGCGAATCCCCGGGCCTCGAGGTCGTCGATGACGCCGACCAGGACGTTCGGATCGATGCCCAGCATGCGGCTGACGTCCTGCTGGGAGAGCCCGTCGTACGCCAGCAGCGACTCCATGACGTGCACGTGCTTGGGCTTGAGCCCGATGCGGCCGAGTTCCGCCTCGGCCAGCGCGAGAAGCATCTCACCCACCTTGACCAGGCGGTATCCCGTTCTGCTTCCCATCGGTGGGCGTCGGTCCATGCGCTCGACTCTACCGGCCCGAAATCATATGTACTGCCTATGAAATGCTGTACCTATCGTATGCTGCCTTGACGATTTCATCGATCGGAAGGCCCGGTGATGTTCGCCGCCCTCGCACGCCTGACCACCGCCCGACCACGGCTGCTCCTGATCGGGGCGCTGCTGTTCCTGGCCCTGGCCGGAGTCGTCGGCCGCGGCGCCGCCGACCACCTGCTGGCCGGCGGCAACGAAGACCCCACCTCCGCGTCGGCCCGAGCCGCCGAGGCTCTCGACCGCGACTTCCCCGGCAGTCGGCCGAACTTCGTCCTGCTGGTGACGCCGCAGCCCGCGGGGACGGACCCGTCGCCCCCCGGTACGGCACTCGACGCGCCCGACACCGCGGCGCGGGCCCGCGCCCTCACCGACCGCCTGGCCGCCGAGCCCGGCGTGACCGGGGTGCGCTCGTACTGGACCACCGGTTCACCCGCGCTGCGCACCGACGACGGCCACAGCGGCCTGGTGCTCGCGCACCTGGAGGGCCGTGAGGACGCCGCGGCGGACACGCTCGACCGGATCGCGCCGACCTACCGCGGCACCCACGACGGGCTGGACGTGCGCATCGGCGGCGGGGTCGCGGTGCAGCACGACATGCAGACGACGATCTCCGAGGACCTGGTCCGCGCGGAGTTGATCGCGCTTCCCGTCACCCTGCTGATCCTCGTCATCGTGTTCGGCAGCGCGGTGGCGGCCCTGTTGCCGCTGGCGGTGGGGCTGTTCGCGATGTTCGGCACCAACGCGGTGCTCCGCGTGGTCGCGTCGGCGACCGACGTGTCGATATTCGCGCAGAACCTCACGACGGTGCTCGGCCTCGGACTGGCCGTCGACTACGGGTTGTTCGTGGTGCGCCGCCACCGCGAGGAACTCGCCCGCGGCGCCGACGTGCCGACGGCCGTGGCGGCGACCCTGCGCACCGCCGGGCGCACGGTGCTGTTCTCCGCGCTCACCCTCGCGGTGTCGCTCGCGGCGATGCTGGTGTTCCCGCAGTACTTCCTGCGCTCGTTCGCGTACGCCGGGATCCCGGTGGTGCTGCTCGCCGCGGTCGGCGCGCTGGTCATCCTGCCCGCGGCGCTCGTGCTGCTGGGCCACCGGATCGACGCCGGCGACGTACGCAGGCCGCTGCGGCGCGTCCGACTGCTGCCGCGGCGCGGGGCGGCGGGCCGTTCCGGCTCGGCGACCCCGGATGCGACCGAGCGTGAGGCGGGCTCGGGGTGGGCCCGGTTGGCCGGGGCGGTCATGCGGCGCGCGCCGCTCGTCACGGTGGTCACGCTCGGCAGCCTGGTGGTGCTCGGACTGCCGTTCCTGGGCGTGCAGTTCGGCACCGCCGACGACCGGCAGCTGCCGACGTCGGCGGAGTCCCGGCAGGTGCAGCAGACCATCCGGGACCACGTCGAGGGGCGTCCGTCGGGGACGATCGAGATCGTCGTGCGGGAGTCGACGGACGCGGCGGCCCGCGCGGACTACGCCGCACGCCTGTCGGCGCTGCCGGGGGTGGCACGCGTCGTCGGGCCCGAAGGAGTCTTCCGCGCGGGCGCGGCGGACGCCGCCGCGGGACCGGCCGAGCCCGGGCGCGTCGTGGGGGACAGCGCGTACCTGTCGGTGGTGCCCGCGATCGAGGACCTGTCGCCCGCCGGCCAGGACCTCGTCCGCGACGTACGGGCGACGCCGTCGCCGTCGCCGGTGCTCGTGGGCGGGCTGAGCGCGCAGATCGTGGACAGCAAGGACGCGATAGCCGAACGCCTGTGGGCCGCCGGGGCGATCATCGTCCTGGCGACGTTCGTGCTGGTCTTCCTGCTGACCGGAAGCGTCGTGATGCCGCTGCTGGCCATCGTGTTCGCGGCGCTGAGCCTGACCGCGATGTTCGGTGCCGTCGTGTGGGTGGTGCAGGACGGCAACCTCTCCGGCCTGCTCGACTTCACCCCGACGGGCTCGATCGAAACGGCGCTGCCCGTGCTGATGTTCTGCATCGCGTTCGGTCTCTCGATGGACTACGGGGTGTTCCTGCTCTCCCGGGTCAAGGAGGAGTACGACCTGACGGGTGATCACCGCCGGGCGGTGGCGGTCGGGTTGGCGCGGACCGGGAGCATCATCACCGCCGCGGCCTGCGTGCTCGCGGTCGTGATGGGCGCGATCGGCACGTCGCGCGTGACCAACACGATGATGCTGGGCGGCGGCCTCGCCCTGGCCGTCCTGGTCGACGCGTTCGTCGTCCGCAGCCTGCTGGTCCCGGCCGTGCTGGCATGGACGGGCCCCCGCGCGTGGTGGTCCCCCGCGCCGCTGCGCCGCCTCCACAACCGCTACGGCATCTCCGAATCCGACCCGACGCCCGCGCCGCCGCCCGCGGATCACAGCCCTCCGGTGTCGACCTCCAGCCACGAGTCGGCCGCCCGGTAACACCGCGGATCCCACGCCACCGACGGATCGGCCCCCAGCCCCTCCACCCGCGTCGCCGCGCGCGGGCGCGTCAACACCGCCGTATACCGCCGGTGAACGTGCCCGTGCCCCACCAGCCGCGGCCCCAGCGCGTCGCCCAGTTGGAAGACGCGTTCGACCCCGGTCCTCGCGGCGGCGTCGAGGACGCGGCGCACGTGGCCGGTGTCGCCGTGGGTGTCCCCCACCAGCAGGATGCGCATCGGTCTGCCCCCCGTGGCGTCCAGGTTTCGCACGCCCATGATCCGGGACCGCGGGCGGTGGGGGAAACGGTTTGCGCCGGGCGGGGGGAACCCGGCGGGTGGGGGGTGCGTCGTAGTCGCGTTGTCGTGCGGAGTGCGGTGCGGGAGGCGCGGATGTCGGGCAGTGGGCGGTGCGGGGTGCGGGCGCTGTGGGTGGCGCTGGCGGTCCTGGTGGTGCAGGTCGTGGGGGTGGTGCGGCCCGCGTACGCCTGCGGGTGCGGGGCGATGGTGCCCGGGGACCAGGCGACCGTGCGGGTGGGCGAGGAGACGTCCGCGGTGCTGTGGGACGGGCGGAGCGAGCAGATCGTCATGCGGCTGACGGTGTCCGGGGACGCGCAGAAGGCCGCGTGGATCATGCCCGTACCGACGCGCGCCGAACTCGCCTTGGGGGACGCGGAGTTGTTCGACCGGCTGGATCAGGTGACGGCGCCCGTCGAGAAGACGCGGCACTACTTCTGGCCGCGCGACGGCGACTGGCCGTTCGACGATGACGACGGGCGCCGTGACGGGTCCGCGAGCGCGGGGGCTCCCGGCGCGGCGGCTCCGCCGGTGAACGTCGTGGCGTCCGGAACGCTCGGCCCGTTCGAATTCGCGCAGTTGGCGGCGACCGACCCGGCCGCGCTGGAGGCCTGGCTGAGCGACAACGGCTTCACGATGCCGGCCGGGCTCGCCGATTCGCTGCGCCCGTACGTCGAGCAGGGCTGGGAGTACGTCGCGGTGCGCCTGACCCCGGCCGCGGCGTCGGCCCGCACGGGGACCACGTCCGGCTCCCGGCCCACCGCCGCGGCGCTTGGCGGCGAACTCGACCCGCTGCACCTGACGTTCGACTCCGACCGCCTCGTCTACCCGATGCGGCTGTCGCAGCGCGCGGCCAACGCGCAGACGCTGAACCTGTTCGTCTTCGCCCCGCACCGCGTGGAGGCGGTGGCCGACATCGGGGGCGGCGGCACGACCGAACTGCTGTACGCGGGGCGGCCGAACGCCGAACGCGTCGGCTGGCCGGGCGGCACGCCGGGGCAGGCGGACTACCTGACCGCGATGACCCGGCGGCTGCCGAAACCGTCGACGATCACCGGCGACTTCGAATTCCGTGCGGCGCCGAGCGACAAGGGGTTCCAACGCGTCGACTACACCGACAAGTTGCTGACCGTGGCCGGCGTCCCGGTCTGGCTGTCCGTGGTCTTCGGGCCGATGCTGGTGATCGCCGTCGGTTTGGTGGTGTGGGCGCGCCGGCGCCGGCCGCGGCGGCCGTCGTATCCGCCGCGCCCGGCGATGCCCCCGGCGTAGCCGTCGCGCTCAGGGCCCCGGCGCCACGAACGGCAGCCCGGCCGGGGCCCCTTCCGCGATCAGCCGGTCGACCGCGGCGTTGTCGAGATGGTCGGCGACGAGATCACCCAGCGCGTCGAGCCGCGCCTGCCGGGCCCCTTCGAACGACGTGTCGGGCGAGACGGTGAACCGGCGTCCGGACGACCGCGCGACGTGGGTCAGGAAGGCCCGCCGAAAGCCGTCGTTCTCCAGCGCCCCGTGCCACAGCGTCCCCCACGTCGCGCCCTGTCGGCAGCCGTCGAGCGGCACCCCGTCGACGCCGCGGAACAGCGGCTCGCCGCCTTCCACCGTGACGACGCCGTGGTGGATCTCGTACGCCGTCACCGGCTCGCCGTCGGCGAACCCCGAAGGCCGCGCGAGGGTCTTGTCGGCGTCGAAACGCACCCGCACCGGGAGCAGCCCGAGCCCCGCGACCGTTCCGCGCCGCGACTCCACCGCGTCGTCGATCTCCCGCCCGAGCATCTGGTACCCGCCGCAGATCCCGAGAATCGGCCGCCCTTCGACCGCGCGCCGGGCCAGCGCGGTGTCGAGCCCCGCCGCGCGCAGCCACGCCAGATCCTCGACCGTCGCGCGCGTACCGGGAACCACGACGAGATCGGCGTCCGCGATCTCCGCGGGAGACGCGACGAACCGGACGACGACCCCCGGCTCGACCGCGAGGGCGTCGATATCGGTGAAGTTGCTGACGCGCGGCAGCCGGACGACCGCGACGCGCAGGACGTCCTCGCCGAGCGGGGGGACCGGCGCGCCCCGGTCGGCGTCCAACGCGAGCGAGTCCTCCACGTCCAGCCACAGCCCGTGCAGGTACGGCAGCACCCCCAGCACCGGCCGCCCCGTCAGCGCGTGGATCCGCTCCAACCCCGGCGCGAGCAACGTGGCGTCGCCCCGGAACTTGTTCACGACAAACCCGCACACGAGGGCCTGGTCCTCGGGTGACAACAGCGCCACCGTCCCGAACAGGTGCGCGAAAACGCCGCCGCGGTCGATGTCCCCCACCACCAGCACCGGCAGGTTCGCGGCCCGGGCCAGTCCCATGTTGGTGATGTCCCGGTCCCGCAGATTGATCTCGGTCGGACTGCCCGCGCCCTCGCACACCACGACGTCGTACCGGGCCCGCAGATCGGCCAGCGACTCCAGCACCGCGGAGAACAGACGCGGCTTCAGATCCCGGTAGTCGAGCGCCGACACCTCGGCCACCGGCCGCCCGAGCAGCACCACCTGGCTGCTCATCGCCCCGCCCGGCTTCAGCAGCACCGGATTCATCGCCGCCTCTGGGACGATCCCCGCGGCGGCGGCCTGCATCGCCTGCGCCCTGCCGATCTCGGCCCCGTCGGCGGTCACCATCGAGTTGAGCGACATGTTCTGCGCCTTGAAGGGCGCGACCTTCACGCCCTCACGCGCCATCCGCCGGCACAGCCCGGCGACAAGCACGCTCTTCCCCGCATCAGAAGTGGTTCCGGCAACCAGCAACGCGCCGCGCATGGGCAAGTCCTCCGACGGTCGACAAGAGCCCGCCCATCGTCCCCGCCCGCCCCCGGCCCCGACACGCCGGGTACTCCGAAGCCACCCCGCGGTGTGGGGGCGGGCCCCGGGTGACGGCAGCGGGCGCGGCGTGCCCGACGCCGGGGTCGCCGCCGTCCCGCGACCGCCGCCCTGACCCGCAAACGCGGCGCCGGGACCGAGGTGGGCACGGCCCGTCGTCGTCAGCGGCGTCGCGGCGGGCGGGCGACGCGGCGCAGTCCGGACGTCGCGCGGAGGGCCGT
The DNA here is from genome assembly GCF_021165735.1 of Yinghuangia sp. ASG 101. Taxonomy (GTDB): domain Bacteria; phylum Actinomycetota; class Actinomycetes; order Streptomycetales; family Streptomycetaceae; genus Yinghuangia. The sequence continues at coordinate 5,959,606 of NZ_CP088911.1, read as the reverse complement.
GGTGGCGATGGCCGCGGCGGCCAGGCAGACGGCAGTGGCCAGGCGGGCGGCCCGGGGGACGTCCCGCGGGGTCGGGGGGCGGCCGTCGCCCAGCGGGGGGCGGTCCTCGCTGCAGCCGGCGTAGATGTTGCGGCCCCCGAGGCGGACGCCCAGCGCGCCCGCGGCGGCGGCCTCGCAGTGGCCGGAGTTGGGGCTGGGGTGGGCGCGGGCGTCGCGGCGGAGGACGCGGTGGGTCGCGCGGGGTGAGCCGCCGACGAGCGGGGCGGCGGCGACGGTGAGCAGGCCGGTGAGGCGCGCGGGGGCCCAGTTGGCGGCGTCGTCGAGGCGGGCGGAGGCCCAGCCGAAGTGGAGGTACCGCGGGGATTTGTGGCCGACCATCGCGTCGAGGGTGTTGACCGCGCGGTAGGCGAGCAGCCCGGGGAGTCCCGCGACGGCGCCCCAGAAGAGGGGGGCGACGACGGCGTCCGAGGTGTTCTCGGCGACGGATTCGACGACGGCCCGCGAGATCTGGGTGGCGTCGAGTGCGGAGGGGTCGCGGCCGACGAGGTGCGGGAGGCGGGCCCGGGCGGCGGCGAGGCCTACGGGGGCGTCGGGGTCGGCGAGCAGGGGGACCGCGATCGCGTGGGCTTCGCGGCGCAGCGTCGTACCGCCGAGGACCGCCCAGGTCGCGGCGGCGGTCACCAGGACACGGGCGGCGGGGTGACGCCGCGTCAGGCGGTCGGCGGCGACGCCGAGTGCCGCGGTGCCGGCGACGCAGAGCGCGGTGTACGCGGCTCCTCGCGCCCGGGAGTCGGCGTACATGCGGCGTTCGAGCGCGCCGGCGGCGGTGCCGAAGAGCGCGACGGGGTGGCCGCGCCGGGGGTCGCCGACGGCGGCGTCGGCGGCGACGCCGAGGACGAGGCCGAGTGCGGGGATGCTCCCGGTCGGTGCCGGACGGGTGGTGCGCGCTACCGCTGGTGTCCGCTTCGGGGGGCGGATCGGCATCGGGGGTCCTTCCGGGGCGTGGGGACGAGTACACGGGCGGGCGGGGGGCCGGGTGCGGCGGACGCCGTGCGGTGCCGCGCCCTTCCGCGACGGGGGCGGCGCGGGTCCGTCCGTACCGTCTCTCGGGCTTCGGGGGGCCACCGCCGTGGCGGGATATCCGGAAGCCGTCGGCCCGCGGTTCCGGGAGCCGCGCGGTCACGAGATCAGAAGCCGGACGACGGCGGTCGTGCCGACGACGACGATCACCCCGCGCAGAGCGCTCGGCGGCAGTTTGCGGCCGATCTTGGCGCCGATTTGGCCGCCGATGATCGACCCGACGGCGATGAGCAGGACGACGAGCCACGCCACGTCCGCGACGATGATGAAGATGATCGCGGAGACGCCGTTCACGAGCATCGCCAGGACGTTCTTGGCCGCGTTGATCCGCTGCATCTCCTCGTTCAGGAACACGCCCATGAGGCCGAGGAGCAGCACGCCTTGCGCGGCGCCGAAGTAGCCGCCGTAGACGCCGGTCGCGTACACCAGCCCCAGCAGCAGAGGCCCGCCGTGCGCGGGGGGTGCCGCGTCGCGGCGTTCCTTGAGCCGCCGGGAAAGCCGGGGCTGGATGACCACGAGGACGAGCGCCGCGATGATGAGCACCGGCACGACGGCCTTGAACGCGCTCGCGGGGAGGGTGAGCAGCAGGATCGCGCCGGTGATGCCGCCGAGGACCGACGCGGTACCGAAGCGGATCAGGCGCCCGCGCTGTCCGGCCAGTTCGCGGCGGTATCCGATCGCGCCGCTGAGCGACCCGGGGACCAGTCCGATCGTGTTCGACACATTCGCGGTCACCGGTGCATAACCGAAGGCCAGCAGTACGGGGAACGTGATCAGCGTGCCCGATCCGACGATCGTGTTGATCCCGCCGGCAGCGACGCCGGCGCCGAAAACGGCCAGCTGTTCCAGCCAGGTCATGTCCGTGGTCCCTTTGACGTCCGTCCCGTCGGATCCGCGATCCGTACAAGCGTTCCCCGCGGAGGAACCCTAACGGTCCGCGTCGCGGGGACGGGGGGGTCACCCGCGCCCCCGGGACACCGGCGGGCCGCCCGTGACGCGGTGAACGCCGGGGCCCACACCATCGGTGTGGGCCCCGGCGTTCGATGTCCCGCTCTCGGGGGTGACGCGGATCATGCCCGCCGCCCCCGCCGCGTCCGCGTGCGGCGGATAGCCGCCTATCCCAGGGGACCGTTGTCGCGAGGCTGCCTGCGGCCGGGCGTCCCCGGGCGCTCGATGCGCGGCGGTTCGACCTGCGTCCCCGAACCCTGTGGACGGCGGCGCCCGACCTCCGGGCCGGGGAGGCTCGACGGGCCGGACTCCGCGTACGGCTCCGGCTCGTCGGGCGCGGTGTCGGACGGCGGTGCCTGCGCGGGAATGCCCGGCACGGTGGCGGAGATGTCGGACGGCGTCTCCGCCGGGTCCTTGGCCCCGCGCGGGAACGCGGCGGGCTCGTTCGTGGCCGGCACGGGCGGCGGGCCGGGCGGCAGCGCGGCGGCGCCCGCCGGGGGCACGCCGGTCAGGTTCCCGAAGGCCCCGCCGAGGCCTTCCAGCGCACGGCCGATCTCGCTCGGCACGATCCACAGCTTGTTCGCGTCGCCCTGCGCGAGCTTCGGCAGCATCTGGAGGTACTGGTACGCGATCAGCTTCTGGTCGGCGTCGCCGTCGTGGATGGCCCGGAAGACCGTCTCGATGGCCTTGGCCTCACCTTCGGCCCGCAGCGCGGCGGCCGTGCGCTCACCCTCGGCACGCAGCACGGACGCTTCCTTCTCGCCCTCGGCGATGAGCACCTGCGAGCGCTGCGTGCCCTCCGCGGTCAGGATCGCCGCGCGGCGGTCGCGCTCGGCGCGCATCTGCTTCTCCATCGACTCCTGGATGGAGGGCGGCGGCTCGATCGCCTTCAGTTCGACGCGGTTGACGCGGATGCCCCAGCGCCCGGTCGCCTCGTCGAGCACGCCGCGCAGACCGGCGTTGACCTCTTCGCGCGAGGTGAGCGTCTGCTCCAGGTCCATGCCGCCGATGATGTTGCGCAGCGTGGTGATGGTCAGTTGCTCGATCGCCTGGATGTAGTTGGCGATTTCGTAGGTCGCCGCCCGCGGGTCCGTCACCTGGAAGTAGATGACGGTGTCGATCTGGACGACCAGGTTGTCCTCGGTGATCACCGGCTGCGGCGGGAACGGCACCACCTGCTCGCGCAGGTCGATCATCGTCCGCACGCGGTCGATGAACGGCACCAGGATGTTCAACCCCGCGTGCAAGGTCCTCGTGTACCGCCCGAACCGCTCGACGATCGCCGCGCTCGCCTGGGGGATGACCTTGACCGTACGGACCAGGGCGACGATCACCAGCAGGACGAGAACGATGACGACGATTGCGACGGCCACGGCCCCTCCCCGATTTGTTGATTTACTGAGACGACCTTAGGGGTTTTCGGCGCCTGTTGCTGCGCCAATGCGCCCGAAGCTTGCCCCGCACGGAAGTTGGCGACGCTTCGGCGCGGGCCACGGGCCGTCGTACGGTCGCACCATGTCGGTCGGTGTCGTCTCTTGTCGGACTGACGTCAGATGACGATCGCGGTCGCGCCGTCGATCTCCGCGACGTCGACCTTCTCCCCCGGCTCGAACACCCGCGTGGTGTCCATGGATCGCGCCGACCAGACCTCACCGGCGAGCTTGATCCGGCCGCCGTTCTCGTCGACGCGTTCGAGGACCAGGGCGGTCTTGCCGGTCAGCGCCTCGATCCCGGTGCGCGTGCGCGCCCCGCCCTGCAACTGGCGTATCGCTATGGGCCGGACGAATATGAGCAGGGCGATCGAGACGACGGAGAACACGACACACTGGCCGACCAGGCCGAGGCCCAGTGCGGCGGCAAGCGCGGCGGCGAGCGCGCCGACGGCGAACATGCCGAACTCGACGACGGAGGTCACGACACCGGCGATGCCGAACCCGCCCAGGGCTATGAGCCACCACATCCATGCGTCCACACAGCCATGGTAGGCCGGAACATTCACGGACAGCAGTGCCGCGACGGGTGAAGATCCGCCGAACTCGCCCTTTTGTTCGGGGTGTTCGCGCGGAGCGAGGCAAACAGGGGTGTTTTGCGGGGAGTTGGCGGGATTTCACGCTGTCGCGGGAGACGCCCAAGATGTCGGCCGCGGCACTGCACACGTGTCACGCGCGGACGGCCGCCGCGGACTCAACTCCCCATCGGCAGGCCCTGCGCCGACCAGCGCTCGTCCTTCCGCTTCACCACGAGCGGGAGGCCGAAGCACAGCGACAGGTTCCGCGACGTCAGCGTCTCCTCGATGGGCCCGGCGGCCAGCACCTTGCCCTGACGGATCATCAGCACGTGGGTGAAACCGGCCGGGATCTCCTCGACGTGGTGGCTCACCATGATCATCGCGGGTGCGATCGGGTCGGACGCCAGGCGGCCGAGCCGCCGCACCAGGTCCTCGCGACCGCCGAGGTCCAGCCCCGCGGCCGGCTCGTCGAGCAGCAGCAGCTCGGGGTCGGTCATCAGCGCCCGCGCGAGCTGCACGCGCTTGCGCTCGCCCTCCGACAGCGTGCCGAAGCGGCGTTCGACGAACTGCGACATGCCCAGCTGGTCGAGCAGGAACAGCGCGCGGTCCTCGTCGCTCTCCTCGTAGCGCTCACGCCAGGTCGCGGTCATGCCGTACGCGGCGGTCAGCACGATGTCGAGCACCTTCTCGCGGCGCGGCAGCCGCTCGGCGAGCGACGCCGACGCCATGCCGACGCGCGGGCGCAGGTCGAACACGTCGACCGAGCCCAGCTTCTCGCCGAGCACGAGCGCATTGCCGGACGTCGGGAAAACGTAGCTCGCCGCGATCTGCAGCAACGTGGTCTTCCCGGCGCCGTTCGGGCCCACGACGACCCACCGCTCGCCTTCCGCGACCGACCACGTGACCTGTTCCACAAGGTGATGACCGCCACGGACGACGGATACGTCCACCAGCTCGAGAACGTCACTCATAGCGCGTACCAGCTCCCCTTGCGATGCAGCCCGCGGTCGACTCGCCACTCGTGGAGAAACCTATGACACCGCGACGGTTTAGTCTCAACCGCATGCTTGATGCCCCCCGCTCCGGAGTCCTCGTCGCCTGGGCGAACGCCCTGCTGTCGGGCCGGGTCGCGCCCGACGACGCCGTGACCCGGATCACGGACGGGGACGACCCGCACCGCGTCGTCGGGCTGCCCGGCGAGTCGGGCGAGGTCGGTCTGAGCCTCGCGCTCGGGCGGCTGCGCGCGCTCGGTGTGACCGGTCTGCGGCTCGCGCTCCCGGCACCCGGCGACCCGCTCGGGCTGCCGGGCCCGCCGGCGTTCAACGACGCGGCGCTGGAGGCCGGCGAGGCGGCCGTCACGGTCGGGCTCCGGGGCCACCAGCTCGGCCTGGTTCCCGAGGCGTCCGTGTACGGCCCGGCCGGGGACCAGGCGGTGCGGGTGCTGTGGCGGGTCCACGAGGTCGCCGACCGGCCGCCTTCGGGCCCGTTCCTCGCCGAGGCCGACCGCGAGCTGGCGGGCGCGCTCACGCAGGCGACCGCCGAGCTGCTGCGCCTGGACGTGGCCGGTACCGGCGCCCGCGCACACGCGGTGCGTGCGGCGCTCCACGACCGGGGTTCCGGCTCGTCCGCCGAATCGCCGCTCGCTCCGGGGTGTCCGCCGCGCGCGGTCCGCGTCGTCGAGCAGGCACGCCGGGTCACGGCGATCCTGGCGATCGCCGCCGGGGACCACGGCGCGGCCCTCAACGCGTACGAGATGAGCGCCCGCGCGAGCACCCTCGCGCCGTTGGAGCGCGCGTGCCGGCGGGCGTTGGTCGCGGCGTTCGGTGCGGCGCTGGAGCCCTCGGCGGCGGAGTGACCCGCGGCACGCGCGACGCCCCGAGCCCCGACCGCGTCGTCGCCGCGCGGGAACGTCGGCCACGGAACGCCCCTCGTGACACGGGCGACCGCACCGGCTCGAACCCCGCGGCCGATGCCCGGTATTGGGTCCACGCCGCGCCGCCCACCCGCCGCGTGCCGACACCCACCGGGGCCGCCGACACGGCACCCCACCGGGGCGAGCGCGCCCTCCGCGGGGCAACGCGGCCCGGCGGACCGGGTGTTCAGCCCGCGTCGTCCGCCTCGGCCGCGCCGCGCGAGGTCCCGGGCGCGACCAGCCGGAGGCCGTCCGCCTGCGTCGCAAGGCGCCCCGAGGCCAGGTACACGACGTGGTCGGCGATCCCCTCGACCAACACGGCCTGCGGTGTCGCGACCAGCAACCCCAGCCCTTGTGCCGCGAGTTCGCGCATCAGGGAGTGGATCTCGTCGGCGATGGCCGGGGCCAACCCCTCGGTCGGCTCGTCCAGCAGCAGCAGCGCGGGACGCCCCAGCAGCGCGCGGGCGACGGCCAGCATCTGCTGTTCGCCGCCGGAGAGTTCGCCGCCGTGGTGGGTGAGGCGTTCACCCAGGCGCGGCAGCAGGTCGAGGACGCGGTCGCGCGTCCAGACCGGGGCCTGAGCGGCGGCCGGCGCCTTGGGGCGGAACCGGCCGCCGTCGCGCCGCCGCCCCGCGCGTTCCGCGAGCCGCAGGTGCTGATCGACCGTCAGGCTGGGGAAGATCCGGCGCCCTTGCGGCACGATCCCCGCCCCCGCGCGGGCGACGACGTGGGCGGACTTGCCGGTGACGTCCCGGCCGGCCACGCGCACCCGGCCGCCGGACGGGGGCACCAGGCCCGCGACCGCGTGCAGGAACGTCGTCTTGCCGGCGCCGTTGGGCCCGACGACCGCGTGGAGTTCGCCCGCCCGCACGGTGGCGTCGACACCGTGCAGGACGGCACCGCCGCCGTATCCGGCGGTCAGGCCGCGTACCTCCAGGAGCGGCGCGGGAGCCGCGTCGCGGGCGGCGCCGGGCTCCCGGTCGACGGCCGTGTCCGCGGCCGTGTCCGCGGCCTTGACGGACAGCGTGCCCGGGGCCTTACCGGGGGCCTCGCCCGCGGCCTCGCCCGGAGCCGAACCGGTCACCGTCATGCCGCCTCCGTCACAGTACGCCGCCCCAAGTAGGCCTCCTGGACGGCTTCGTCGGCCTGGACCTCGGCGGGCGTTCCGGTGGCGAGCGGCCGGCCGTGGTGCAGGACGGTGACCTCGTTCGCGAACGCGGCCACGACGTCGAGGTTGTGCTCCACGAGCACGACCGCGACGCTCTCCGGCAGTTCGCGGAGCGCGTCGAGCAGCGCCGCGATGCCGTCATCGGTCAGCCCCGCCGCGGGTTCGTCGAGCAGCAGCAGCCGGGGGCGTCCGGCCAGCGCGGTCGCGAGGTCGATCATGCGGCGCTGGCCGTGCGACAGGTCGCCGGCCTGCCGGTCCGCCAGGTCGGCGAGGCCCAGGGCGCCGAGGATGTCGCGGCATTCGCCGGTGAGGTCGCGGACGGTCCGGCCGGGCAGCCGCAGGCGGCGCGACGCGGGACCGTGCCAGGCCCCGAGCAGGACGTTGTCGAGCGCGGTACGGCCGGGCACGACCGACGGGTGCTGGAACGTCCGTCCGATCCCGGCGCGGAACCGGCGGCGCTGGGAGTGCCAGGTGATGTCGCGGCCCTCCCACTCGATGCGCCCGCCGGTGGGCCGGTCGGTGCCCGCGATCAGGTTGAGCAGGGTGGTCTTCCCGGCGCCGTTCGGTCCGATCAGCGCACGGCGGGCGCCCGGCCCGACACTCAGGTCGACACCGCCGACGGCGACGAACGATCCGTACGCGCGCCGGAGTTCGTGGATCCGTAGCTCCCCGTTCATACTGCCTCCGACTTCGCGGCGCGGGGTGTTCGGTTGCGGACACGGCGCCCGAACTCCAGCGTGCGGCCGGCGAAACCGGCCGCGCCGTCGGGCAGGACGTACACGGCGACGAGGAACAGCACACCGAGGAACAGCGGTGCGTGCCCGGGCCACCAGCCGCCCAGCCAGTCGCGGGCGAACACGATCAGCGCGGCGCCCGCGAGGGCCCCGGTGATCGAGCGGACGCCGCCGATGACGACGGCCAGCAGGGCGAGCGCCGAGATGTCGAAGCCGACGTCCTGCGGCGACACGTAGCGCTGGTGGGTGATCAGGAGCGCGCCGCCGATGCCCCCGATCGCCCCCGCGCCGACGTAGGCGGTGAGCAGGTAGCGGTCGACCGGGTGCCCGGCGGCGCGCATCCGCGCCTCGTTCTCGCGGCACCCGGCGAGGAGCAGCCCCGCGGGCGAGCGCAGCACGAGCGCGGTCACGGCGGAGACGACGGCGGTGACGACCAGGACGTAGACGTACACCTGGTCCTCGTTGAGGAGTTCGGGGGTGCCCGGCAGCACGCGCGTGGCCGGGATGCCCGCGAGCCCGTCGGTGCCGCCGGTGAACGACTTCCACTGCGTCGCGGCCGTGGCCGTCAGTTCGCCGACCGCGAGCGTGAGCATGATGACGACCACGCCGCGAGCGCGGATGACGACGGGCCCGGTGAGTGCCGAGAACACGGCGGCGGCGAGTGCCGCGACGAGCAGTTGCACCAGGCCGTTGGTGATGTCGTTGCGGGTGAGCCAGGCGGTGGTGTACGCGCCGACCGCGTACGGCGCCACCTGGCCCATCGTCGGCATGCCCGCGTGCCCGGTCAGCACGCCGACGCCGACCGCGAGCAGGCCGAAGACGAGGGCCTGGGTCGCGAGGTACGTGGTGTACTCGTCGGTCTGCGACGGCACGGCGCACAGGAGTACGGCGACGGCCGCCGCACCGCCGAGGTGCAGCGTCTTGCCGCGAAGGCGCTTCACGCCCCGCCCCCCTTCACCGCGACCGCCCGCCCGCCGTCCGACGCCCGGGCCCGGAGTCGCCCGGCGAGCGCCGGGACCGTCCCGGACGCGGTGCGGGCGACCAGCGCCACCCCCATCGCGCCGAACAACAGGTAGGGCGCGAGGTCCGGGGCCAGCACGATGCCCAGGGTCTGCACCTCGCCGACCGCGATCGCGGCCAGCAGCGCGCCGGGCACCGAGCCGAGGCGGCCGACGACCACGATGATGAGCGAGAGCAGCATCACCGTGTTCGCCGTGGTCGGCCCGGGGCCGATGATGGGCGCGCCGAGGGCGCCGGCACCGCCGGCCAGCGCCCCCGCCGTGACCAAGACCGCCGCGCGGACGCGGCGCGGGTCCATGCCGAGGCACGCGACCATCTCCGGGTCGTCGGTCGTCGCACGCACCGCCGATCCGGCGGTGGAGCGGACGAGCAGCCAGTACCCGAGCGCGGCCAGCACGGCGGCGAAGCCGATGAACGCCAGCCGGTACGCCGGGTAGGTGTGCCCGAGGATCGACACCGACTCCTCCAGCGCGCCGGGCACCTTGACCGAGCGCTGGTCCGTACCGAAGTACGCCGTCAGGAGGTCGCCGCCGACCAGGGCGATGCCGAAGGTCAGCAGCGCCTGGTCGAGATGGCCGCGCCGGGCGATCGGCGCGGAGGCGACGGCGAGCACGCCGCCGCCCGCCGCCCCGGCCGCCGTTCCGACGGCCAGGGCGAGCGCGAGCGTGCCCCAGCTTCCGTCGCCCATGTCGGCGGCGATGTACGTGCCCATCGCGAACACGGTCCCGTGGGCCATGTTCAGCACGCCGCCGGCACCGAACGCCAAGGTGAGCCCGGCGGCCACGACGAACAGCAGCATGCCGTACGCCACGCCGTCGAGGGCCGGGATGAAGTGCGCGTCCAGCCAGTCCACCGGTTCCCCTTCCGTCCCGGGGCCGCTCGCCCGGATCAGCCGCCGAGCGTGGCGAGTTCCTGGACCACGACGTTGGAGAGCGTCGGGCCGTCCGGACGGACCTGCCGCAGGTACCACTTCTGCACCGGCGAGTGGTTGGCGCCGAACTGCCACGGACCGCGCGGGCTGTCGATCTGGCCGAGGCCGCCGATCGCGTTCGCGATGGTCTCCGAGGTGACCTTGCCGTCGCCGATCGCGGCGATCGCGCGGTCGAGCACGGCGCCCGCGTCGTAGGCGGTCACGTTGTACAGGTTCGGGACGGCCTTGTGCTTGGCCTGGTAGTCGGCGACGAACTTGCGGTTCGCGGGGTTGTCGAGACCCGGCGCGTAGTTCAGCACGGAGTAGATGTCGCGGGCCGCCTCGCCCTGGGCGTCGAGCGTGGAGCCCTCGGTGAGGAAGCCGGCGCCGTACAGCGGCAGGTTCTTCGCGTCGGACTGCCGGTACTGCTTGACGAACTCGACGGCCTGGGCCGCCGCGTAGAAGCAGTAGACGGCCTTGGCGTCGCTCTGCGCGATCTGCGAGAAGAACGGCAGGAAGTTGTTGTCGCCGGGCCACGGCGTCAGGAACGGCTTGTCGTTGACTACCTTGCCGCCGGCCTGGGTGAACGTGTCGGTGAAGCCGCGGAGTTGGTCCCAGCCGCCCTGGTAGTCGGGGCCTATCACGGCCACCGGGCCGTTGACGGTGTCCTTGACGTACTGGGCGATCGCGGCGCCGGTCTCCTCGGAGATCCAGCTCGTGGTCCACACACGGTCGACGTTGTCCAGCGGCGGGCGACCGCCGGCCCCGACGAGGGGTATCCGCTCCTCGGTGAGCATCGGCGCGACCGCCGCCATGCTGCCGCCGTTCGCGACGCCGACCACGGCGGTGACCTTGTCCTGCTTGACCAGCTTGGCCGCAGCCGGGGCCGCGGTGCCGCCGCCGTTGCCCTCGTCGGCGGTGACGATCTGGACCTTGTGGCCGCCGAGCTTGCCCTCGTGGGTGTCGACGTACAGCTCGAAGCCCTTTTGCAGGTCCTTGCCGATCGCCTCATAAGGACCGGACATCGGGACGAGCAAGCCGATCTTGACCGTGTCGCCGCTCGACTTGCCGCTCTCGCTGCTGCAAGCCGCGGTCGCGACGAGCGCCGTGGCGAGCAGGAGTTGGGTGGCGGCGCGGCGCCGGGTTCGCCGGAACAAACGCATTGTGTGTCTCCAGGCCAGGGTCTGCCCGGGCGGCGGGCCGCCGTCCGGTGGGTGGTCGTACGGGAACGAGACTCTGAATCGGGGTCGTGGTCGTGGGGTGAGACGCGGGCGCGCCTCGGTGCCGTCAGCCGCCGAGCGGCGCCTGTTGCGGGGCGAACCGGAAGCGCGCCCGCGCCACGGCGGTGAGTGCGGGGCCGACCTTGTCGATGAGCTGGGCCATTTCGTACGAGACCTGGCGCACGTCGCAGTCGTGTGTGGCCAACACGAGGAGCGATGCCGGGTCTTCGGCGGTGTAGGCCATCGAGAAGAGGAAGCCGCCGTTCATCTCGGTCAGGTTGCTGCGCACCGGTGCGACGTTCATGGCCTTCGCGGCCCCCGCGAGGAGGCCGGACAGGCCGGAGGCCACGGCGCCGAGCTGGTCGGCCAGCGCCTGCGGCAGGGCCTCGCCGCCGGTGTGGGCGACCGTGATGCCGTCGGCGGACACCGCGAGTGCGTGCACGATCTCGGGCACGCGTCCGGCGAAGTCCACCAGCAGCCAGTTGAGTTCGCTCTCGCTGATCGCCGTCACTTCTGCTCCCTGCCTCGTGGGTCGGGTAGGTGGGGGTTGAGAACCGCGCGGTGCTCTCCGGACGGCGGGCCGTCCGGACTCGCGGCGGACCGGGGCCGGCTGACGCCGCCGGGGTGGCGACCGGCGCGGGTCCCGGAGGCGAAGGCGGCCATGGCGTCCGCGACCCGGCCCGCGTCGCGCGGGCGCTCCGGCACCGGCGGGGCGGCGGGGGTCTCGGCGAGGCCGTTTTGCGCGTCCTGCAGCGATGCGCGGGGCACCCGGCGGGGCAGGCCGGACGCACTCTCCACCGAGGCCGACGGGGCGGGGCCGCCGAGCGGCACGCCGGGGCGGACGTTGCCCGCGATGTCCGGGCCGGGGAGCAGCGGAGGCGGAGCGGCGGAGGAGGGGGCCGAGGGCGGGGGCCCGAGCGGATCCGGCCGGGGGACCCGCGGTACGGCCGGGGCCGCGGGCTCGGGGAGCGTGCCCAGTCCGCCGGCGGCGGGGGCCGTTTCGTAGCCGCCGAGGGCGGACATCGGCGCCGAGGCGGGCGCGCCGCGGTGGAGCGCCGCCCCGGGGGTGGATCCGACTCCGGCGGCGATGGCGGTCCTGGCCGGTGCCCCGCCTATGGCGGCCTCGGGCACCTTGGCCCGGTGGCGTCCGACGCGGCGCACGGTCGTCAGGATCGCGGGCGGGAGTTCGACGACGGCGACGGTGCCGCCGTCCGGGCCGCTCTCCAGGAGTACGCGGACGCCGAGGCGCTCGGCGAGCGTGCTGACCACGGTGAGGCCCATCAGCCGCACGGCGTCGAGGTCGACGGCGAGACCGCCGGACAGCCGCGCGTTGAGTTGCGCGCGCCGTTCCGGCTGGAGGCCGAAGCCCTGGTCGGCGATGTGCACGACGGCGTGGTCGCCCTGGACGCCGACCTCGACGGTCACCGGGGTGCCGGGGGGCGAGAACGTCGTGGCGTTGTCGAGGAGTTCGGCGAGGAGGTGGGCGAGCGGGTCGGTGGCGCGGCCGGCGACGGTCACGCCGACGTTGCCGCCGGGAAGATGCACACGTGTGTAGTGCTTGATGCGCTGGGCGGCGACCCGGACGACGTCGACGAGCATGGTGTCGTCGCGCACGCGGGCCGAGCCCTCGCCGCCGAGCACGAGGAGGTTGTCGTGCGTGCGGCGCATCAGGTTGACGTGGTGGTCGATCGCGTAGAGGCGTTCGAGGCGTTCGGGGTCGGCCTCGCGCTCCTCGGCGCGGTCGAGCACGCGCAGCAGGTCGTTGGTCTGGACCTGGCCGCGGCGGGCGAGGTTGACCAGGATGGCGCTGACGCCCGCGCGTTCGCCGGAGAGGTCCGCGGCGAGGCGCACGGCTTCCTCGAAGACGGTCCGGAACGATTCGCCGACCTCGGCGATCTCGTCCTTGCCGTCGACCCTGACCGCCTTGCCGGCTTCGGCCGCGAACTCGGCCGGGGTGCTGGAGCCGAGCACGTCGGGTTCGCGCAGCGCGGCGACCGCGGCCGGCAGCCGTTCGTACGCGACCTGGTGGGCGGATTCCTGCAGGGAGCGGAGCCGGGAGATCAGCCGGCGGCCCATGCGGATCACGACGATCGCGGCGAGGATGACGGCGATCAGGACGGCGATGATCTCGCCGATCGTCCACCGCACCTGGTCGTCGCGGACGTCGGTGACGTCGGCCACGATCTGCTTGTCGATCTGCACTTCGACGGCGCGGAGCCGGGCGATGCGCGCCGACATCGCCTCGGCCCACTCGGCCTTGTCGATCGCGAGGTTCTCGCCCGACTCGGTACGCGCGACGAGGTCTTCGAGGCGTTGCGCGCGCGCCAACTGCTCGCCGACCAGCTCGTGTTCGAGGAGCGCCTGCCATTCGGGCCGGGCGGAGACGGCGAAGGTGCGCAGCGCCTCGTTGTACGCGGCGCGCGCTTCGATGATCTCCTGCTGCGCGGCGGAGGTGTAGGCGCCGCGACCGAGTGCGCGCAGCACCGCGACCTCCATGCGCCCGGCGGACTCCGAGGCCCGCGAGAGGTCGGCGACGGCGCGCAGGTCCTCCGCCTGGCTGGGCTGGGCCCGGCCGAACTGGCCGACGCCCGCGCGGTATTCCAGCAGTGCCGCGATGAGGATGCGGTAGTTGAAGCCCGCGGCCGACAGCGAGGTCTTGCGCATCCGCACGCCGTCGCGGACTTCCGCGAGTCCGGCGAGCCCCGCGTCGACCTCGGCGAGTACGCGCCGGACCTCGCCGGGGGCCGACGAGATGTCGGAGCGGTGGTCGCGGTACGCCGCGGCCTCGGCGTCGGTGGCCGCGCTCTGCCGCTGGAAGACGTCGAGGGCGTCGGGCGCGGGGTTCGGCAGCATGCTGAGCGCCGCGGCCGAGCGCTCGGCCTGGAGTTCGTACGCGAGTCTGCCGGCGGTTTCGGCGGCGACGACCAGGGTGCGCAGGTCGTCGGCGTCGCTCGCCTTGCCGATCGAGGATTCGACGGCGAGGCCGGCGAAGCCGACCGCGACCGCCAGAGGAACGCTGACCAGCAGCGTGAGTCTCCGAGTGAGCTTCATGTGCGCCCCCTCGTGGGCCCCGTGCTCGCCGTCATCGGGGGACCCCCGTTCTTCACCCGCAAACACGACCGCAAACTGAACCGCAACCTGACTCCCGGGGCAGGCAATTCCGAAACGCCCGTAAATCGAACGCAGGTAGGTCGACCGATATCCGTTTTTCCCTCGGCCGCGGACTCGCCCGCATCCGCGCGAATCGGCAGCTGACGGTACGCCAAAGTGACGACCGCACCTGGGTGGTGAACTGTCGCGCGGCCCAACGTAGCAGGCAACGCCCCGACGATTCACCCGAAGGTATGAACGTGGGAGGCGTCCACCGGCGTGAATTCGCGGGGTGGATAGTCGCCAGCGGATCGGGTGATTCCGGGACACCCGGACAATATCTACGCGCGCAATTCTATTGACTGGACTAACTAGTTGCCCAAGCCGCCACTGGCCAATACATTCAAAGGACTAAACGATGATGTTATTTTCACCACGCTTTCGCACGGCGTTCGCCTGACAGTCCGTCGCGACCCCGGATCCGGGAACGACGTTCCGGCACTTCGGCGGCCCAGACGGAGGCCCGAACGGAGGCCCGGACGGCGGACAAGAGCGCGGACAAGACGAAGGGCGCCGGCCGGGTCCACCCCCGCCGACGCCCCCACAGCTCCCGGACTAGCGCCTTTTGGCCTTGCGCGTCCCCACCTTCGGGTCGAGGCGCCGCAGCAGCAGCATCGCGGCCGTCGTGTAGACGACGATCTGCGCCCCCAGGATCGCGATGTTCGTGTACCACACCCGCGGTTCGGACTTCCACAGCGGATCCGGCTTGTCGCCCTTGTCGGGCATCTGGACGAGGACGTCGACACTGCCCGCCGCCGCCGAGAACGCCCACCGGGCCGGCGCGATCCACGACACCTGCTCGATCACCAGCGCACCCGTCAGCGGGAACAACGCGCCGCACAGCACGACCTGCACGATCGCGACGACCACCAGGAGCGGCATCGTCAACTCGGGGGTCGACACGAGGGCGGAGATCACCAGGCCGAGGGCCATCGCGGCCACGGCCGACAAAACCACCGCGATACCGATTTCGACGACCGGTGGTCCGAGGCCCACTCCCTCGTCGGGCATCTCATACCCGGCCAAGGCGACCGCGGTGAGCGCTATGCCCTGCAACGCGGCGATCAGCCCGAGCACCAGCAATTTGGAACACAGATATGCGGATACGGACAATCCCGCACTGCGCTCCCGCTGATAAATCGCGCGTTCCTTGATGAGTTCGTTGACCGCGGTCGCCGAACCCATGAGCCCGCTGATGACGAACAGCACCAGCAATTTGGTGAGGATGTCCTGATTAGCCCCCGGCGTCCCCACGAATTTGCCCGGAATGGCCCGGCACAGGGCACCGAGCAGAATGGGCGCGGCGAGCAGCAGGGCGAGGTATTTCCGGTCGGACGCGATAACCGACAGGTAGCGCCGCGACAGTGTCGCCAGCTGCGACCCCCAGCTCTGCGGCTTCGGCGGCTTGACCTGCGCCCGCTCCGCCTGCTGCGTGGGCGACACGACGGGGGCGAGGCCGCTCTGCACGTAGCGCGCGTGCGGCTCCGACTCGCGGAACCGCGCCGCCAGCTCGACACCGTCCTCGCGGTTGAGCATCTTGAACGCGTCGCGCCAGTTCTCCTTGCCGAAGTACTCCAGCGCCTCGCCGGGCGGGCCGTAGTAGGCGACGTACCCGCCGGTGACCAGCACCAGCAGGCGGTCGCACACCTCGGCGCTGTCCAGGTCGTGCAGGACGGTGATGACCGTGCGGCCGTCGTCGGCGAGGTTGCGCAGGTTGTCCATCAGGTCGCCGGCCGAGCCGACGTCGAGCCCCGAGGTCGGTTCGTCGAGATACAGCAGCGACGGTTTCGTCAGCAGCTCGACCGCGACGCTGACGCGCTTGCGCTGGCCGCCGGACAGCTTGTGGATCGGCAGCTCGGCGCGCTCGGTCAGCCCGAGGTCGGCGATGACCTCCTCGACGCGGCGGGCGCGCTCGGCCTTCTCGGTGTCACCGGGGAAGCGCAGCCGGGCTGCGTAGCGCAGCGCCTGACGTACCGTCAACTGCTTGTGCAGGATGTCGTCCTGCGGCACCAGGCCGATGCGCTGCCGCAGTTCGGCGAACTGCGAGAACATGTCGCGGCCGTCGTACAGCACGTTGCCGCTGCTCACCGGGAGCGAACCGGTCAGCGCCTTCAGCAGCGTGGACTTCCCGGCGCCGGACGTGCCGACCACCGCGAGCAGCGTGCGCTCGCCGATCGGGAACGACACGTCGTGCAGCAGCGTCTTGTCGCCGGCCTTGACCTCCAGGCCGTTGATGTGGAGCGACACCTCGCCGGTGTCGATGAACTCGCGCAGTTCGTTGCCGTCGAGCCGGAACGTCGCGTGGCCGATGCCGACGATGTCGTTCGGGCCGAGGACCTGGCGCTCGACCGGGACACCGTTGACGTACGTCCCGTTGTGGCTGCCCAGGTCGGCGATCTCGTGTCGGCCGCCGGGCGTCGTCCGCAGCTCGGCGTGGTGGCGCGACACCATCAGGTCGGTCAGCACCAGGTCGTTGTCGAGCGCCCGCCCGATGCGCAGCGTCTTGACCGGGATCTGCATGACGACGCTGGGGCGCCGGTCCACACTCGGCCGGGACTCGGCGTACGGCCCGGGCACGATGTTGGCCCACGGGGGGCGGCCGTCCGCGCCGGCAGGGGGCGGCGGCACCGCGCTCCCCCGGCCCGGACCGGGCGCGCCGCCCGGCCCGGCGCCGACGGGCGGCGGGGGTGCCTGCGACTGCTGCCCGGCGGGCACCAGTTCGGTTGCCGCTGCGGTCGGGCCCAGCCGCAGCCTGCCGCCGTCATCGGGGTCGCCGAGCAGCACCTCGACCCCGCCGCCGACGACGACGCGGTTGACACGCTGCCCGCGGACGTACGTGCCGTTGACACTGCCGGTGTCGACCAGCTCCCAGCCGTCCCCGGCGACGCGGAGCACGGCGTGGCGGCGGGAGACGCGGCGGTCGTCGACGACGACGTTGCACGACTGCGGGTCGCGACCGACGATGTAGTCGCGCCCGGGGTCGAGCACGACGGGCTGCCCGGTGTCCGTGCTCGCGGTGAGCTGCGGGACGGCCGGGTCTTCGGAAGCGTTTCTACCCCCCATATGGAGCGAGTCTAGGGACCTTCGGGCCCGTGCGGCACCAGTTCCCGGCCGCTTGCCCTCGCCGATCGGCGCCGCGCACACGCGAACGACACGCCACGCGGGACAAATCACCCGGGCCGGTGATGTGACAGGCAGTCAGAACACGGTGTTCCCGACGTTTCGGGCAACTGCCCGTCCGCCGAAAACAGCGTGCCGCCACCGCCTTCGTCCGCTTTCCCGACGAGCGCCCGGCCCCGCGCCCGGCACGACTCGCCCGATCGCCCGACCCCGCGCCGCACACCGCCGGGTACCGCCGGATGCCGCGGCAATGCCCCCAAATCACACCCGTGCCGTCCGAATGTGTCTCCCGTACGGCGATCCCGTTGACGTGTGTCACACGCGGGTCCGATAGTCGTTGATGTCCGATGGGGGCCGGGAATCGCTTCGCCCTTGTCATTTCTTCCGCAGGGAGCGGGCCGTTGTCCTGGACCAACCCTCCGCAGCGGCCACCGGGACAGCCCCCCGCGGGGCCGCCGTTCCCTCCGGCCGCGGCGCCGCAGACCTCCGCCGCCCGGCTCTTCGGCGGCCCCGAGGCGTGGCTGCACGCACTCGTGGCGGTGGTCGCCGCGTTCGCCGCCATGGCGTTCACCGCGTGGCTGGCCCTGTGGCTGCTCGGGGCCGGCGACCTCGGCGGCGGGTCGATGCCGGCGCTGGTGGCCGCCGCGGTCGCACTCGCGGTCGGCGGCAAGGTCGACCTCAAGGGCGCGGAGAGCACCGGCGACCAGGGCATCCTCGGGAGCATTCTGGGCGATGTCCCGGTGGCCGAGGCCGGCGGCGAGGTCGACCTCCTGATGTTCGGGATCGGGCTCGTCGGCGCACTGGTCCTCGGCTGGCTCTTCCTGCGCCCGCTGCGCTACCGGCTCGTCATCGGCATCGACGAACTCATCGCCCACATGGCCCGGATCGCGGTGTTCACCGCCGCCGGGCTGGGCGCGTGCGTGGCCCTCGGCAGCCACGCACTGCCGATCGGGGACGCCATCCCCCAGGTCGACGCCGCCGAGCTGATGGGCGTCTTCAACCTCGGCGCCGCGGCCGAGTTCACCACCGACGCCCCGACCACGCTGGGTTTCGGCCTCGTGTGGATGCTGCTGACGATGGTCGTCGCGCTCGCGGTGTCGGCGCGCGGCCCCCTCCCCCGGCTCTGGCTGCGCTACCGGGACGTCCTGCGCCCGCCCGTCGCCGGCGTCATGGCGGTGTTCCTGGGCGCGGTCGTCCTCGGCATCATCGGCGCCCCCTTCGTCGCGGCGGAGGCCCCGGAGCCCAAGCGCATGATCGGCGGCATGCTGCTCGCGCTGCCGAACGTCATGTGGCTGCTGGTCACGCTCGGCCTCGGCGTCGAGTGGAAGTCCTCGGGCGGCGGCGACTTCAGCTTCGGCCTCCCCGGCCCGCTGGGCCAACTGCTCAACGAGTCCGGCAGCCGGGACATGCCGATCACCGTCGGACGCCTCGCCGAGCTGGACGGCCGGGCCTGGTGGGTGCCGGTGGTCTCGGCGATCCTGCTGCTGTTCGGCGGCACCGTGGCCGCCCTGCGGTCGCCCGCGCAGGTACGGCTCCACCAGCACGCGTGGCGCTTCGGGGTGGCGTTCGCGGTCACCGCGGTCATCGCGGCGGCCATCGCGCAGATCCACCTCAAGGTCGCGGTCCAGGTGCTCGGCGGCGTCGCGGAACCGGGCGGACAGGTCTCCCTGCACGCCGACTACCTGATGACCGCCGGCTTCGGCCTGCTGTGGGGAGCCTGCGCCGGGCTGCTCGGAGGCGCCCTGGCGGCCTGGATCCGCGCGGTCCAGGCGAGCCGCCGCACGAAGCCGCCCGGAGGGGGCCACGCGCCGCGGCCGGGGGCGTGGCCGGGGCAGCGGCCCGCGGGCCCCGGAGCACCGTCGTACGGCCCGGGAGCGCCCGCGTACAACCCGCGCACCGACTTCCCCCCGGGCGGCAACCCGCCGTACCCACCCCCGAACAGCCCGAGAGGCCCGTACGGCCCCTGACCCGCCGCCAGCGGTACCGACAGGCCGTCGGCGCCCGACGGGCGCTTCGCCCGGCCGTCATCACGCCGTCGGCGCGCGGCGGCGAGCCATCGGCCCCGACCGATCGTCCCGCGCGAGCGGCCCGGAGGGGCCGTCGTGCGCGAGGGTGCCCCGCCCGGGCATCACCGCCCCTCCCCGCGGAACCACGCCGTTGACGCGGGCGCGCGTCAACGGCCCCGACCGGTGTCCCGCGCGAGCGGCCCGGAGGGCCCCCGTTCCTGGCCCCGGCGGAATCCGGGCGTCCGCGCACGGCCGCGCGCGCGTGTGTCCACCCACCGGTACCGCGCGGCGAGTCCGGTGGTGGGCCGGGTACCGTGATCAACCATGGACGCCGAGCCCCGCACTCTTCTCGTCAAGATCTTCGGGAAGGACCATCCCGGCATCACATCCTCGTTGTTCGAGACCCTCGCGGAGGACGCTCTCGACGTCGTCGACATCGAGCAGACGGTCACCCGCGGCCGACTCACCCTGTGCGTCCTCATCCCCGCCCCCGTGCGGGAGGGCGACCTGCGCGCCCGCCTGCACCGCTGGGCCGAGGCCGAGCGCCTCGACATGGAGATCATCTCCGGCAGCGGCGACAACAGGCCGCGCGGCGAGGGCCGTTCGCACGTGACCGTGCTGGGGAGCCCGCTCAAGGCCGACGCGGTCGCCGCCATAGCGGGGCGCATCGCGGCCACCGGCGCCAACATCGACCGCATATTCCGACTCGCGAAATACCCGGTCACGGCGATCGAGCTGCAGGTCTCCGGCGTCGAGACCGACAAGCTGCGCGCCGAGCTGGCGCCCGAGTCGGCGGCGCGGCAGATCGACGTGGCGGTGCAGCAGGCCGGGCTGATGCGGCGGGCGAAGCGCCTGGTCGTGATGGACGTCGACTCGACGCTCATCCAGGGCGAGGTCATCGAACTGCTCGCCGAGCACGCCGGGTGCCTCGACGAGGTGGCCGCGGTCACCGCCGCCGCGATGCGCGGCGAGCTGGACTTCGCCGAGTCGCTGCGGGCCCGCGTCGCCCTGCTGGAGGGGCTGGAGGCGTCGGCCATCGAGGCGGTGCGCGACCAGGTGCGGCTGACCCCCGGCGCGCGCACCCTCGTACGCACCCTCAAGCGGATCGGCTACCAAGTCGGCATCGTGTCGGGCGGGTTCACGCAGGTCACCGATGTGCTGGTGGAACGCCTCGGGCTCGACTACGCCGCCGCCAACACCCTGGAGGTCGTCGACGGGCGCCTCACCGGCCGCGTGGTCGGCGACATCGTCGACCGGCCCGGCAAGGCCCTGATGCTGCGGCGTTTCGCGGCGGACGCCGGGGTGCCGCTGTCGTCCACGGTCGCCATCGGCGACGGCGCCAACGACCTGGACATGCTCAACGCCGCGGGCCTCGGCATCGCGTTCAACGCCAAGCCGGTGGTCCGCGAAGCGGCCGACACCGCGGTCAACTTTCCCTTCCTGGACACGGTGTTGTTCCTTCTCGGGCTCACCCGCGAGGAAGTCGAGTCCGCGGACGCCGCCGACGAGGCCTGACGTCGGGCGGTCACCCGAAATGCGCTGCCGGTGCGCGTCCGGAAAAAAGAAATCCGTTCCGCGTAAACCCACCGGATGCGACGGGAAAAGCGCGCCACCAGGTGAGCGCGCGGCGTAAAAAGATACGGTCGCGTTTCAAAAAATGCACGGTATCTGTTCGCACAGTCGGCCCGGCCGCGGGGTCGGGCGCCCGTTTCCGAACGCCCGGCCTTGGTCTCAGGCCCGCGGAGTCGCGAATGCCACCAGATGCGCGGCTTTCTCGTTCAATTCGCTCCACGGTCCCGCGAAACGCAGCAGCGCGACCCCGGATGTCGCGTACTTCTCCCGCACCCGGTCCAGCGCGTCCCCGTCCGCGCTGCCGGCCAGCGCCGAGACCAGGGTCGCGACGCCGGGGCTGTGGCCGATCAGGACGAGGGTGTCGACGTCGTCCTCGGTCTCCTGCGCCACATACAGGAGCGACTGTGCGGTGGCCTCGTAGATGCGGTCGTCGTAGGCGGTGTGCGGGCGCGGTTCGAAGGCCTTGCCCATGAGCTTCCACGTCTCGCGCGTGCGCCGCGCGGGCGAGCACACCACGCGGTCGGGGTGAACGCGCTGGCTCACCAGCCAATTGCCGATCTGCGGCGCGTCCTGCCGGCCGCGCTCCGCCAGGGGTCGTTCGACGTCGGGGACGTCCGGCCAATCCGCCTTGGCGTGCCGGACCACCACGAGTGTGCGCTGTCGCTGCGATGCCATGGAATCCAGCCTCTCAGAATTCCCGGGGCACGCACGGTGGGTCCCGGTCTTTGCCGACCGGGACCCACCGCGCTGTGACCTTGTGTTCGATTGATCGGATCGTGGCCTTCCGGCCGCGGCGTCAGCCGACCGGCGGCCTCGGGATGCGTCCTGAGCCGGACACGGCCCCGTTCCGGTCGTAGTCGTCGCCGTAGCCGTTCGCGTATCCGCCCGCCTGGCCGTACGGTGCCGCGACGGCTCCGGCCGGCACCGGCTCGCGGACGAGGTCCCGGTCGTCGTCGTCCGGCCCGGCGCCGTGCTCCATCTGCGGCAGCCAGCCCAGCCACTTCGGCAGGTACCAGTTGCGCTCGCCGAGCAGACCCATCACGGCCGGGAGCAGGATCGCGCGGATGATCGTGGCGTCCAGCAGGACCGCGACCGCGAGGCCCACGCCCATCTGCTTCATCTGCTGCATCGACAGCGTGCCGAAGACCGCGAACACCGCCACCATGATGACCGCGGCGCTGGTGACGACGCCGGCGGTGCTGCGGACGCCGTGCGCGACCGCGGACTTGGTGTCCATGCCGTTGTCGTACGCCTCGCGGATGCGGCTGACGACGAACACGTGGTAGTCCATCGACAGGCCGAACAGCACCACGAAGAGGAACAGCGGCAGCCACGAGATGATCGAGCCGGGTGCCTCGGTGCCGACCAGGAAGTCGCCGTACCCGTGCTGGAAGACGATGGCCAGCACACCGTACGCGGCACCCACCGAGAGCAGGTTGAGCACGATCGCGGTGATCGCGACGACCAGCGAGCGGAACGACGCGAGCATCAGCAGGAACGCGAACAGGAGTACGAAGCCGAACGCGAGCGGCGTGGTCTTGTCCAGTTGCGCGTTGAAGTCCTCGGTGCCCGCGACGTCACCGCTGACCGGCGCGTCCACACCCGGGACCTTCTCCAGCGTGTCCGGGATGATCTGGTCGCGCAGCTTCTCGAGGGCCTTGACGTCGTCCGCACCGGTGAACGGCACCTGGATGGCCACCAGGTCGTCGTGCCCCGGGTAGGTGCGGACGTCGATCTGGTCGGTGAACAGCACCGGGTCGGCGGCGACCTGCTCCTTCAGCGCGGCGACGGCGCTCCGGAACTCGGGGGCGTTCACGTCGTCGGCCTTCGCGACAATCTGGGCCGGCGACGGGCCGCCGGGGAACTTCGCGTTGATGTGCTGGTAGGTCTGGACGATCGAGACGTCCTTCGGCAGTTCCTTGTCGATCGGCAGCAGCGAGAGCTTCATGCCCAGCGCCGGGATGGTCAGCGCGATCAGCGCACCACCGGCGACGATCGCCCAGATCAGCGGGCGGCGCAGCACGGTGCCGAGGATCACGCCCCAGAACTTGCCGCCGTCCGGCGACGGACGGCGCATCCGGCCGAGGCCGGGGATCTTGCCGGCGTCGACCTTGTCGCCGAGCATCGACAGCAGCGCGGGCAGCACGGTGACGGAGCCCAGCATCGCGGTGAAGACGACGAGGATCGTCCCGAGCGCCATGGACTGGAACTGCTGGAGCCCGGTGAGCAGCATGCCCGCCATCGCGACCATCACCGTGACGCCGGAGATGAGCACCGAGCGGCCGGAGGTGGCGGCGGCGATCTCCAGGGCACGCTCGGGCGAGCGGCCCTTGGCGCGCTCCTCGCGCTCACGGCGGATGTAGAACAGGCAGTAGTCGACGCCGACCGCGAGACCGATCAGGAGCATCACCGACATGGTGACCTCGCTGGTGGGGACGATGCGGGTGGCGATCGCCAGCAGGCCCACCCCGGCGGCCACGAAGGCGGTCAGTGCGAGGACGACGGGCAGCAGCGCGGCGACGATGGCGCCGAACGCGATGAGCAGGATGCCGAGGGCGAGCGGGACGGCGGTCCACTCGGCGGTCTTGAAGTCCTTGTCGAAGGTGTTGCTGAACCACTTCTCCGATGTCGCGTCGCCGAGTTGTTCGACGGTGACGTCCGGGTGCGCCGACTTGCCGGCGTCGACCGCGTCGACGATCGGATCGAGCTTGTCGACGGCGTCGTCCGGGTCGCCCTTGATGTCGAACTGGATCAGGGCCGACGTCCGGTCCGCCGAGATCGCACCGTCCACGGCGGGGTCGTACGGCGAACGCACGTTCTCCACTTCGCCGGTGGCGTTGATCCGGGTGATCAGGTCCTCGACCGCGGCGCGGACCGTCGGGTCCGTCGCCGGCACGGACGTTCCGGTGACGAGGATCATCTCGCCCGCGGGGTCCTCGACCCCGGCGTCCTCGATGATCTTCTCCGCGCGTCCGGCCTCGCCCGGGGTCATGTCCCCCTCGGACAGTTCCTTCGACCCGATCATGCCCCCGATGACGACGGAGAGAACGACGAAGAGAAGCCAGGCGGCAACGGCTGTCTTGCGGTTTCTTGCACTCCATCCGCCCATTGAGGCTGCGAGATTGCGCCTGCGTGCCATGGGTTCGCTCTCCTTGTCGCGTGTGCGTACGCGGTGAAGGAACCGCCCCGAGTCGGAGGTTCCCGTGTTGTCGGTACGACGCTACGAGCAGCCGCCCGACGGTCCCATCCGGCGGACATCCGTATCCGTCGGGTGCGGACGCCCGAGTACGGGGTGGGGCTAACCCCACCACCGACGGCGGCGGCGCGGCCGGAGGAGGAGTCGACTCATAGACGTAGTGGTGGGAAAGCTACGCGGGCACGATCAAGCGACGCACATCGGTTGTCCAGGATGCGCGGAATGCGATAACAAAAGGACAAGTTGGCCCCCACACGCGCCGCACCACTCGCAACCGTCACCCGCAGACCGGGCGGCGGGACGCAGGCCCCGGCCTCGGCAAGCGCAGCGAAGAGGGCGCACGCGGCCAGGCCTCGGTCGGCGAGGAAAGCCGGCTCGCGCCTCGCTCGCCGTTGCGGCCCCCGACGCGGCGGCCGTCCCGGCGTCATGCGCGGCGGTCGGCCCGCCGTCATCGCGAGCGGAGGCGACTCCTCACGCACTCGCCCACGCGACCCGAAGGCCCGACTCGCGACGACGGCCGAGACCGCGCGGCTTCGGACCAGGGCCGCCGGGGACCGACGCGCGACGGCGAAGCAGCTCGCGCGGCACACGTCCGCGCTGCCGACCACGCGGTGCCGGCTCGCGAACGACGGTCAGGCTCGCGGAAATCCGGACGCCCGCCGTCGAGCCGTCGCGCGGGGATCGCGAGTGGGCGGGGCGTCGGCTCACGGACCGGGGGTCGGGAGCGCGAGGGATCGCGGCAGGCCCGGGTCAGCTCAGGATGGTCGCCAGGATGGCGATGAGGCCGGTGATGAGGGCCATCGCGCCGAGGATGCCCAGCATCGCGCGGCTGGCGGGCTTGTCGGGGTCCGGCGGTGCGAGCACGGGCGTCCACGTCTCGTCGCCTTTCGCGGCGAACGCGGCGGCTTCCGCTTCGGCGCGGGCCTTGCGGGCCGCCAGCTCCGCGGTGCGCTCTTGGTCCTCGCGGGCCTTGCGGGCCGCGACGGCTCGGGCGTACCGCTCCTTCGACGACTCTCCCCTGCCGGACGGCCTCGGCTCGGGCGCGGGTTGCGGCGGTGATGCGGACATGCGTCGAGTCTCGCAGACGCTCGGGCGGGGAAGGCGCGGGGGCCGCGCCCCCGGGAGCACGCACCAGCAGCACGCCCGCGGCCGTCGAGCCGACGCGGACGGTGTGGCGCGCGGGGGGATCGGCGGCAGCCGACGTCGGCCGGGAGGCACCGCCCCGACGGGCGAGCCGCCCCTCCGCACACGAGTCCGCGGGCGGGCCGGTGGAGCGCCGCCGCGTGACGAGCAGCGGCCGTCGGTGCCGCCCGGGGCATCGGGCCCCGAGCTAGGCAAAGCCTCGGGCCGGACGCGATGCGCGTCCGGCCCGATCAAGCCGAGAACCACCGTGGGCCCGCCGAAACACGGCCGCGTCCCCGCGCCGCGGGAACCCGAACTCCCGTGCCATGCCCGGCGCCCGCGGTGCGGGGCCGCGCTCCGTCGCGCCTCGACCCGGCGTCGCGCGGAGTGCTTCGCGGCGGTCAGGCGCCGATCGCGTGGAGGCCGCCGTCGACGTGCACGATCTCGCCGGTGGTCTTGGGGAACCAGTCGGACAGCAGCGCGACGACGCCGCGCGCGGCCGGCTCCGGGTCGTTGAGGTCCCAGCCGAGCGGCGCCTTCTCGTTCCATACGCCCTCGAACTTGTCGAAGCCGGGGATCGAGCGGGCCGCCATCGTCTTGACCGGGCCGGCCGAGACCAGGTTGACACGCACGTCCTGGTCGCCGAGGTACTTGGCGAGGTAGCGCGACGTGGCCTCCAGCCCGGCCTTCGCGACGCCCATCCAGTCGTAGCCGGGCCACGCGACCTGCGCGTCGAAGTCCAGACCCACGACCGACAGCGAGCCGTCCGCCGGCTTGAGCGGCAGCAGGGCGGTGGTGAGCGCCTTGAACGAGTACGCCGACACGTGCACGGCGGTGGAGACGTCCTCGAACGTCGTGTTGAGGAAGTTCCCGCCGAGCGCGTCCTGCGGGCCGAACGCGATCGAGTGCACGATGCCGTCGAGTCCGCCGACGTGCTGGCGCACGTTGTCCGCGAGCGCGTCCAGGTGCTCCTGGTTGGTGACGTCCAGCTCGATGACCGGCGCGGGCTTGGGGAGCCGGCCCGCGATGCGGTTGACGAGCGAGAGCCGGCCGAAGCCGGTGAGGACGACCTCGGCGCCTTCCTCCTGCGCGAGCCGCGCGACGTGGAAGGCGATCGAGGCGTCCGTCAGGACGCCGGTGACGAGAATGCGCTTGCCGACCAGAAGGTCACCCATGGCGTCAGTGCCCCATTCCAAGTCCGCCGTCGACGGGGATGACGGCTCCGGTGATGTACGACGCGGCGTCCGAGGCCAGGAAGCGGACCACGCCCGCGACCTCCTCGGTGCTCGCGTATCGGCCCAGTGGCACCTGGGCCAGGATCTCGGCCTTGCGGGCGTCGCCGAGGACCTCGGTCATCGCGGTGTCCACGAACCCGGGCGCGACGACGTTGGTGGTGATGTTGCGCGAACCCAGCTCGCGGGCGAGCGACCGCGCGAAGCCGACGAGGCCGGCCTTCGAGGCCGCGTAGTTGGCCTGGCCGGGCGAGCCCATGAGCCCGACGACGGACGAGATGAGCACGATGCGGCCCTTCTTGGCCCGCAGCATGCCCTTGCTCGCGCGCTTGACCACGCGGAACGTGCCGGTCAGGTTGGTGTCGACGACCTCGGCGAAGTCGTCCTCACCCATGCGCAGCAGCAGCGTGTCCTTGGTGATGCCGGCGTTCGCGACCAGCACCTCGACCGGGCCCTGGTGCTCCTCGACCTCTTTGAACGCCTGCTCGACCTGCTCGGGCTCGGTCACGTCGCAGCGGACGCCGAACAGGCCGTCGGGCGCCTTCCCGGATCGGGATGTGACCGCGACGTTGTCGCCCTCCGCGGCGAAGGCCCGCGCGATCGCCAGGCCGATGCCTCGGTTGCCTCCGGTGACCAGAACGGACCGGCTCAACGGATCACTCCTTATCGGTGTCTGCGGTGTCTGCCCGGTGCCCGCGGCGTCGGCCCCTCGGCCCCTTCAGCCCCTTCGGGCGCTCGGGCGCCGCCTCCGACGCGAACCGCGCCATGGTCCACGACCGTATCGGTCCCTCGGGATTTTGGTGGAATCGCCATCCACAAGAAGAAGCGCGTCGGCACTGTGGGAACTCGCCAACCGGCCTGTGCCGCCGTGCCTGTGGAAAACTTCCGGGCCACATCCCGTCCGCGTGATTGACTGCCCACGCAGAGCGTGCCCGGCACCCCGGAGCACCCGACGCGGCAGAAGGACAGGTGAGCTGACCCGTGCCACACCCGATCGATCCGGCGTTCACGGCGTATCCACTGCGCCGGCTCGCGGATGCCGCCCTGGAGCGGGCCCGCGAGCTGGGGGCCGCCCACGCGGATTTCCGTCTCGAACGCATCCGTGACGCGCACCTTCGGCTGCGCGACGGCCGCACCGAGATGTCGTTGGACGCGACCGACGTCGGCTTCGCCGTCCGCGTGGTGCACGAGGGCGCGTGGGGCTTCGCCGCGGGCGTGGACCTCACGGTCGACGCGGCCGTGCGGGTCGCCGAGGAGGCCGTCGCGGTGGCGCGGGTGTCCCGGGCGGTCGCCGCGGCGTCCGGGTCGGACGACCGTGTCGAGCTGGCGCCCGAGCCGGTCCACGAGGACGCGGTGTGGGTGTCGGCGTACGACGTGAACCCGTTCGAGGTTCCGGAGGCCGATCGGATCGGCCTGCTCGCCCAGTGGAGCCGCGACCTGCTGGCGGCGGACGGCGTGGACCACGTCGACGCGTCCCTCATGGCCGTGCAGGAGAACAAGTTCTACGCCGACACCGCGGGCACCACGACCACGCAGCAACGCGTGCGCCTGCACCCGCAGTTGACGGCGGTCGCCGTGAACGGCGGCGCGTTCGAGTCGATGCGCACGCTGGCGCCCCCGGTGGGCCGCGGCTGGGAGTACCTGACTGGCACCGGCTGGGACTGGAAGGCCGAACTGGCGGAGATCCCCTCGCTGTTGGCCGAGCGGGTGGCCGCTCCCTCGGTCGAGGCGGGCACCTATGACCTGGTGATCGATCCGGGCAACCTGTGGCTGACGATCCACGAGTCGATCGGTCACGCCACCGAGCTGGACCGCGCGCTGGGCTACGAGGCGGCGTACGCGGGCACGTCGTTCGCGACCTTCGACAAGCTCGGCTCGCTGAAGTACGGCTCGGAGATCATGCACGTCACCGGCGACCGCACGGCCGAGCACGGGTTGGCGACGATCGGCTACGACGACGAGGGAGTGGCCACGCAGAGCTGGGACCTCGTCAAGGACGGCGTCCTGGTCGGCTATCAGACGGACCGCAACATGGCCCGCATGCAGGGCTTCGAGCGCTCCAACGGCTGCGCGTTCGCCGACTCGCCGTCGCATGTGCCGGTGCAGCGCATGGCCAACGTCTCGCTGCGGCCCGCCGCGGAGGACCGCTCCACCGCCGACCTGATCGGGGGCGTCGAGCGCGGCCTCTACATCGTCGGCGACAAGTCGTGGTCGATCGACATGCAGCGCTACAACTTCCAGTTCACCGGCCAGCGCGCCTACCGCATCGAGAACGGCCGGCTCGCGGGCCAGGTGAAGGACTTCGCGTACCAGGCCACGACGACGGACTTCTGGGGCTCGATGGAGGCCCTCGGCGGTCCGTCGACGTACCGCTTCGGCGGCGCGTTCAACTGCGGCAAGGCGCAGCCCGGCCAGGTCGCGGCGGTGGGCCACGGGTGCCCGTCCGCGATGTTCCGGGGTGTTCGCGTGCTCAACACGGTGCAGGAGGCCGGGCGATGACCGAAGCGAAGACCGTGACCAGGCCCGGCGAGATCGTCGAGCGCGCGCTCGGACTCTCGCGTGCCGACGGCTGCGTGGTGATCGTGCGCGAGTCGACGACCGCGAACCTGCGGTGGGCGGGCAACGCGCTGACCACGAACGGGCTGACGCGGGGCCGCCAGGTGACCGTGATCGCCACCGTCGACGGCACCGAGGGGACGGCGGCCGGCGTCGTGTCGCGCAGCGGCGTGACCGTCGACGGGCTGGAGGATCTGGTCCGCGCGGCCGAGCGGGCGGCGCGGGACGCGGGCCCGGCGGAGGACGCCAATCCGCTCGTCGGCGGGACGCGGTTCGGTGCGGGCTTCGACGACGCGCCCGCGCACACGTCGATCGAGGTGTTCCGCGCGTTCGCCCCGGCGCTGGGCGAGGCGTTCGCACGGGCCCGGTCGGGCGGGCGCAAGCTGTACGGCTTCGCGCAGCACGAGATGACGTCGACGTATGTCGGCAACTCGGCCGGCCTGCGCGCCCGGCACGACCAGCCCACCGGCACGTTCGAGTTGAACGCGAAGTCCGCCGACATGAGCCGGTCCGCGTGGGCGGGGGTGGCGACGCGGGACTTCACCGACGTCGACGTCGCCGCCGCCGAGGCCGAGTTGGAGCAGCGCGTGGGGTGGGCCGCGCGGCAGGTCGACCTGCCCGCGGGCCGGTACGAGACGCTGCTGCCGCCGAGTGCGGTCGCCGACCTGATGATCTACCTGGCGTGGTCGGCCGGCGCCCGCGACGCGCACGAGGGCCGCACGGTGTTCGGCAAGCCCGGCGGCGGGACGCGGGTCGGCGAGAAGCTGTCGACACTGCCGCTGACGCTGCTGGGGGATCCGGCGTACCCGGGTCTCGCGTGTGCGCCGTTCTCGACGGCCGTGGCGTCCGGCGACGCCTCGTCGGTGTTCGACAACGGGCTGCCGCTGGAGGCGACGTCGTGGATCGCCGACGGCGTGCTGTCGGCACTGCCGGCCAACCGTTTCGCGGCGAATCTGACCGGCCTGCCCGTCGCCCCCGAGGTGGACAACCTCGTCCTGAAAAACACGGGCGCGGACCGGTCGCTCGCGGATATGGTCGCCTCGACGAAACGCGGTCTGCTGCTCACATGCCTGTGGTACATCCGCGAGGTCGACCCGCAGACGCTCCTGTTGACGGGCCTGACGCGCGACGGGGTGTACCTCGTCGAGGACGGCGAGGTCGTGGGTGCGGTCAACAATTACCGCTTCAACGAGTCGCCGGTGGACCTCCTGGGCCGGGTGACCGAGGCGGGGCGTACGGAGCGGACCATGCCCCGCGAGTGGGGCGACTACTTCTCGCGGGCGGCGATGCCGCCGCTCCGCGTACCGGACTTCAACATGAGCTCGGTGAGCCAGGCGTCGTAGCCGGCCGGTCTCCCCGGCCCTCGGCGGCCTGCTCGCGGGGCCCCGAGCGCCGAGGAGGCGTATGGACGAAAAACGCATGGTCAAGGTGTCCAAGTACCTGTCGCGAGCGCTCCGGCACCAGCCGGAGCGCCTCGGCATCACCCTTGACCCCGCGGGCTGGGTGCCCGTCGACGAACTGCTCGCGGCCTGCGCCGCACGCGGTTTCCGGATGAGCCGGGCGGAGCTGGCGACCGTGGTCGCGCGGAACGACAAGAAGCGGTTCTCGTTCTCCGCGGACGGCACGCGGATCCGGGCGAACCAGGGGCACACCGTCGCGGTCGACCTGGGGCTCGCCGCGACGGCGCCGCCGGACGTGCTGTTCCACGGCACGGTCGACCGGGTCGTCGCCGCGATCATGGCGGAGGGGCTGCGGCCCATGGACCGGCACGACGTCCATTTGTCGCCGGACCGCGACACCGCCCGCCGGGTGGGGGCGCGGCGCGGGCGGCCGGTGGTGCTGGTGGTGGACGCGGGGCGCATGCACCGGGACGGCCACGTGTTCCGGGTGTCGGACAACGGGGTCTGGCTGGTGCCGGCCGTACCGCCGCGGTACCTGCGCGACGGCACCGCCTGAACCGGGCGTCCGGACCGGTGCTCCCGGGGTTTCCCGACCGGGTCGGACACGACTCCCGCCCGGTCTTCGCCCGCCCCGGCGAGCGGCGTACCGTGGAGGCAGGAGGACCGGCTTTCGGGGTCGGCCCGGTCCGTGCGGCGTCAGGTGGGCACTGTGCTGGTCAATCGTGTACGGAGCGCCAAAGCGCCCGTCTACCGGATCAGCGGGGCGCGGAAAGGGCTGTCCGAGGACATCCGCGGGCGGCAGCGGCGCTATGTGGTGTCGATGTCGGTCCGCACGGTCTGCTTTCTGCTCGCGGTCGTGATCAGCGGGCCGGTGCGCTGGGTGATGCTGGCGGCGGCGCTGTTCCTGCCGTACATCGCGGTCGTCATCGCCAACGCGGGCCGCAAGCCGACGTCCGAGACCCCGCCGCCCGCCGTACCGCCCATGGCGCATCGCGCCATCGAGCCGCCTCCGGACGCGGTGCTGACGCACGCGGAGCGGTGCGACGTCCACGCGATGCCGGAGGACGCGTGGATCGTGCCCGACGACGCTCGCGACACCGCCGAGGACACAGCCGACATATCGGACAACCCGCCCGGCAGACGCGTGCCGGGAGACCCCTCCCGGCCGACTGACGAACCGTCAGAAGGTAACGGAAAGTAAGCTATTGGGCCGAGCGCGAAACCGTGGGGGGCGCGCGTTCGGCACCCGAAAGTGTGGCACCCAAATTCGCTCGACACGCGTTCGCGGATGGGGCTTCACGTGGGCCGTGGACGTGCCATACTTCAAAACGTGCTCCGTATCCCCCGTCGGAGCGACCGACGCGATGCCGGGCGGCTCCCCCCGTGGCTGCCCGGCATCGCCCGTGTTCGGGGCCTGTGAACGGCCGCGCGGACCGGTCTGTTCATCACACAGAGCAGCGAAAAACGCCATTCCCGGTTCGCGATTCCCATGCGGCGGAACGCGGTTGCGATACTGGGCGCATGTTCCCCCTCGAAGAGCCGGCGCGACCCATCTGTTCCGCCAAGGGCTGCCGCGCCGACGCACGGTGGGTCTTGGCGTGGAACAACCCGAAGGTGCACACCCCCGAGCGCCGCAAGACCTGGCTCGCGTGCGACGAACACCGCGAGAGCCTGGGGCAGTTCCTCGCGATACGCGGATTCCTGAAGGACACCGTCGCCTTCGACGTGTGGACCGCGGACCAGCGCGCGGCGGACACGGCGGGAAACGACGACGCGACGACGACGGACGACCAGGCCTGAGACCCGCCGGAGCGCGGCGGCGCCGGGGTGTCACCCCGTCCGCGGCGGCCTCGGACGGCGCGTCGCCGGGGCCCGAAGACCCGGGCATCGCCGTCGACGCGTGCCGGCCCGGCACGCCCCCGACGCCCGCGATGATCCGGTCGTCGGCGGTACGGATCAGCGGGCGCGGGCCGCGGGTGTCGACAACGCAACCATGACAAATGGCCCGGGTCTTCCGGCGGCGTGAGGACACCGGAAGCGGGATCCGAAGTCGGCGGGTACCGGGGCCCGCAAGGGCGGCGAACGGCGCGGCGGGGACCCGCCGACGGGCGTCGGCCGCCGATCCCAAGGCCGACGGACGGTCCGGCGGGGAGCCGCCGGCAGGTGTCAGCCGCCGATCGCCGACATCGGGCGGGCCGGCTGGAGGAATGTCGGGTCGTCGATGCCGGCGCCCGCCTTCTTGACGGCCATCGCGGCGCGCCAGCGGTCGGCGAGTTCGTCGTCGTCGGCGCCGCCGCGCAGTGCCGCGCGCAGGTCCGATTCCTCGCGCGCGAAAAGGCAGTTGCGGATCTGGCCGTCCGCCGTGAGCCGGGTCCGGTCGCAGGCCCCGCAGAACGGGCGGGTGACGGTGCCGATCACGCCGACCCGGCCGGGACCGCCGTCGACGAGCCAGCGTTCCGCGGGGGCGCTGCCGCGGGCGGCGTCGCCCTCGGGGTCCAGCCGGAACGCGGCCGACAGGTCGCGCAGGATCTCCTCCGCGGTGACCATCCGCGTGCGGTCCCAGCCGTGCTGCGCGTCCAGCGGCATCTGTTCGATGAAGCGGAGTTCGTAGCCGCGTTCGAGGCACCAGGCGAGCAGGTCGGGGGCCTCGCGGTCGTTGACCCCGCGCATGAGGACCGCGTTGACCTTCACCGGCGCCAGCCCGGCCGCCGCGGCGGCGGCCATGCCGGCGACGACGTCGTGGAGCCGGTCCCGGCGCGTGAGCGTGCGGAACCGCTCGGGGTCCAGGGTGTCCAGCGAGACATTGACGCGGTCCAGGCCGGCGGCCTTGAGGGCCGGGGCCGTCCTGGCCAGCGCGAGGCCGTTGGTGGTCACCGACTGCTTGGGGCGCGGTGTGAGGGCGGCGACGCGCTCGATGATGCCCGGCAGGCCGCGCCGCAGCAGCGGTTCCCCGCCGGTGAAGCGCACCTCGGTGATGCCGAGCCGTTCGACGCCGATGGTCACGAGCCGGACGATCTCGTCGTCGGTGAGCAGTTCCGGTCGGGGCAGCCAGTCCAGGCCCTCCGCGGGCATGCAGTAGGTGCAGCGCAGGTTGCAGCGGTCCGTGAGGGACACCCGCAGGTCGGTGGCCACCCGCCCGAAGCCGTCGACGAGGCCGCCCACCCCGGCGGCCGTGCTCGTCCCAGGGGTCGTCTCGGCGGTCATGGCGGCCTCCTCACCCCGGACCGGACCGGATCCACCGCGGTCGGGCGCGAGTCCGGATGTCGGCCCCCAGAGTACGCAGAGGGCGTACGCGTGTGATCACCCCTGTCCCGTTTTTTCCGTACGCCCGGCAAGGACACGGCGTTGCGTCGCGCGCGCGTGGCATTTGCCATAGGCCCGGAACCCTCGGGGTGGTCCGACGTGTCCCC
This sequence comes from Yinghuangia sp. ASG 101, assembly GCF_021165735.1. Taxonomy (GTDB): domain Bacteria; phylum Actinomycetota; class Actinomycetes; order Streptomycetales; family Streptomycetaceae; genus Yinghuangia. The sequence goes on along the minus strand of NZ_CP088911.1, from coordinate 5,925,842 downwards.
GCCATACGAAATGATTCGGTGGGGAGGATTTCCACGTTGACTCACAATCCGCAAGACCAGGGTCCGCAGCCGGGCGGCTCACGCCACAGAGCCGGCGGCACGCCGGAGCCCGCGCAGGGCGCGCAGTATTCGGACGCCGCGCGGTATCTGGACGACGTCTGGCAGGCCAGCAGCGGGGCGCCCGCGCCGAACCCGTTCGAGTCGCCGACGCAGGTCGTCCCGGTGCAGCTGCAGCCGGCACCGGGGCAGGTGCCGGTGCCGCCCGCCCCGACCCCGGCGGCCGGTGGCGACGGGCGGGCCGACGAGCACGATTTGGGCGCGTACGCCATGGCCGCCGGCGCCGGTCGCCCGCCGGAGGGCGGCCCCGGCGGCCCCGACCAACCCGGCGCGGCCCCCGGTGGGTTCGCGGTCGGCGGCGCCGAGGGCGGCGGACCGAACCCGCCCGCCCCGGGCGGCGGCCACGGCGGCGACGAGGGGGGCCGCGCGCCGCGGCGCAACCGCCGCTCGCTCGTGGTCTGGAGCGTCCTCGGCGTGGTGCTGCTCGGCGGTGCGGGCGTGGTCGCGGCCGGCACCCTGGGCGACAACGACGACACGACGCCGAACGCGGTGAACGTCGGGACGCCGAGCCCGCTGCCGACGCCGCCGCCCGCCCCGACACCGCCGGCCACCACGGAGGCCCCGCCGACGAGCGCGGCGGCGACCAGCGCGAGCCCCACGCCGTCGGCATCGGCGTCGACGTCCCCGACCGCGTCGAAGTCGCCGACCGCGAGCCCGTCGGCGAGCGGCAAGTCGCCCACGGCCGACAAGGACAACGACGGCGTCACGGACGAGCCGGAGTCCACCGATCCGGGTGCGCTGGCCCCCGCGGCGCGCACCGCGTACGCGCAGGCGAAGAACGCGATGGCCGCCGACGGCATCACGATGACGCTCACGTCGGGGAAGCGGTCGTACCAGCACCAGAAGGAGCTGTGGGAGAAGGAGGTCCGCGACCTCGGGTCGGAGGAGGCGGCCCGCATGCGGGTGCTGCCGCCCGACGAGTCGACGCACGTCCACGGCACCGCGATCGACATCAACGTCGCCGCGCAGCCCTGGATGAAGCAGAACGGCTCGCGCTACGGCTGGTGCCAGATCTACGCGAACGAGTCGTGGCACTTCGAATACGACGCGTCGTACAAGAACCGGGGCTGTCCGTCGCTCAAGCCGCACCCGTAGAGCGGCGGTGACGCGTGGTCGCGCCGCCGTGTGGGGCCTCGTGCGGTGGCCTCACGCGGCGGGCGCGGCTCACGGCTTGTAGGGCAGCGACGGGACGTCGAAGCAGTTCGCGTCCATGTCGGGCACCTGGTCGACCCAGCCGCCCCGCCCGTTGCCGGCGGAGTCCTGCCAACGGACCGCGTTGATACACCACTTCGCGGGCCGCTGCACCTCCTCGGCGGTCAGCGGCCGGAAGTCGACCGGCACGAGCAGGCCGTGCGCGTCGTACCCCTGCGGCCGGTCGACGAAGGCCTCGACGCAGGCGCGCGTCACGTCGGCTCCGCACGACGCGATGGCGTCGGTGAGGAACCGCGCGGACGCCCAGCCCTCCAGCGTCCACTGGGACATCTTGTCCTCGCGGTCGGGGAAGTACGTGCGCATCGCCTCGCGGAACTCGGCGACCGCGGGATGCCCGACGTCCTCGTACGAACGGCTCGTGCCGGTCACGTAGATGCTGTCGCGGCAGGCCGGCGAGTCCGCGAACTCGTCCTTCACCAGGGCGTTTTGGCTCTGCACGGTGGAGACCTTCGCCTGCACCTTGAGCCCGGCGCCGTCCATCGCCTTGCACAGCAGCGAGTTGCCGCGGGTGTCGATCGAGTCGAAGACGATGTCGACGCCGCGGTTGCGCATGTCGGCCACGGCCGCGTCGAAGTTGGCGAGCGCGAAGTCCACTTGCTTGTCGAGCACGGTGTAGCCCTCGGCGCGCAGCCCGTCCGCGATGCTGTCGGCGTAACGCGCGGAATCCGCCTGGTTGTAGGAGACGACGGCGGCGGTCCGCGCGCCGAGCTTCTCCTTGAAGTACCGGTAGACCGCGGTGTTCTGGTAGAGCGTGCCGTTCCAGCCGACCTTGCCGTCGCGCGGTGCGTTGGAGCCGTAGAGGCTGTAGAGGTGCCGGTACGTGTCGTAGGCGTTGCCGACCGGGATGCCGCCGACGTCCGGCACGCCCTTGGCGCTGACGTACTCGGCACCGTCGTACTTGTAGACGCTGTTGCCGGCGAACGCGAACACCTTGTCGTCGTCGACGAGCCGGCGCGCGCACTTCTGGTTGACGAAGCCCGCGCCCTCGTCGTCGCATCCCACGACCTTGACCGTGCGGCCGTTGATACCGCCCTTGGCGTTGAGTGCCTTGAAGAACGCCTGCGCGCCGTACATCGGTCCGGAGAAGGTCTCGCCGCCGAGCAGGCCCGACGCGGTGTCGATCATCCCGACCCTGATCTCGGTGGGCGTGACGCCGACGTCCGAGGCGGTGTTGGCGTTCGGCGCGCCCCCGGCGCCCGGCGCGGGCGCGGACTGCTCGAAGTCGCTTTCCGGGAGCCGCGACCCGCACGCCGCGAGGACGAGGACCAGCGCCGCGGCGACGGCGGCGGCGACCGGCGACGGCCGGCGGGTTCGGCGGGGGTTGCTGCGCGGCATCGGGGCCTCCCGGCGCGGGGTGGGCGGGGAACGGCGCGGGGCCGCGGGCACATATCGAGCGTACGTGCCCGCGAACTCCCGCGGACGACCCGTGGCCGGCCGTCCCGGCGGGCCGGTCAGTAGTTGGCGCAGTCCGGCGGCGTGGGCGCGTTCACGTACCCGGCCAGCGTGCAGACGGTCTTCGCGCCGACCTTCCACTGGCCGTCCACCTTGACGACCGGGCCGTCGGTGGCCGGCATGCCGACCGAGCCGCCGGTGGTGTTGACGATCTCGAAGTTGACGGTGCCCGTGTCGCCGCTGACCTTCACGTCCCCGGTCTTGGCGGTGATGCTGCCGACCAGCGGGCTGCCGAGCATCGCGTCGAGCATGCCGCTCAGCTTGTCGCTGTCCTGGATGTACTGCTTGCGGTCGGCGGCGGACGCGCTGGGGTCGAACACCTTCTGGTATGCCTCGGCAGCCGCCTTCTGGTCCGCCGAGAACGTCGCGGTGTCGACCGCGCCGCCGCCCGCGGGAGCGGACTCCGGAGCGGACGCCGGGGCCGACGCCGAGGGCGTGGTCTTCGCCTCGTCGCCGTCGTCGTCATCCCCGCACCCGGCGAGCAGCAGAACGCCCGCGATCGGGAGGGCGGCCCACGCCATACGACGATTCCGCATGTCGCGCATATGTGTTCACCATCCGTTTCGTCCGGGTTCGTACCCGGTATGGATCAGCAGAAGTCAGGTCGGAGCGTACGGCACCCTTCCCCGTGCCACGTGGCCGCCGTTCGATACCGCCGACGCCCGCGCCGACGCGTCCTCGCGCATCTTGTCCCGTGCCGGGTGTCGACATGCCGCCGATACAGACCCGGTATCCATTCGTTTCGACCGGAACTAATCTGGTCCGAACGCGGGACGACCCGTCGGGACGAACGGTCAACAGGCGTCGACAGGTGAGGCGGGCCGGTGGAGGGTTCGGAGAGACGGCGCCGGTACGGCGAGGTGCGCGTCGCCGTAATACGGGACCACGGGGGGTGGATCGTCGCCCTGGTCGGCGCGGTCCTGTGCGTCCTCGGGTGGTACGGCGTCTCGGGCGAGAAGCACGAGGCGCGGCAGATCCCGTATCTCGCGTCGGCGACGGTGCCCGGCGCGGCGCTGATCGTCGCGGGCGCCGTGCTCGTCGGCGCACGGCTGCGCGCCGACGGCGGCGCGGGCTCCGACGCCGCACTGCGCCGCCAGGTCGCCGAGTTGCACGCGCTCGTCGTCGAACCGGCGGACGCGGATCCGGACTTCCCCGACCCCGCCGACAGCCCCCCGGAACGCCCCTCGGGCGGCGCGACCCGGTCGGACCTCTGGGAGGACAGAAACGCCCCCTTCGTCGCACTCCCCGCGGGTGCGCGCTACCACCGCCCGGACTGCCCGCTCGTGGCGGGCAAGAACGGCGTGCACGCGGTCGGCGCCCGGCAGGTCGCCGAACTGGACCTGCGCGCCTGCGCGTTGTGCGACCCCGACGACACCGGTGAGACTCCGGCGGCGCCGGGGGCCGCCGGTCCGCGCGCGGATCCCGACGACTGACCGATGGCGACACTCGATCTCGCCCTCGCCGGGCTGGCCGTCGGTGCGATCGCCGCGCTGGCCGCCGTCGGGCTCATCACGTCGTACCGGGCCACCGGGGTGTTCAACCTGGGCTTCGGTGGGCTGGCGATGGTCACCGCCTATCTGCTGTGGCAGCAAGTGCACGTGTGGGGCTGGCCGGTGGTGCCGTCCGCGCTGCTGGACGTGCTGGTCGTCGCGCCCGCGTTCGGGCTGCTCCTGGAACGCTTCGTCTTCCGCGGCCTCGGCCGGCGCGGTGCCGGGCCCGCCGAAACGCTCGCCGCGTCGCTGGGCGTGCTCGTGCTGCTGCTCGGCATCGCGATCCTGGTGTGGGGAACCGCGTCGCGCCTCGACCCCCCGGCGCTGTTCGACACCGGGACCATCGAACTGTGGGGCGGGGCACGGGTCTCCGAGTCGGCGCTGATCGATCTCGGCGTCGTCGTGGGGATCGCGCTGATCGTCGCGGCCGTCACCCGCTTCACGCGCTTCGGGACGCAACTGCGCGCGGTGGTGGACCGCCGCGAACTCGCCGAGCTGAGCGGCGTGGCGGCGGACCGGGTGTCGGCGGTCGGCTGGGCGTTCGGGTCGATGCTGGCCGGCCTCACCGGCATCCTGTTGGCGCCCCACCTGCGGCTCGACCCGTTCGGGCTGACGCTCCTGGTGCTGGAGACGATCGGGGTCGCGGTCGCGGCGCGCATGGCGAGCCTGCCGGTCGCGATCCTCGTCGCGCTCGCGATCGGCGTCGGGCAGAGCGAACTGACCCGCGTGCAGGTGGAGGGGCGGGCGCAGGACGTCCTCCAGGCGCTCCAGTCCAACATGTTCGTGGTGGTGCTGCTGCTGGCGCTGCTTCTGCTGCCGCGCATGGTCGAGGTGGGCGCGCGGGGGTCGCACACGCGGATCGAGGCGGGGCCGGCGCCGCGGCTGCCCGTGCTGTGGTGGGTGCCGTACCCGATCGTCCTCGCCGCACCGCTCGCGCTGGACACCGACCACCTGCGTTCCGCACAGCAAGTGCCCGCGCTGGCCATCGTGTTCGTGTCCCTGGTGATCGTGACCGGGTACGCCGGGCAGGTGTCGCTCGGGCAGGCCGGGTACGCGGGGCTCGGGGCGCTGATCGCGGCATCCCTGATGAGCGGGAAGTTCTTCGGTCTTCCGGAAGTCCCCGGCCTCGTGGCGCTGTTGCTCGGCACGCTGCTGGTGGTGCCGATCGGTCTGCTGACGGGATGGCCGGCGATCCGGCGCCGGGGCCTGGCACTTGCCCTGACCACGTTCGCGGTCGCCGTCGTGGTGAGCCGTTTCGTCTTCGCGCAGCCGGTCTTCACCTCGGGGCTGCGGCTCGACCACCCGTGGCCGTTCACCGGCGAACGCTCGTTCTACATCCTGGAGTTGGTCTGCCTCGGCGGGACGCTCCTGGTGGTCCGGCGGCTGCGCACCGGCCGCTTGGGCCGCATGCTGGTCGCGACACGGGACAGCGAGGGCGGAGCGGCGGCGTCCGGGATCGACGTACCGGGCCTCAAGGTGTTCGTGTTCGCGGTGAGCGCGGGTGTGGCGGCCTTGGGCGGGGCGCTGCTGGGCATGGGCGGGCGGGCGTTCGACGCGCAGTCGTTCGATCCGCTGATGGGTCTGATCTGGTTCGCGGCCGTGGTGGTCTTCGGCGTCGACAGCGCGGCGGGGGCGGTGTTGGCGGCGGCGCTCATCGTCGGCCTGGACAGCAGCACCCGGGCCGGTGTCTCGACGATCGTCATCGGCGCGGGCGCCGTGCTGCTGTCGCGTATGCCGGGCGGCGTGCTCGCCACCGCGCGCCGGGCGCTCGCCCCCGTCCCCGCCGGGGACTCGGCCCCGGCGCGCCCGGTCCGGCCGACCGCCACCGGGCGCGCGCTGCGCCGATCCGTCCGGGCCCGCACCGCGGCCGACGCGCGTACCGGAGCCGGATCATGACGGCGCGTCAGGGTCCGGGGCCGGTGTTGCGGGCGGACGGCCTCGTCCGCCACTTCGGCGGGTTGCGGGCGGTCGACGGCGTGGACGTGGAGGTTCCTCCGGGACGGGTCACGGCGGTGATCGGCCCGAACGGCGCGGGCAAGAGCACGTTGTTCCACTGCCTCGCGGGGGCGCAGCGCCCGGACGCGGGCCGTATCCGGTTCGGCGACCGGGACATCACGCGCCTCGCCGACCATCGGCGCGCCCGGCTCGGCATCGCCCGCACGTTCCAGGTCGTGTCCGTTTTCGCGACCCTGACGGTGGCCGACAACCTGCGCGTCGGCGCGGAGAACCGCGCGGGGACACGGGCCACCGCACGGCTGTTCGGGCTGCCCGAGGCGGGGCGCGCGGACGACGCCGTCGAGGACGCGCTCGCGCGGGTCGGCCTCACGGCGCTGCGCGACGTCCCGTGCGGCCGGCTCCCCACCGGCACCTTGCGGTTGGTGGAACTGGGCCGGGCGCTGGCGTCGCGCCCGTCCGTGCTGCTGCTCGACGAGCCGGCGAGCGGCCTGGACGACGCGGAGACCGACCGGCTGCGGACGCTGCTGCGCGCGCTGGCCGACGAGGGCCTGGCGGTGCTGCTCGTCGAACACGACATGGCCCTGGTGTTCGGGGTCGCCGACACGGTGCACGTGATGGCCGCCGGACGGGTCGTGGCGTCCGGGCCGCCGGAGCGGGTGCGCACCGACGCGGCGGCCCGGGCGGCGTACCTCGACCCCGCGACCGGCGACGGGGGCGCGTCCTGATGCCCGTCTCGATCGCGCTGCACGACGTGCGCGTGCGCTACGGCCCGGTGGAGGCCCTGCACGGGGTCAGCCTGGCGTTCCCCGCGCGGGCCGTCACGGCGGTGCTCGGCCGCAACGGGGCCGGGCGCTCGACGCTGTTGCGCACGGTCGCCGGGTTGGTGGCGCCGTCGTCCGGGCGGATCGTGTGGGACGGCCGCGACATCACGCGGCGTACCGTGTCCGAACGCGCCCGCGACGGCCTGGCGTTGATCCCGGACGGGCACGGTGTCTTCGCGGGTCTGCCGGTCCGCGACAACCTGCGGGTGTTCGCGGGCGGCGACGCGGTCGATCCGGCGCTCGACGCGTTCCCGGTGCTGCGCGAGCGCCTGGGTCGGCGCGCCGGGACGCTGTCGGGTGGCGAGCAGCAGATGCTCGCGGTGTCGCGTGCGCTGCTGCGGCCGTCGCGCGTTCTGCTGCTCGACGAACTGAGCCAGGGCCTCGCGCCGCGCGTGGTGGCGCGGTTGTACGAGGTCGTCGGCGAACTCGCGGCGAGCGACCGGACCGTCGTCCTGGTCGAGCAGTACGCCGGGGAGGCGCTGCGGCGGGCGGACGCGGCGTACGTGCTGCGCCGGGGCCGGGTGGCGTTCGCCGGGGAGCCCGGCGAACTCCTCACCGGGGCGGACGCGTCGCTGTTCGAGTGACGGCCGGCTCGGGCGTCATCGTGCGGCGCCGCGCAGCACCACGGACCTCGGGTGCAGCAGCACTTCGGCGTCGTCGCGCGGGTCGGCGTCGTAGACCACGAAGTCGGCGGACGCGCCCTCCTCCAGGCCGGGTCGCCCGAGCCAGGCGCGCGCCGACCAGGAGGCGGCGGAGATGGCGGCCTTCGTCGGCAGGCCCGCGCGGACCAGCTCCATGACCTCGCTGCCGACCAGGCCGTGGGCCAGTGATCCGCCCGCGTCGGTGCCGACGTAGATCGGGATGCCGGCGTCGTGGGCCGCCCGCACGGTGGCGTAGCGGTTTTCGTGCAGCGCCCGCATATGGGCCGCGTAGGCCGGGAACTTCGCGGACGCGCCGTCGGCGATGCCGGGGAACGTCGCGATGTTGACCAGCGTCGGGACGATCGCGACGCCGCGTGCGGCGAATTCGGGGATCATGGCCTCGGTCAGGCCGGTCGCGTGTTCGACGCAGTCGATCCCGGCCGCGACCAGGTCGGGCAGGGAGTCCTCCGCGAAGCAGTGCGCGGTCACCCGGGCGCCGACGGCGTGGGCGGCGTCGATGGCCTCCTTGAGCGCGTCGTAGGGCCAGCAGGGCGCGAGGTCGCCGCGTTCGCGGTCGATCCAGTCGCCGACGAGCTTGACCCACCCGTCGCCGCGGTGGGCCTCCTGGAGGACGTACGCGGTCAGGTCGCCCGGTTCGATCTCGTGGGCGAAGTTGCGGATGTAGCGCCGGGGGCGGGCGAGGTGGCGGCCGGCGCGGATGAGCCGGGGCAGGTCCTCGCGGCCGTCGATCCAGCGCGTGTCGGCGGCCGACCCGGCGTCGCGCAGCAGCAGCGCGCCGGAGTCGCGGTCGGCGAGTGCCTGGCGTTCGGTGGTGGCCTCGTCGACCGCGCCGTGGTCGTCGAGACCGACGTGGCAGTGCGCGTCGACCAGGCCGGGCAGCACCCAGCCGCGCACGGTGGCGGTTTCGGTGTGGCGCGGTCGTTCGAACGTGATGCGGCCGTCCAGCACCCACAGTTCGTCGCGGACGTCCTCCGGCTCGGGGCCGGCGAGGATCGGTCCCACCACGTGCAGCGCGGGCCCGCTCGTCTCCGGACTCCCCCGGTCTGCTGTGCTCATGACGTCACCTCAGATGTCTCCACAGTGGCCTGAGCCGGACGCGGAGCCACCACGTGAGCCGCCTCAGCCTCTCCTTTGGCCGACGCCTCCGGCGGTGCCACCGGCCAGTCGCCCACGATGTGTTCGCCGTGTCCGGGCTTCCTCCGATCAAGGTACGCCTGGAACGACGCCGCCTGTTCGGCGGCCCATGTGCGCTGCTCGTTGTGCAGTGCGCGTACGTCGAGCGCGGCCAACTTCGGGTGGCGCGCGCCGAGTTCCACCGCCAGGCGCAGGCACGCCTCGGCGTCGGCGTCGGCGGTGTGCGCGTCCGCGAGGGAGACGCCGTAGAAGGCGGTGGTCGCCTCCAGCGTCCGCTTGCCGCGCCGGAACCGGTCGAGCTGCTTGTCGATGACGAGCGGGTCGACGATCGGGCCGAGGACGGGCACGCGGCGTGCGAGGGGCGTGCGGTCGTGGCGGCGCAGCTCCGCCTCCAGGAGGGTCAGGTCGAACACCGCGTTGTAGACGGCGACGGGGGTGCCCGCCGCGAGGTATCCGGCGAGGGTGTCGGCGATCTCGTCGAGGCATTCGACCGCCGGGCGCCCGTGTGCGCGTGCGTGCTCGGTGCCGACGCCGTGCACCGCGGTCGCCTCGGCCGGGATCTCGCGGTCGCCCGGGTGCACGAGCCAGGTGCGGCGGTTGCCGGCGGTGTCGCACACCGCGGCGGTGACGATGAAGTCGTTGCGGACGTCGACCCCCGACGTCTCCAAGTCGAAGGCGGCCAGCAGCCTTTGGTGCCAGCCCTCGTGGCCGCCGCGCGCGGGGGCGACCGGTTTGGGCTCGCAGTCCTTGCAGTACGTCGTCCATTTTCCGTCGATCCGGGTCAACACTCCGTCACCCGGTGGGACGTACGTCGAACAGGTGGCACAGGCAGCGCCATAACGGTTGGTGGCCACAGCGGGTTACCTCGCTCGCTCCGTAGTTTCACCTTGCGTCAAGATGATCACCACGCTACGCGGTCGCAATGACGCCGGCCTTTTTGCCACGCTTTCGCCCGCCTCCCGAACACCCTTGCGGCGCACGCCTCGTGGCACCGTCGACGGCCCGCGGGGCGGAGCCGGTGACGCCGGGTTCCCGGCGAGCCGCGCATCGGATGCCGCACGGTGCCAGGATGTCCGCGTGCGCGTACTGCTCTCGGATGGTTTCGGTGTGACGTCCCGTCAAGTCGCCTTGCTGCTGGGCGATGCCGGGCACGAGGTGGACGTGCTCGCGCCCGAGGGCAAGCCGCCGCTGCGGTATCCGAAATCGGTGCGGCGGGTGTACACCGTGCCGGCGTTCGGCGACGACCCGTGGGGGTGGCTCGGCGCGGCCGAGAAGACCCTGCGCGCGGACGGGCACGACGTCCTGATACCCACCGGCGACCAAGTCGCCGTCCTGTCCCGGGCGGACGCGGCCGCGACGTGGCTCGCCGGGCGGGTCGCGGTGCCGGGGTTCGCCGCGCTCGAACGCGTCCAGGACAAGGTCTCCGCGGCCGTCACGCTCACCGAGATCGGTCTTCCGCAGCCCGAGTCGTTCGTCGTGCGCTCCGCGGAGGCGCTTCGCCAGATCTCCGATCCGCCGCTGTACGTCAAGCTCCCGATCGGCGCGGCGTCCACCGGGGTCCACCACATCACCCGCCGCGAGGAGCTGCTGCGCCTCGCGGACCGGCTCGACGCCGAGGGCACGTTCGCCACCGACAGCGGCGTGCTCGTGCAGCAGCCCGAACAGGGGCCCGTGATCAGCGCGCAGTCGGTCTTCGACAACGGGCGCCTGGTCGCCGCCCACGCGTACCTGCACACCCGCATCGGGTCGCGGGGCGGCGCCGCCGCGAAGCGCGGCGTGAACCTGCTCGCGGTGCGCGAGCACATCACGCTGCTCGGCGCCCACATCGGTTGGCACGGCGCCCTGTCGATGGACGGTGTGCTGACCGCCGACGGCCCGGTCTGGATCGACGTCAACCCGCGCCTCGTCGAGCCTGCGAACGCCGCGCGCTCCGGCGTCGACCTCGTCGGCGCCCTGATCGGCGTCTCCCAGGGCGGCTCCCCCTCCGCCCTCCCGCTGGGAGAACCCGACGTCCTCACCCACCAGTTCCTGCAGGCGCTGTGGGCCGCCGGCGAACGCGGCCGAGGCGCGGTGTGGCGGGAGCTGTGGTACGCCACCGCCCGCCGCGGCCCGTACCGCGGAAGCACCGAGGAGCTTCTGTCCCCTTTCCGTGAACCCCGCACCCTGGCCCGGGTGTTCGCCCTGTGCGCGGCGCTGGTCACCGCCCCCGCGCACACGCTGGGCCGGGCCACCCGGAACGCCGACCGCACCGCGCTGACCGCCTCCGGCTGGCACCGCATCCTCGCGGGGCCGCCGCCGGCACCGTAGTCGGGCGCCGCGGCACGCCGACTCCCGTGCGGTGCCCTGGAGTTCTCCGCCCCGGTTCCCCACGATGGCGCCATGACGACCACCGACCCGGAAATCCGCGCCCGCAACACCGCCGCGCTCCGCCGTGCCCTGGCCGCCGTCGGCGACGTGTCCGCGCAACTCGCCGAGTACACCGACGACGCGGTCCTCGAATTCCCGTACGCGGCACCGCCCGTGCGGGTCGAGGGCCGGGCACGGATCAGCGCGTACCTGACCGCCGCCCTCGCGGTCTTCGAGATGCGGCTGACGGTGACCCGCGTCCACGAGTGCGCCGATCCCGATGTCCTGATCGCCGAGTACACCAGCGAAGGCCGCGTCACGACGACCGGGAAGCCGTACGCCAACACCTACATCAGCGTGGTGGCCTTCCACGGCGGACTGATCGCCCACCAACGGGAGTTCTACAACCCGTCCGCCGCCGCCGAAGCGCTCGCCCCGTGACCCCTCAGGTGCTCCCGCGCCGCCGCCGACCCGGCCCGCGCGGCCTCGCGCACGTCACCCGACCCGGTCGGCGACGCGGCCAGGAAACCCGCCGCGAAGGCGTCGCCGGCACCCGTGGGGCGGCGGATCTCCCCGACGGGCAAGGGCTCGTGCGTCACCCGCAGCCACGCTCGCGCACCGGCCCGCCGCACCCGCACACCGTCCGGCGCCTTGACGACCACGTCGGTCGTCGCCGGCGCGAGGTGGGCACGCACCGCGGCGAACTCGCGTCGGTTGAGGAGCACGACGTCGGCCGCCGCCAGCAGACCGCGGACGGCGTCGGTGGGGCGGGCGCACCACGTGTCCCCGGGGTCCAGGCTGATCCGCGTCCCGGGCGCCTCCCGGCGCAGCGCCCGGATCAGGCGCAGCAGCGCGGGCGGCGTGGCGTCGTCCAGGAACGACGTCACGTGCACGGCGCGGAACCGGCTCAGGCGCGCGACGATCTCCGCCCGCCGGCCGTCCACGTGGTCGGCCATGGCGGTGTTGGCGCCCGGGTCGACGCGAAGCGCCCGGTTCCCCACGTGCTCGATCGCGAGGCACACGCCCGCGCGGGCCTCGGTGCCGTGCACCGCTCCGGCGTCGACCCCGAGGCGGGTCAGGGACTCGACGAACGACTCCGCCCCGAAAGGGGGTTCGCCGGCGACACCGACGAACCCCAGTCCCAGCTCCGGGTGGAGCCGGGCGATCGCGGTGATCGTGGTGAACGCGGATCCGCCGAGCGTGACGCGGCGCGGCATCGACGCGACCGCGCGCAGGAGTTCGCGCATCTCCGCGGAGGTCGCCGACGACTCGGAATCGGCGTCCGCTCCGGAGACGCGGTCCGGTGTGCGGACGATGACGTCGACGTTCAGTGCGCCGATGCCCGCGATGTCGCCGTGTCGGGGCGCGTCGGCCGCGGCGTCGCCGTCGTTCGTCAGGCCACGACCCCCATGAGCCGCAGGCAGCCGCCGTTCGGGCACTCCGGGGACGGCGGCAGCGTTTCGACGCGGGTGTTCTGGGGCCAGCGCCACGGGCCCCGGTTGCCGACCAGGTGGTAGCCGACCTCCAGCGACCGGACCACCTTGCCGTCGTGGACGAAGAACAACACGGTCCCGAGCCCGAACTCCGCGCGGTAGGGGAAGGTCACCTCGCAGCCCACCATGCCGTCGACGTCCACGCCCACGTCGCCGGGGTCGCCCGGCTGCGCGGCCACCACGGACGCCGGGAACGCGTACATGAGGTCCCACTTCAGCGGTGCCAGGTCGGCGAGCGCCTGCCCCACGCCCGAGCCGCGCACGCCCGTCAGGGCGTCGCGCATGCGGGCCGCGTCGCCGCCGTCGTGGGCGTACGAAACGCCGCAGGTGGTGCCGCGCTCCGCGTCGGCGTGTTCGGCGCCGGTCACGTTGATCACGGCGTACGCCAGGTAGGCGAGGAGCAGGACCAGCACGCCGCGCGGCAGCCAGCGCACCAACCGCCGCTTGGGGGCGGTGGCCTCTTTGAGCGATGACGTCACGTCCACGTTTCTACAGGACGGTTGTGTCCGGGCGCGTCCGCCCTGGGGACCATCCGAGGGGTACGACGACCCCCGGAAGGTCGCGACAAAATCCAACAAAAGCCGTAAAAGTGTCACGAGATGTGATCTCGGCCACAGGCCGCTCCGGTGAGACGCACCCCTCCGGCCGCCCGCGAAACACGGGCGGCGGCTCACGGCCGGACGCCGGCGACTCCCACGAAAGCCGGGCATTTGTCGGCCCCATCCGGGATGTCCTCCGGCGCGAGCGGCCGGTGGACCCGCGCGACCCGCGGCCCGACCTCGGCCGCGAGAGGCGCCAGCGCCTCCGTGTCGAAGCCGTACAACCTCGCCGCGTTCCCGCCGATCATCGCCGCGACCTCGTGCGGGTCGATGCCGCTGTAGGTGAGCCGCAGCGCCTCGTGGCTGAACGGCGTACTCGCCTCCTTGTGCGGATAGTCGCAGCCCCACATGATCCGGTCCACGCCCACCTGGTGGCGTATCTCCGCCTCCGCCCGGCGCTGGAAACTGGCCCCGACGTGACACTGCCGCGCCCAGTACTCGCTCGGCGTGAGCGACATCGAGCCGACCAGGTCGTGCCCCCACTCGTACTCCTGCGAGCCGACGGCCCGCCCCATGCGCCGCCAGTAGTGGTCGAGGCGGCGGCACTCCTCGGGGATCCACGCGGTGCCCTGCTCGGTGAAGACGAACTGCAGCGCCGGGTGGCGTTCCATGGTGCCGGACACGATCAGGTGGGTGAACGCGCGGTGCGCCCACCACGAGACCTCGGTGAGGAACACCACCTTGTCCGTCGGGGTGTCCCCGAACGGCGGAGCCGCCGAGCCGGTGTGGTGGTTGACCGGGACGCCCGACTCCTCGCACACGCGCCACAGTGGCGCGTAGTGGTCGTACTCCCACAGCGGCACCAGGCCCGACCCCGGCGGCGTGCCCGGCAGCAGCAGGCCGCCGGTCAGCCCCGCGCGCACGGACCACTCGACCTCGGCCACGGCCGCGTCCAGGTCGTGCAGCAGCACCTGCGCGATGCCGGCCCGTCGGCCGGGGGCCGCCGCGCAGAAGTCGACCATCCAGCGGTTGTGCGCCTTCAGCCCCTCCCAGCGCAGCGCGAGGTCCCCCGCGTCGGCGGCCGGCGGCTGGTCGGTCAGCGACGGCTTGGGGAAGAACGGCGGGACGGTGTTGGGGTAGATGACCTCGGCGACGATCCCGTCGGCCGCCAGATCGCGCAGGCGCCGGTCCGAGTCCCAGTTGCGGCGGCCGAGATCGCCGAGCAGATCCGGATAGGGGACCCGGTAGTCCCGTACCCAGGCGTCGAATTCGTCGTGCAGCCGGGCGGGGAGATAGTCGCGGTACTCGTGGATCTCGGCGCCGCCGTGGCAGTCGGCCGAGATGACGGTGTAGCGCTCGGGCCCGTCCCACAGGGGGGTTTCGGGCGGCTCCGGGACGTTGTCGCTCATGCGCGGCTACACCTCCAGGGCTTCCGCGTTGGGGTCGACCGCGGCCTGGTGGTCGTGGCCGGTGATCCAGTGGCGGCCGATCTCGCGCGCCGCCGCCCACTTGGCCTCCAGGTCGCGCGGGGCGCCGTCCGGTCCGGTCTGGCCGAGGGTCTCGGGTGTGACGCCGATCCTGCGCGCGTGTGGGGCGAGGGCGCTCAGGTCGAACCCGTAGACGTCCGCGACGGCTTCGCCGAGCATGACGCGGGTCTCGTCGACGGGCACGTCGCCGAACGTCTTGCGCAGGATCCCGAGTGTTTCGGGCCACGTGCCCTCGGGGTGCGGGAAGTCGTTGCCCCAGCAGATGTTGCCGACCCCGATCTCGTACCGCATGCCGATCTCGCGGCGCTTGGTGTTGGACGAGCCGATGAAGCAGTTGCGGTCGAAGTACTCGCTGGGCAGCAGCGTGAGTTCGTCGAACCCCGCGAGCTTCGCCGCGCCGCGCGCGCCGAGGAGCAGGCGGTCCATGAACCACAGCAGGTTGCCGACCCACCAGCACCCCGCCTCGGTGACACCGAACCTGAGGCGGGGGAACCGCTCGAAGACGCCGGACCACAGGAGGAACCACAGCGGCCGGGCGGGCCACCACGTCACCTCGGTGACGTAGATGCCGAGGTGGTTGCCGTACGCCTCCCGGTCGGCCGGGCCGGAGTGCGTGACAATCGGGAGTTCCAGGTCCTCGCACAGCGCCCACACCGGGTCGTATTTGCGGTCGTGGTACGGGGCTTGGTTCATCCACATCGCCGGGATCATGACGCCGCCCAGTCCGTCCGCCTTGGCGCGCCGGATCTCCGCGAGCACGTCCGGGAGTTCGGCGGTGATGGGGATGAGGGCGATGCCGCGGCGGCGTTCGGGCGACGTCGCGCACAGTTCGGCGAGCCAGCGGTTGTGCGCCTGCGCGCCCGCGAGGCCCAACTCCGGGTCCAGGTCGCCGGACAGGCCGAGGCCGGCGCCGAACGGCACGCACGTGCGCGACTCGACGGCGTCCGCGTCCGGGAAGACGACCTCCGCGGTCACCCCGTCCTTGTCGAGTTCGGTGTCCCGGCGGTCGACTTCCCAGCCGCTGCGCAGCACGTCCGCGTTGGACTCGAACCAGTTGGCGGCGAAGTCCTCGTCGCGGACGCCGAGTTCGGTGATCGCCCGAAGCTGTTCCTCGCGCTCGGCGAGGAACAGGTCGAACGCGCCGTGGTACCGGGTCGCCAGATAGTCGCGGTACAGCTCGGTCGGCAGCCCGGCGTGGGTGTCGGACGAGATGACGATGTACGGGTCGGACTGGCTCATCACTGGCCTCACTTGGTCTCGCGGTCGAGCACGAAGGACTCCAGATACGTCGGATTCGACCGCGCGAGCATGCTCCCCGACCGCGCGGTGATCTGCCCGTCGCTGTGCTCACCGGGCGGCAGGATCCAGAAGCGGTTCGCGCGGATCCCCTCCACGACGTCGGCGGCCACCGACTCGACGGGCGTGTACGCGACTTCCTGCCCCGACTCGCGCATCGCCTTCTCCCACGCGTCGAGCGTGTTGTACGGTGTCCGGCGCGGACGGGACTTGGCGAACCGCTCGGGGCGGTTGCGGTACGACTCCCACAGTCCGGTGCGCAGCATCCGCGGGCCGGGGAAGAGCACGGACGCGTCCAACTTGGCGCCCACCTGGTGGAGTTGCGCGTACAGCGCCTCGGTCATCGTCACCACCGCGGCCTTGGTGGTCGCGTACACCGACGCGTTGGGCAGCGGCGCGATGCCGCCGTCGCCGGACGAGGTGTTGACGATGTGCCCGTCGGTGTCCTGCGCGAGCATGCGGGGCACGAACGCCTGGACGCCGTGGAAGACCCCGAAGACGTTGACGGCGAAGCACCAGTCCCAGTCGCGCGGGTCATGCTCCCACATCCTGCCTTCCGAACCCGACCCGATGCCGGCGTTGTTGCACAGCACGTGCACCGCGCCGTACCGGTCGAACGCCGCGTCGGCGAGCGCGTGCACGGAGTCGCGGTCGGAGACGTCGGTGACATGGCCCAGGACGTCGCCGCCGTCCCGGGTGAGCCGCCCGACCGCCTTGTCCAGCGCGCCTTCCTCGATGTCGGACAGCACGACCTTCATGCCCTCGGCGACGAACCGCTCCGCGATCGCGAACCCGATGCCGCTCGCGGCCCCGGTCACGACGGCGACCTTTTCGGTGAAGTCCTTCAGCATGGACGGGAGTTCCTTCGGTACGCGGCCGTGGCCGGACGGACGGGTGAGTGGCGTCGGCCGGTCGTCAGACGTGGTCGCCGGGCTCGGGCGGATCGTCGGCGATCTGCGCGATGTCGTCGTACCGCTGGTGGATGTACGGCAGCACGAGATCCGCCTTGACGCGCTCCGCGACGAACCCCTTCTGGTCGCTGGTGCGTTCGCCGAGGGTGACGGACACCAGCCGGCGCACGGGCAGATCGGCGACCGGATCCGCGGCCGAGTCGCGCAGGATGACCTCGCCCTCGACGCGTGCGGCCCACCGGTGCTTCTCGTGGCGCACGACGTGGACGAGCATCGGGTCCGCGTCGAATCCGTCGCCGTCCACCGCGGGCAGGAACTTGTAGTAGAAGCTCGTCGTGCGGCGCGGCTCGGGCAGCGGCAGTTCCCCGGCGACCCGGCCGCGGATCTCGACGTACGTCACACCGTGCCGGGTGACCTTGGCGACGACGCCGTCGCCGTCGCGGTCGACCGTGACCTCCGCGAGCTTCTTGGGCTCGCCGAACACCTCGCGCCCGCCGATCACCGCGCGTTCCGTCGTCATCGGCATCGTCAGCGTGTAGTCGCCCTCGACCGCGCCGTGCCGGCAGCGCACCGCGACCGCGCCGGCGCCGAGCGGATGGCCGTTGATGTCGCACGCGGCGATATTGGCCCGCACCAGCGGGACATCGGCGGGGACGAGCGGCGGCGGCAGGACGGCGGCGACCACCTCCGGATCGGTCTCCCACAGCGCGACCACGCCGGTGGACCAGATCTCCGGCAGCACGCTGCGGTCCCGCGCGGCCCTGTCCAGGCTCTCGGGGGAACGTGCGGCGTAACGAACTCGTGCCACGGAACCTCACCTCTTCCGGGTCTGCTTCGTGGAGCGCTTCGTTCGGCCCCCCGGGCGCGTGCGTCGCGGCGCGGCGGCATCGCCCTGACGGCGCATCAGGTCGCCCTGTAACACTGTTACAGGACGATGGCCACGAGGTAAAGAGGGACGGCGAGTTGGCCTCGGGCGTGCCCCGGTCGTCGGCGCGGCGGGCCCCGCCGCCAGAATGAGGGCAATGGACGGAACCAGCGCCACCCCGAAGGGCGCCGCGGCACGTCGGCCGCCCGCCGACGCGGGCCGGACGGCGGGTTCCGGCGGGCCGCCACCGGGAGGTTCGGGGCCACCGCCGCGCTCTCCGCCGACCGCGGGCACCCCCCGCGTCACGCGCGACGCCGTCCTCGACACCGCGATGCGCCTCGTCCGGGAGTCGGGGGCGCAGGGCCTGAGCATGCGCAAGCTCGCGGCGGAGCTGGGTGTCGCGGTGACGTCCATCTACTGGCACGTCGGCAACCGCGAGGCGCTGCTCGACGAACTCGTCGAGCGCGTCCTGCGCGAGATGGGCACGGTCCGCGTGCGGGGCCGCACACCCGCGGCCCGCATCGCCTCGATCGCCCGCGCGAGCCGCCGGATGATCCTCGAACGCCCGCACCTGATCAGCCTGGTCCGCGAGCGCGGCCTCGACTCGCTCATGATGCTTCCCGCCCGGCGGGCTCTGGTACGGGAGTTCGCCGCCGCGGGCGTCCACGGCCACCGGGCCGCCCTCGCCGTCCAGGCCGTGCAGTACCAGGTCGCGGGTTTCGTCCTGCTCGAACGCAATCTCACCGGCGAGCCGCCGGCGCTCGCCCAGGTGCGGGACTGGCTCGACGAAGTCTCCCGTGACGACCCGGAGTTGGGGCGGGCCCTGGCCGCCCCACCGGACTCCGACACGCTCTTCGACCTGACCGTCCACGCGATCGTCGACTCACTCCTGCGGCCGGAGCCACCGACCTGAGCCCCCGGGCCACACGGCCCCACCCTCCCCAACGCCGCTCCCCCGCCGAACACCCGTTCCGCGCACGCGCGTTCGGGGTGGCACCAGGTGCCACCCCGAACGATGTCGTTCCGATCCGGCGCGCGGGCCGGTCCCGTCGGGCCTCAGCGCGTCCCGCGTCCGCGGTCACCCTGCTTGCCGGTGTCCCGCCGCATGCCGGGTGCGCGTTGTTCCTCGGGGAGTTCGGCCTCGATGCGCTCCTTGCGCACCGTGCCCCGCACCGTCTCCTGCTCGACGTGGTCCTCGGTCGTCAGCCGGACGCGCTCGACCGGTTCCATGTGCGTCTCGATCACCGGCCGGTCCGCGTACAGCGTCACTTCCTGCTGCTCCTCGGTCATGTCCGCGCGCATGGCCTCGGCGCGGTTGGCGTCGGTGATCGGCTCGCGTTCGATGCGCACCTCCTGGTGGTGCACCGGGATCGTCTTCTGCTCCTCCTCGGTGACGACGAACTTCCGCAGCCGGGCACGCCCCACCTCGCGACGCTCCACGCCCACCTGCATGTGTTCCTCGAAGCGCGTCATCGTGAGGTCTTCGTGGGCGGCGTCCGCCGTGGCCTTCGCACCGGACGTCCCGGCGGCCCCGGCGGTTCCGGCGGCCTTCGCGGGCTTGCCGAGATCGGCCTCGCCACCCGTCCGGGAGGTCCCGCCCGCCTTCGTCCCGGCGGCCCCGGCCGCGGCTGCCGCCGTGCCGGCGGCCCCGGCCTCGCCGCCCGAGCGCGCCCAACCGCCCTCGCCGGGCTGGTTGGCGTCACGCCAGGCGCTGTCCCAGGCGAGGCCGTAGTAGTCGTACAGCCGGTGTTCCTCCTGCGCGGACAGGTGCCCGCCGGCGTCCACGTCGACGTTCGGCGCGTCCTTGACCTTGTGCTTCGGGTACGGAACCTCCAGGTGGTCTTCCGACACCTTGGCCTCGGCGATGGGGATGAACGTCTCGTTCGAACCGAACATCCCGGTCTTCACCGTCACCCATTCCGGCTGCCCGGTGTCGTCGTCGAGGAAGACGTGCCCGGCCTCGCCGATCTTCTTGCCTTCGGCGTCGAAGACGGGGTGGCCCAGCACAGCGGGTATCTGATCGCGAGTGATCATTTTCTGCCTCCTGCTTTCGGGGACAGCTCCGACGGGACCGCACGCCGCGGAAACCCGTCCGACACTGGTGGAAGGACATGCGGTGAAAGGACATGGGGCCGGGGAGACAACAGCCGGGGTACGACAGCCTGGAACGACAACAGGGCTGACGACACGGGGCTGCTGCCGCACTCCTGGGCCCGGGCGCAAATCCTCAGGCGCTCCGCACGAGTCCGGCCCCCACGGCCGTCTCGCGGTCCCCTCCAAACAGCAGGTATCCCCGTGCCTTCATCAGAAACGAGAGAATAAGAAATATCGCGAATTATCTGCGTAAGACGGTCATTCCTCCGGTCCACCATGATTTGCCAGGTATGCCGCCGGGCCTCAGGGTGGTCGCGTGCGGGCCGCGCGGCCCGCGCTCTCCCCGGCACTGGAGGCTTCCCATGGCACGCTGCGAGGTCTGCGGCAACGACTACTACGCGACGTTCGAGGTGCACGCGGGCGATGCCGTACACGTGTTCGACAGCTTCGAATGCGCGATCACCCGCATGGCGCCGATCTGCGAGCACTGCCGCTGCCGCATCATCGGCCACGGAGTCGAGGCCGACGGGCGCTACTTCTGCTGTGCGCACTGCGCGCTGGCGGAAGGCGCGGTCGGCGTCAAGGACAACGTCTCGGTGACGTCGTCGATGTAGCGCCCCCGAGAACGACGACCGGCCGGGCCATCATCGGCCGGACACGGCGGGATCGGCGACCACGGCGCACGGCTGCGACCATGGTCCCCGATCCCGCTGCCCGTTGGAGGCCCCGTGCCCGCCCGCCGCCCCGCCGCCCTGCCCCGCGGCCTCGTCCTCGGCACCGACACCGCCGCCGCCCCGTATTCCGGCCCCGCGTCCCCGCCGGGCCGCGACGACGAGCGGTTCACCTTCGCGCTGATCTCCGACCGGACGGGCGCCGCACGGCCGGGCGTCTTCGAACGCGGCATCGCGGCACTCAACCTCCTCGCCCCCGCGTTCGCCCTCCAGGTCGGCGCGCCGGGGACGCGTGAGCCGGTCATCGCGAACCTCGCCCTCGACGGCATCCTCGGCCCGGAGGGCCGTCCGGTCTGACGCATCCGGCGCGGCGCGACCGAGGCCTGCCGAACGCCCCGGCAGCGGCCGGTCCGCCGGGGCACCGGACCCGCAGCGCGCGCGTCCGACCCCGACCGATTCCGCGTCCTCCGACGCCGCCCCGACCCCGGGGGCCACGTCCGGGCACCCGCGCCCGCCGGAGTACCGTGCTTCCGTGTACCGCTTCCTGCTGACGCCGCGCTGGCTGGCTCTCAACCTGCTGGTCGTGTTGCTCATCCCGGTGATGATCAAGCTCGGGTTCTGGCAGTGGCACCGCTACGAGGCCAAGGCCGAGCGCAACGAGCGGGTCAGTGACAACCGGGGGCGCGACGCCGTCCCGGCGGGCGACCTGTTCGCCGTCGGCCGCGACCTCCCGTCGGCGGACCAATGGCGCGAGGCGACCGCGACCGGCCACTACGACCAGGCCCACGAATACCTCGTACGGCACCGCCAACTCGACAACGAGCTGGGCTTCTTCGTGGTGACCCCGTTCGTCTCCCAGGACGGCACGGTGCTCCTGGTCAACCGGGGCTGGGTGGCCAACCCGGACACCGCGACCGCGCGGCCCGACGTGCCGCCCGCACCCGCGGGCCAGGTCACGGTGACGGTCCGCGCACGGCCGTCGGAAACCCGCGAGCGCACCGGCATCAAGGACCGCGACGGCCTCCCCGAGGGCCAGATCATGCGCATCGACACCGGCGAACTCGCCGCCGCGCTCGGGGCCACCGCGGTGTACGGGGGCTACGGCCAGCTCGCCGAGCAGACCCCGCAACCCGCTGAGGCGCCCGCGGTGCTGCCGCTGCCGGATGCCGAGGACACCGGCCTGAACCTGGCGTACGCGGTGCAGTGGTGGATCTTCGTCATCGCGCTGGTCGCGATGTGGTTCAAGATCATCCGTCGCGAGGCCGCGGACCTGGAGGCCGAGATCGCCGCCCTGGACGCCGCGGCCGACGAGCACGGCGACCCCGCCGCCGACGCGCGGGACACCGCGCCGCGCGAGGCCGCCGACGCCGACGTCACCCGGCCGGTGTGAGCCCGTCGACCAGTTCCGGCAGCACGTCGCCGATCGGCTCGCGGACCACGGCGTCCGCCACCGCGTCGTACGGCGTCTCACCGGCGTTCACCACGACCAGCTTCGCCCCCGCCTCCCGCGCCACCCGGCACAGCGACGCGGCCGGTTCGACCTGCAGCGACGTACCGACGGCAAGGAACAGGTCGCAGACCTGGGAGGCGATCGCGGCGCGCTCGAGCACACGCCGGTCGAGCGCCTGTCCGAACATGACCGTCGCCGTCTTCTGGATCCCGCCGCACACCCCGCACCGGGGGTCGTCCTCCCCCGCCGCGATCCGTGCCAGGGTCTCGTCGAGCGTGGTCCGCGCGTCGCACTCGGTGCACACCACGGCGAACATCGAGCCGTGCAGCTCCATGACCTTGTCCGGCGCGTTGCCCGCCCGCACGTGCAGCCCGTCGACGTTCTGCGTGATCACCCCGAGCAGGCGTCCGGCGCGCTCCAGATCGACCAGCGCGCGGTGGCCCGCGTTGGGTGCGGCCAGGCGCGCGGGGTTGTCGCGGCGGGCGAGCCACGAGCGGCGGCGGATCTCCGGGTCGGCCATGTATGTGTCGTAGCGGACCAGCTTCTCGGCGTCCGGATCCCGGGTCCACACGCCCTGCGGCCCCCGGTAGTCGGGGATGCCCGAGTCGGTGGAGATGCCGGCGCCGGTGAGCACCGTGATGGAATCGGACGTCCGGATCCAGTCGCGAACAGCGGTGTTCATGCCGTCGAGCGTAGCCACAGACCTGATCTGACAGCACGTCATTAACCACGAGCGAGGAGGGCCCATGGTGCGCGCGGCCGTACTGCACGGAGTCGGGGAAAAGCTGCGGACCGAGGAGATCCACCTGCCGGCCCCGGGCCCCGGCCGGGTACGGGTCCGGATCGCGGCCTCGGGGGTCTGCCACTCCGACCTGTCGCTGGCCGACGGCGTGCTCCCGCAGGCGTTCCCGGTCGTGCTGGGCCACGAGGGCGCGGGCACGGTGGTCGCGGTCGGCGAGGGGGTCACGCACGTCGCGGAAGGCGACCCGGTGCTCCTGATCTGGGCGCCGGCGTGCGGGACGTGCTGGTGGTGCGAGAACCACGAGCCGCACCTGTGCTCGCGCGCGATGGACGCCGCCTCGGTGCCGTACGCCCGGCTCGGCGACGGCACCGAGGTGCTGCCCGGGCTCGGCACCGCCACGTTCGCGGAGGAGACCGTCGTCCCGGCGGCCGGCGCCGTCAGGCTGCCGTCCGGTGCGGACCTCGCGGAGGCCGCGCTGCTGGGCTGCGCCGTGACCACCGGAACCGGCGCGGTATGGAACACCGCCCGGGTGCCGGTCGGGGCGTCGGTCGCCGTCGTCGGGCTCGGCGGCGTCGGGTTGTCCGCGGTGCAGGGCGCCCGGGTCGCGCGGGCCGCGACGATCGTCGCGGTCGACCCGGACGAGGGCAAGCGCGAACTGGCCCTCGCGATGGGCGCCACGGACGCTTTCGCCCCCGGTCCGGATCTCGCCAAAAGGGTGCGCGCCCGGACCGGCGGGCGCGGCGTCGACCACGCGTTCGAATGCGTGGGACGTGCGGCCACCATCCGCACCGCGTGGGGCCTGACCCGCAGGGGCGGCATGACCACGATCGTCGGCGTCGGCGCGAAAGACGACACGGTCGACTTCAGTGCCCTCGAACTGTTCCATTTCGCCCGGACCCTGACCGGATGCGTCTACGGCTCGACCGATCCCGTACGCGACGTCCCCCGGCTGGTCGAGCACGTGGCCGCCGGACGCATCGACCTCGGCGGGCTGGTCACCGCCCGGATCGGACTCGACTGGCTCGACGACGCGTTCGCGGCGATGCGCGCCGGCCGGGGCGCCCGCACGCTCGTCGTCCCCGGCACCTGACGAGACGCGCCGAACTCCACCGGCGCGGATCAGTGACGCACCGCGCCCCTCGGCGGAAAGATGACCCCATGGATCTTGGACTACGCGATCGCGTCTACCTCGTCACCGGTGCCACGCGCGGGCTCGGCTTCGCCTCGGCCAAGGCGCTCGTCGACGACGGCGCCCGGGTCGTGCTCACCGGCCGCACCGAGGAGAACGCCGCCAAGGCCGCGACCGCGCTGGGAGGGCTGCCGCATGCCCTCGGCGTCGCCGCGGACAACGCCGACTCGGCGACCGCGGAACGGCTCGTCGCCGCGGCCGTCAGCCGCTTCGGGCGCCTGGACGGGGTGCTCGTCAGCGTCGGCGGGCCGCCGGCCGGGGCGGTGCTGACCGCCGAGGACGACCAGTGGCGGGACGCGTTCGAATCCGTGTTCCTGGGAGCGGTGCGCCTCGCCCGCGCCGCGGCCCGCGCGATGGGCGACCGCTCCGACGGCGCGCACGGCGAAGGGGTCATCGGGTTCGTGCTCTCGGCGTCGGTCGCCGAGCCCATCCCCGGGCTGGGCATCTCCAACGGCCTGCGCCCGGGGCTCGCGATGGCCGCGAAGACCCTCGCCGACGAGCTGGGCCCGCGCGGGATCCGCGTCCTCGGGCTGCTGCCGTCCCGCATCGACACCGACCGGGTCCGCGAGTTGGACGCGCTGTCCGGCGACCCCGCGGCGGCTCGCCGGCGGGTCGAGGCGTCGATCCCGCTCGGCCGCTACGGCACACCGGAGGAATTCGGGCGTGTCGCGGCCTTCCTGCTGTCGCCCGCCGCGTCGTACCTCACCGGGATCATGGTCCCGGTCGACGGCGGGGCACTGCGCGGACTGTGACGCGGCGGTGCCGCCCCGGTCCACCCCGGGGAGGCGGAGCGGCACCCGAAGCGGAACGCCGGGCAACTCCCGTGCACGGCACGGGAGTTGGCTCCGTGCGGGCGACGGGCGCGCCTAGACCGGGGCCGCGCGTTCCCGCGTGGCCGGTGAGCGCGCCGCGGGCGCGAGGCCGCTACTCCAGCCGCCGTTTCGGCAGCCCCTTGGCGCTCCGCAGCTCCACGTTCACCGGCAGCCGCTCCAACTCGACCGCGACGCGGCCGTGTTCGAGAACGTCCTCGCGGATCGCCTCCAGCACGGCCCGCGGTTCGACACCGGCCTCGGCGCGGACGGCGAGTTTCAGCCTCGGGCCCCGACGGCGGCGGACGAGGCGCGCGTGGGCGTCCGCGACATCCGGAACGCGTTCGAGGTCGTCCGCGATCGCGTCGGCCAGCGCGTACCCGTTGACGGTGATCGTGTCGGCGTCGTCGCCGACCAGTCCGAAGCCGGTGCCCAGCCCGGACGGGCCGCCGCCCGCGTCGTCGGACACGTCCGTGACGCGGATGAGGCGCACCGGCCGCCGCCGGAACTGGGCGAGGAACCACCACAGACTGAGCACCAGCACGGCCCCGGGCACCCCGAAGGCGACCCACCACCACCAGTCGTGGTCGACCAGCCGGTCGGTCTGGCTCGGCGTGATGATCGGCTTGTGCGGTTCACGCAGCACGTCGCCGAGCGAGTCGCGGAACCAACCGCGCGAGCGAGCCGTCACCCCGAGGCCCCCGACGAGGAGGCCGAGGCCGAGAAGGGTCAGCAGGATCCGGTTCACGACACGGCGCATGGCGGCGGGTCACCTCCCACTGGCGGGCTGGAGGCGCACGTCGACGACCGGCACACGGGCCAGCAGCAACGAGTCGGCCCGGTCGCGCAGCGCCTCTTCGAGTTCTTCGTGCAATTCGTCGGGGTCCCGGAAGTGGTAGTCGACACGCAGCACGGCCTTGCGCCGCGTCACGCGCACCCGCGCGTCCAGCACCCCGGTCGAGGCGAGGGCGGTGTGCCGCAGCAGGTTCCCGGCGGTGCGGCGCGTCATGAACGCGGTCATGTCGGGGGCCACCGGCCGCAGCGGCAGGAGGTGGCGGCGCCCCGGCGTCCACGCCAGCAGCAGCAGCCACAGGCCGACCACGGCGGCGACGACCCCGGTGACCCAGACCCACCGGTCGGTCCAGTCGTTGGTCTGCACGCGGTCGAGCAGGTCGTACGCCCACTGCGGGGTGCGCTCCAGGCGGGCCGCGACGCCCAGGAACACCGCGGTTCCGGCGAGGCCGCCGATGCCGAGCGCGCAGAGCGCGGCGACGAAGCCGCGCGGCGACCAGGCGCGGCGCGGCTTGCGGTAGGCCTCCTCCGCCTCGGAATCGCCCGACGGCTCGGATGGCTTGTCGAGCGGCGCGTCGAGCACGCTCACTGCACGCGCCTCCTGCCCTTGCCGATCCGGGTCATACGCGCGACGACGACGTCGATCCGGACGACGGGCATGCCGGTGAGGCGCTCCACGTCGGAGCGCACCCGCCGGCGGACGACGCCCGCCATGGCCTTCACCTGGCCGGGATACGGCACGTCGAGATCCAGCCGCACGGTCGCGTGGTCGTTGTGGAGCTTCACCCCCGCCTTGGGGTCGCGCAGCTTGGTGTCGGGCGCGGCGGATCCGGTGGCGTCGCGGGCGGCCTTCGCGGCGATCTTCTCGACCACCCGCTCGCCGATGCGCAGGGATCCCCGGTAGGCGGGCGGTGCGGACGGTTCCTGGGGCGTCCGCCCGGCGACACGGGACTGCGCCATCAACGGCGCCGGCCGCGCGACGAGAACAACTCGCTCAGGTCGAGGTCGCCGTCGAAGTAGCGCCCGGCCAGGAAGCCCACCGCGCCGAGCGCGGCGACCAGCAGGAAGGCCCCGAAGCCTCCGATGGCCGCGGCCAGCCCGAGGGCCATACCGGCCAGGAGGCCCACGACTGGTGTGCTCATGACTACCTACTCCTCGGTCCCGTCCAAGTCACGTTCGCCGTCCGCCGCTTCGGCATCCCGCCGCGGCGCCGCCTTACTGTACGCGCGGATTCTGGCCGCGTCGGCGCCGTTCCATGATCGCCCGCCACAGCTGCGCGGGCAGTGACCCACGCCGGTAGACCGTCGTCTCGGACGCGGCGGGAGTGGTTTTCGCGGGGCCGGGCTCCGCTCCCCCGGAGGAAAGCAGAGCCCGGTAACGCACGAGCCCGGCGACGAACTCCGCGGGGTCACCGCCCCGGTCCGGATGCCGTGTCTTGATGAACTCCCGGTATTCGCGCAGGAGTTCACGCCGCTCCACGTCATCCGCGTCCGCCGTCATCGCCGGCCCGTCCGTTTCACTGAAGCTGGCGTTCCTTCTCGTCCTCGTGCTCGATGTGGATGTCGTCGACGGCGATGTTCACCTCGACGACCTCCAGGGCGGTCATGCGCTCGACCGACGAGATGACGTTCTCCCGCACAGCCGCCGCGAGTTCGGCGATCGGCACACCGTATTCGACGACGATGGCCAGATCCACCGCGCACTGCTTCTCGCCGACCTCGACGCTCACGCCCTGCGCGACGTTGGGCTTGCCGCCCGGGACGCGCTGGCGCACCGCGGCGAACGCCCTGGCCGCCCCGCTGCCGAGCGCGTACACGCCCGAGATGTCGCGGGCGGCGATACCGGCGATCTTGGCCACGACGCCGTCGGCGATGGAGGTGCGCCCGCGATCGGAGCTCAGCCTCGCCACCTCGGTACCACTGGACCGCTGTTGTCCGGGCACGCGCTCCGCTTCCTTCTCGGACGACTGCGCTCCGCCCCGTCCGGCTGTCGTGTCCGCCATCGACGCACTTCCCTTCGCCATAGGATTTTCCCCCGGTGGGTCGATCCTGCACCTGCCCCGCGTGCGGATCGCCACACCTGCACCAAGGTTATGTCCGAATCACCGCTGCCACACCGGCGAACCGCCGTTCCCGCAGCGGGTCAGGGGCGATGTCCATGGTGTCCGGCGGTGGTTGACTGCGGTGGGGCGGGCAGTGTGAACGAGGCGGCGGTCCAATGAACGCACGGAACGGCAGTACGGACGACGTTTCCGGGTCGGTGATGCCCACGGCCGAGCAGTTGCTCGCGGCCACGGCACCGCCCGGGCACGGCGGCGAGAAGGGCGGCGCGAAGGCCGGACGCGGCACACCCCGGAAGGGAATTGGTGATATTCCGGGCATCACGGAATCGCCCGACGCGCGCGCACTCCGTGCGGCGGCCGACGCGGAACCCGGTGTGCGGTCCCGCAGTTGCCTGATCCGGACGGACGAACCCCCGGTCGGCGTACGGGTGATCGTGTCGATCGCGGTCGCCTACGGGCTCGCCCTCCACGAAGTCGCACGCCGCGTCCGCACCCGCGTCGCCACCGCGGCGGCCGAATTGTTCGAGGCGGCACCCGACGCGGTGACCGTGGACGTGAAAGTGGTCTGGCTGGACGAACCCGCCGCCGAGGACAACCACGCCCACTGAGTTCGGGTGCCGACGCGACCGGGCACGCGGCGGCCGACGAGCCGATCGCCATCGTCGGCGGCGGCCCGCGAGGGGGGCACCCACCGCGCGTGACGACATCGGCGCGCGGTGACGCCCGTACTCTCTCCCGGGCCGGGCGACGCGCGCGGCGCGCGTTTCGCGGCCCGGCCCCGACCAAGACCGCCTCCGCGCGCACCGGCACCGCGGCGCCCGCACGCCCGGGCATCGTGCATCCGGGCATCGTGCATCCGGGCATCCGGGCATCCGGGCATCCGGGCATCCGGGCATCCGGGCATCCGGGCATCCGGGCATCCGGGCGGAGCGTGTCCGCGCAGACCCGTCCGGTAACGCTCACCTCGCGGGCATCCCCGCCCACAAGCGGGCCGAGGCCGTCCGCGCCCGTCTACTCCCCGCGCCCCAGGAGATCCTTGAGCCGGCGGCCCTGGGCCTCGCGTTCCGCGGCGCGCTGTGCGTCGTAGTGTCGCGAGGTCGCGCCGAGGAGCAGGGCCTTGGTCTCGACGACGGCGTCGCGCGGCGCCCGGATCAGGGCTTCGGCGGTTTCGTGGGCGGCCTTGTCGAGGTCTTCGGGCGGGACAACCGAATTCGCCAGGCCGAGGGCCAGCGCCTCCGCGGCACCGACGCGGCGCCCGGTGGCGCAGATCTCGAACGCGCGGGCGTAGCCGACCAGGTCGACGAGCGGCTTGGTGCCCGCGAGGTCCGGGACCAGGCCGAGCGTGGTCTCCGCCATCGAGAACTGCACGTCCTCGGCGCACACCCGCACGTCGCAGGCCAGCGCGAGCTGGAACCCGGCCCCCACCGCGTGGCCCTGCACCGCCGCGATGGAGACCAGGTCCGGGCGGCGCCACCAGGTGAACGCCTCCTGGAACAGCGAGATGGCCGCGTCGCGCTCCGCGTCGTCCATCTCCGCGAGCCCGGCCAGATCGGCCTCGCCCGGAACACCGCCCCCGCCGGGGAACAGCCGGCGGTCGAGCCCCGCCGAGAACGACGACCCTTCGCCCCGGAGCACGACCGCGCGGACGTCGCCGGGCAGCGAGCGCCCGACCCCGGCAAGCTCCCGCCACATGGCGGGCGTCTGCGCGTTGCGCCGGTCCGGCTTGGCCAGGGTCACCACGGCGATCGGACCCGTGCGTTCCAGACGGACGTACTCCGACATGCTCCACCTCCATGTGGGGAACGGCGCCGGATCCGTGCGGACCCGTGCACCGGCAACCGACCACCCGGCCCATGGCGGGTCGGGTGGTCGCACATGAAAAGTTCTACCAGGCGGTAACTTGCTGAGCCGTCGGCCGTGCGGTTCGTGCGAGAGCGCCGCTCCCGTCGTCAGGGGCGAGGGCGGCGCGGTGGTGCGGGTCGCGCTGTTCGGGCTGGGTGCAGCACTGGTTCGGACCAAGGGCAAAGGCAGCGCAAGTGGAACTCCGGCGAGGACTTCAGGACGCCGTCGCCTTGGTCTTGCCGCGCGTGGCCCCACCCCTTCCGCGCAGGGTCACACCCGACTCGCTCAGCATCCGGTGCACGAAGCCGTAGGAACGGCCCGTCTCCTCCGCAAGGGCGCGGATGCTGGCACCGGAGTCGTACTTTTTCTTGAGGTCCGCCGCGAGCTTTTCGCGCGCGGCGCCGGTCACCCGGCTGCCCTTCTTCAGAGTCTCGGCCACACGTGCCTCCTCATGGGAAGTGCGCTCTGGGTTCCCATGATCACCCCTGTCGCGCGGCAACACCAGCGATTCCCCGGAGCCCATGGCACGGACGCCAGGGCCAGTCGGGCCGTTGGCTCCCATGATCCACCGAGCGGAACGGCCCATTCCCCGGCGAGGTCGTGGACCTCGTCCGGTATCGCACCGCAAAGCCGCTGGTCACCCACGACGTTTGTGGCCTCGCACAGCGTGGCCGGACGTTTGGTTGGACCGCTCGGGACGCCGACCGGAGCAACTGATTCCTCTTGTGAGGATTTTGTGTGGGAATCCCGCGCGAGGGTCAGGCGAGCGCCACCAGATCCGCGTAGTCGGCATTCCACAGGTCTTCGACGCCGTCCGGCAGCAGGATGATGCGCTCCGGCTGCAGCGCCTCGACCGCGCCCTCGTCGTGCGTCACCAGCACGACCGCGCCGGCGTACGACCGCAGCGCCGACAGGACCTCCTCACGGCTGGCCGGGTCGAGGTTGTTGGTCGGCTCGTCCAGCAGCAGCACGTTGGCCGCGGACACGACCAGCGTCGCGAGCGCGAGCCGGGTCTTCTCACCGCCCGACAGCACTCCCGCCGGCTTGTCCACGTCGTCGCCGGAGAACAGGAACGAGCCGAGCACCTTGCGCACCTCGACCAGGTCCATGTCGGGGGCGGACGAACGCATGTTCTCCAACACCGTGCGGCCCGGGTCCAGGGTCTCGTGCTCCTGCGCGTAATAGCCCAGCTTGAGCCCGTGGCCCGGCTCGACCCTCCCGGTGTCGGGCGCCTCGACCCCCGCGAGAAGCCGCAGCAGCGTCGTCTTGCCGGCGCCGTTGAGACCGAGGATCACGACGCGCGAGCCCTTGTCGATCGCGAGGTCGACGTCGGTGAAGATCTCCAGCGACCCGTACGACTTCGACAGCTCGGACGCCATCAGCGGCGTCTTGCCGCAGGGCGCGGGCTCGGGGAAACGGAGCTTGGCGACCTTGTCCGCCTGCCGCACGCCCTCGAGACCGGAGAGCAGGCGCTCGGCACGCCGTGCCATGTTCTGCGCCGCCACGGTCTTCGTCGCCTTGGCACGCATCTTGTCGGCCTGCGACATCAGCGCCGCGGCCTTCTTCTCCGCGTTGTCGCGCTCGCGCTTGCGGCGGCGCTCGTCGGTCTCGCGCTGCGTGAGGTACGCCTTCCACCCCACGTTGTAGACGTCGATCGCGGTGCGGTTGGCGTCCAGGTGGAACACCTTGTTGACGCACGCCTCGACGAGGTTCTCGTCGTGGCTGATGACGATGAACCCGCCCTTGTACGTCTTGAGGAAGTCGCGCAGCCAAACGATCGAGTCGGCGTCCAGGTGGTTCGTGGGCTCGTCGAGCAGCAGGGTGTCGGCGTCCGAGAAGAGGATCCGGGCCAGCTCGACCCGGCGCCGCTGACCGCCGGACAGCGTGCGCAGCGGCTGGCCCAGGATCCGGTCGGGCAGCCCGAGGCTCGCCGCGATCGTCGCGGCCTCGGCCTCGGCCGCGTACCCGCCCTTCGTGAGGAACTCGGTCTCCAGCCGGGCGTACCGGCGCATCGCCTTGTCGCGGGCGTCGCCGGTCGCCGTCGACATCGTCTGCTCGGCGGCGCGCATGCCGTTGATCGCCGCGTCCAGGCCGCGTGCGGACAGGATGCGGTCGGTCGCGAGGACGTCGAGGTCGCCGGTGCGCGGGTCCTGCGGCAGGTAGCCGACCTCGCCCGACCGCGTGATCGTCCCGGCGGCCGGCTGGGTCTCGCCCGCGAGCGTTTTGGTCAGCGTGGTCTTGCCGGCACCGTTGCGGCCGACCAGGCCGATGCGGTCGCCGGGAGCGACGCGGAAACTGGCGGATTCGAGCAGGATGCGGGCACCCGCACGCAGTTCGACGGCGGTGGCAGTGATCATCTCGGGGACGTGACTCCAGGTCGGGCCGGACGTGGCTCCGGCGGCAGGGGCTGGCGCCGTATCAGGGAACTCTGCCCCGCCTGCCGCGCCGACCGCGACGGCTTT
This sequence comes from Yinghuangia sp. ASG 101, assembly GCF_021165735.1. Taxonomy (GTDB): domain Bacteria; phylum Actinomycetota; class Actinomycetes; order Streptomycetales; family Streptomycetaceae; genus Yinghuangia. Next base: position 5,893,948 of record NZ_CP088911.1, on the reverse strand, counting down.
TGGTCAGTCTAACCGGACGCCGAAGGCGGCCGACCCGCCTGTCCGCTTCGCAAGACGGCGCCCTCGGGATGAGACCGACATCACGCGCGCAATCATGACGTACCGTCAGTTCCGGTGCCTCACGGGACCGGTACGTCGCACCACACGACCTTGCCGCCCGCGATCGGGTAGCTGCCCCAGGAATTCGCGAGCGCCTCGACCAACAGCAGCCCGCGTCCGTTCTCGTCCGACGCGCGGGCCGGGCGGCCCGGCCGCCGCAGCGGTCCTCCGGCGTCGGCGACCGCGAGGCGGAACACACCGTCGCCGCACAGCAGTTGCACGGTGACCTCGGTCGACTGCGGGGCGTGCCGCACGGCGTTGGTCACCAACTCGGAGACCAGGAGTTCGAGGATCTGCAGCGGCTCGTCGGCACTCTCCCCCGCCAGCGCGTTGCGCAGGGCGTGGCGGGCCCGCGGCACCGCGTCGACCGAGGCCGGCAGATGCAGCGTCAGCAGCACCGCCGCCGCGCGCCCGCCCGCGGCCTGCGGACCGTCGTGCCCGATCGGGGACGGCACCGGTCGGGTGGCACCGGAAATCGCGGAAACCAAGGCATGGCCCGCGGAGTGGCCCGGTGCCGGTGATTCGAACTCGGACTCCCCATGCTGTCGCAAGGGTGCGGTCTCGCCCACAGCTCCCCCTGATCGCCGAATCGTGCGCCGCTCGTGGTGCTCTCGGATCGTGCTTCGGACGAATCCTGCTGATTCCCTCTGGGCCCCTGTAGATGAGATCTACTTGCCGGGGCCACCCGAAACCTGGTTGGCCGCACCAGACACGGATGAGTGGCTTTCGGCCGTTGCGCGGACGGCGGTGGAGGAAGCGGCGGCGCACGCCGGGCGCACGGCTTTCACGTCACCGCGTACCGTGGGCGCGGGAATCGGAAGCCCTCGCCGATCGTTGAGGTCACTGGAGTAGAGGGTCACGACGCGCGGCCTCCCGGCAGGCGCGGAAAGCGGTGGGAGGAGGCGACAGTGTTCGGCGGCGTTTTCGAAGAGCTGTTCAGCCCGGGGCGCAAGCACACCAGCGACGAGCACAACAGGCTCACACTCGCCCGCGACGACGACCACGAAGACGGCGGTCCCGGCCCGATCGACCTGGACAAGGGCATAGTCGTCATCCGTCGGCCGGCTCCGGCCCCGGCGGAGTCGACCCCGGCGGCGGACGGGGAGGGCGGCGCGGCCCCCCACTCCTCCGACGCGTCCGCGCCGGCGTCCGAGCGCGCGGACGCCGGCGCGGCGCCCGACCGGGCCTCGGATCAGTAGGCCCCGGGCCGGACGACCTCGTCCGGCCGCCGCCCTCGCCGCACGGATGGCGAAGGCCTCCGGTCCGGTGCGGCGCGGGCGCACGGGCGTCACCCACCGGTGTGCTCACCGGCCGGATCCGCGCATTGACCAGGGACGCCCCGTGCGGACGCGGGTCGCTCGCGGGAACCAACCGGACCGCAGGGGCGTCACGCATGCACGGGTGGTGTGCACGACGCCGCCCTGTGCCGACCACAAGCGCGGGCGCTACCGTCGGCACGAGGAGAGCGGCAAGAGAAGCGTCCGCGTCACGGAGGATCCGCATGCAGCCACGGCTTGAGGCCACGCTGGCCGATTTCGTCCCGGCCCTGCGCTTCCTGCCTCCCGATCGTGTGGACCGCCGCCTCGGCCATCCCGATCTGCCGCCCGCGTGGTGGACGAGCGTGCCGATCTCCCGCGCGGTGGACGCGATCGGCGCGACCGAGCTGCCCGACCGGCTCGCGGAGCTGGCCTACGGCGAATTGCGGCACCTGCGGCTCGGCGACCTGCTGCCCGCGGCGTGGCTGGCACGCAACGACTTCCGGCTCTCCCAGTGGCCGTCGGGCGTGCGGACGAACGTCCTGGTGCGGACGCCGGACTGGGCCGACCTGCTGGGCACCACCGTGCAGGAGATCGGCGACTGGACGAATATCGGCACGACGACGGTGCGGCCGGTGATCTCCCAGCTGTTCGCCGAAGTCCTCGGCCTGCTGCCGGCGGACCGGGGGGCGGGCGACGCGACGGTGGCGGACGCGGCCGAGGCGCCGGAGACGACCGCGGACGCGGACGCGGCGGATGACGCGGCCGACGCCGTCACCCATGCCGCCGAGGTGGCGGACCCGACGACGGAGTCCGCGCAGGCCGCGGAACCCGAGCCGGGCGACGTCGCGGGCGAGGGCGCGGCCTCGCGGGCCGAGGCCCCCGTCGAACCGGCCGTTCCCGCGCCGCGCGGCATCCGCATCAGCAAGCGTCCGCCGGTCGCCCCGACCCCCGACGCGGCCGACGCCGCCGGCCCCTCCGCCGCCGAGGCACTTCCCGCCGCGCCCGCCGAGGAGACGTCGTACGCGGAGGAGGAGACGTACGCGGAGGAGTACGACGGCCTCGTCGACGCGATCGAGGACGAGCTGCGCCCGGTCAGCATCCCCGCGCCGCCCACCGGCGACCTCAGTGCCGTCGTGTGCTGGCTCGCGGAGGAGGCGCCGGACGTCCCGCTCATGTCGGAGCTGACCCGCGTCACGCTGGAGATCGTGGCCGTGGTCGGCGTCGACAGCGCGACCCCGGAAGTACGCACGTCACTGCTGCGGCTGATGTCGCTGGTGCCCGCGAGCCTGCTGCCCGAGGGGCTTGATCCCGCTTCGGTCGCCGCGCTTGCCCCGGACTCGGGCTCCGAGGACCCTGACGACGCGTCGCCCGACCCCGACGATCCGTACGACGCACCGGAGATGACCTCCGTCCTCGGCGCCGTACCGCCCCCCGTGCCGGACGACGCGGCCGGACCGGACGCGGCCGACCCCACGAACCGGGGCGCCGGAGCGGACGCGACCGTGCTCGTACCGCCCGGGACGACGCCCCCGCCGCCGCCCTGGGCCGCGGACTCCGACGATCTGACCGTGCTCGCGATGCCCGCCGCGGCGCCCCCGCCGGACGACTCCCCCGAACCCGACGCCGCCGTCGACGCCTTCGGTGAAGTGCCCCCGATGACGCGCGACGACTTCCCGGCACTGCCCGCACCGGACGCCCCGGCGGCGGACGCGCACGGACACGGCGACGACGAAGCGGTGGACGCGTTCGGCGAGATCCCGCCCGCGACGCGCGACGACTTCCCGATCCCGGCGACGCCGCGCGGCGCACCGTCCGGCGACAGCCCGGCACCGCGCAAGGACGCGCGTCAGACAGTGCACGAGCCCGGCGACGCGGCCGACGAGGCCGCCGCGTCACACCGGGCGGACGCGGCGAGCCCGGCGAAACCGGCGAAGTCATCCGACGGCTCCCGGCCGGACTCCCCCGCGGCCCAGGGCTTCGTCATCCCGCCGAGGCCCACCGCGCCGCCGCCGCTGCCGCCGCGTCCGGCCGACACTCCGCCGACCGCCGCCGGATCGGCCGCCCCCGAGCCGACCGAGGCACCCGCGAGCGCTCCCGCCCGCGAGGCCGCCGAGACGTTCGCCGGGGAGCCCGGGACGGCACCGGACGAAGCCGAGGACTCCGACACCGACTTCGTCCCCGCCCACAGCAACATCGTGATGGTGCTGGCCGCGTGGTTCACCGGCCGCGAACCCCGCTGGCGCACCCTCGCCCGGGACCGCCTCTTCACCGACAGCCCTCGGGAACTCGCGTCGCTCGCCGCCGAGTTCGACAAGGACTCGATCGAGGTCGAGGCGCTGGAGCAGGCGCTGCGGCAGCACCTCGCCCATCAGTTGGACCAGCCCGGCGGCGCCGCGGTGCGCGCGCACCTGGGCAGCGTCGAGGCCCGGCTCGGCCCGGTCGCGACCGTGGCCGAGCTGCGTGACCTCGACCGGCGGCACGCCGCGACCATTCCCGGGCTCGGCGTGCAGCTGTGGCAGGTGCTGCGCGGGCTGCTCGCCCTCAACACCTCGGTCGACGGCTGGCTGACCGCCGGGGCGCCGGGCGAACTGGAGTCGCGTACCGCGGAGATCGTGAGCGCGGCGTGCGCGCGCACCGGCTCGGTGCCCTTCGCGGCCCTCGAACCCCCCTTGTCGGCGCTGGGGATTCGCCCCGAGGTCCGCGAGGCGTGGATCTCCCGCCTCGACGGGTTCGACCTGGAGGACGGCGTCGTCCACCCGTGGCCCGCCGACGAGTCCGGCCCGGTGCCCGCCGCGCAGGCGCCCGACGCGGGCCGGGCACCGGCCCCGCCGACCCGGGAGATCGCGCCCGAGGAGGCCCCGGCGGTCGCCGACCCCGGCGACGCGGCGCGCTGCTTCCGCGACGAACAAGGCGTGTGGTGGTACCGCGTGGATGTGGAGGCGCCGCTCCTGGACGGCGAACGCCTGCCGCTGCCACCGCAGTTCGTCCAGGTGCTGGGGCTGCGGCCGGACGGCGGTCTGCGGCTGCACCACGCCGCCGGGCCCGCCGCGCTGCGCTGGGAGCGTGAGCCGTACTGCGTCTCGCTGCGCGCGATCCTGCACGGACTCGGCGCCGAGATCGGCGACATGGTCTTCATCGGGTCCGTCCGGCAGGGCCGGATGGAGACGCGACTCCTCGCGGGAGACGGCAAGTTGCGCCTGCCCCGCTGGGCACGAGCGCTGCGGCACACGGGTGTCGACCCGGTGCCCGACCAGGTGAACCTCCCGGCGCTGCTGGGCTCCCGGCTGGGGCTCGGCGACGGCTGCGACCTCAAGGCGGTGCTGAAACGCCTTCAGGACCGCGGCGACACCGACGTGTTGGAACTGCTCGGGGTCGGTACCGCGCACTGACCCGGCGGGTTCACCCCCCGCTCTCGCACGCGCCCCGGCGCCGGTCTCGCACGCGGGCCGGGGCGCTGCGCGTTCCCCGGGCGACGGCCGGCCACCGAGGGAATCCCCTTGAATTCCCGCGCCGACACCCGTTCGCGTTGCCTTGCGCCGTTCTCCGGGGCCATCGTTTTCAGCGGCACCACGTGACTCTCACGTGCTTTCCCTCTCCTCTTGGGAGGTCCCCTCGCATGTCCTCGGTTAGGCCCGCGTCCCGAACCAGGGTCTGCGCCGTCGCGATCGGTGTGACCGTCATGCTCGCCGGGCTGGTCGCCTGTGGAGACGACAACGACAAGTCCGGCGCGCCCCCGATGCCGCCGATTCCCACCGCCATTCCGTCGCTGCCGTCCTTGACGGTCCCGCCGCCGACCGTGCTGCTGCCCACGGGCCTCGACACCGACTTCGACCTGCCCACCACCCCGGCGACGCGTCGTTCGACCGTCACCCGGACACCGACGGTGGAGGCCACCACGCCCACCGCGAAGACCAGCGGCTTCTCCACGGGCGAGTGCCTGGCCGGCGAAATCGCGGGCGACGGGTCGCGGCAGGACGAGCTGACCGAGGTGTCGTGCTCGGACGCCGACGCCGCGTTCAAGGTGCTGCGGACCTTCCCGTACCGGATCGGCTCGGACCCGTGCGCCGACGTCTCCGGCACCGAGTACTCCTACGACGAGTACATGACCCTCAACGGCGTCCCCACCGGCACCGGCACGACGTACTGCCTTCGGACGATCTGACCCGCGAACGCGTCGGGGCGGCACCCGAACTCCGGGTACCGCCCCGCGGATTCGCGGCCGGGGCGTCAGGGCGACGCGAACCGGTCCAGCCCCGGCGGGAGTTGCGCCGCCGCCGAACGGTCCAGCAGCCACAGCGTGTTGCGCCGCCCGTACGCGCCGGCCGCCGGCACCTGCACCGGCCCGCCGCCGCCCAGTCCGAGGCGCACCGCCGACGCCTTGTCGTCCCCGGCGGCCAGCAGCCACACGTCCTTGGCGGTGCGAATCGCCGGGAACGTCAAGGTGATACGCGTCGGCGGCGGCTTCGGGGCACCGCGCACCGCGACCACGGTCAGCTCGGTCTCGTGGACGGCCGGCAGTTCGGGAAACAGCGACGCGACGTGGCAGTCCGGGCCCACGCCGAACATCGCGATGTCGAACGACGGTACGTCCACACCACCGCGCTCGGCCGGGGTCTCCGGCCGTGCGGCGACCGCGAGTTCGTCCGCGTAGCGGCCGGCCGCCGCCTCCGGGTCGTTGCCGTCCGGACCGTCCGCGGCGGGCATGGGATGGACGAACTCCGGGTTCAGCGCGAGCCCGTCGAGCAGTTCCGCGCGGGCCTGCGTCTCGTTGCGCTCCGGATGACCGGACGGCAGGAACCGCTCGTCTCCCCACCACACGTGCACGTGCGCCCAGTCGACGACGTCGCGGGCGGGCGACGCGGCGAGTTCGCGCAGCAGCGCGTTGCCGTTGCGCCCCCCGGTCAGCACCACATGAGCCATCCCGCGCGCCGCCTGCGCGTCGACGACGCGGGTGAGGAACCGCGCCGCCGCCGCTCGCGCCAGCAGTACGCCGTCGGCGTGCACGAGCACGCCGGGTGTTCCGGTCACGAGGAACCGCCGTTGTGCTTGCGGGAGTTCCCGGAGGCCGGGTCCTGGCCCGCCGAGTCCGCGGCGTCGGAGGAGGAGTCGCCCTTGGCCCGCGTCGCACGCGAACCGGCCGTCTTGGCCGCGGACTTCCTCGGCTCCTCGGACGCGTCCCGGTTCCCCGCCGGGCGGGTCTTCCGCGAAGCGCCCTGCTCGTCCGCGCCGTCCGACGCCCCGGAATCCTTCCCGGAGGCGGTCTCGGCCCCCGCCGAGCCGGCCGCCCGGCCCGTCTTCCGCGCCCGCGACGCGTCACGGCGGCCGGAGGGCCGGACGACGTCGACGGACTCCGCCATCGTCGATGCTCCCGCGACCGCGCCGACCGCCGGGGCCGCCACCGTCCCCTCCTCGTGCCGGGACGCCTCGACCGCAGCCGCGGACGCGCGCGGCGCTGTGCCGTGGCTCGCGTCTCCGGCCTCCTTCGCGGCATGCGCGAGCGTCGTCGCGTAGACGTCGTCGGGGTCGAGCCGCCGCAGTTCCTCCGCGATCAGCTCGGCCGCCTCGCGCCGCTTGAGCGCGACATGCCGGTCCGGCTGCCCGGGTGTGGACAGCGTCGCCAGCAAACCGTCGGGCCGGGTGATGGAGATCTCGCCGCTCTCGGTGGTGAGGCGCACGGCGGTGATGCCCGGGCCCGTCGAGACGACGCGCTCCAACGGCACCGCGAGCCGGTCCGACAGCCACAGCGCGAGCAGTTCGGCGCTCGGGTTGCCCGCCTTGGCCTCCACGGACGCGCCGGAGATCCGGTCATACCGCTGGTCGAGCGCGGCGGCGAGCAGGCTGCGCCACGTCGTGGTCCGGGTCCACGCGAGGTCGGTGTCGCCGGGGGTGTAGCCGGACGCGCGGATCTCCAGCCAGTCGGCGCGGCGCGGCGCGGCGACGGCGTCGGTGATCCGGCGCTGCGCGAGTATCCCGAGGCGGTCCTTGCTGGGCGTCTCGGGCGCGCCGCCCGGCCACCACACCACCACGGGGGCGTCCGGCAGCAGCAGGGGCAGCACGACGGACTCGGCGTGGTCGGCCAGTTCGCCGTGCAGCCGCAGGACGACCGTCTCCCCCGCCCCGGCGTCCCCGACGCGGACCTCGGCGTCGAGGCGGGGGGTGATCTCCTGGCCGGGGCGGCCGATGACGACGAGGATGCGCGACGGGTGCTCGCGCGCGGCCTCGACGGCGGCCTTCATCGCGTCGTACTGGTTGCTCTCGTCGGTGACGATCACCAGCGTGAGCACCATGCCGAGGGCGGGCGAGCCGATGGCGTGCCGTGCCTCGACGAGGGCCGCGTTGACGGCGCTGGACTTGGTGTCGGTCAGGTCGATCATCATGGGCGGCGCCAGCTCCGTCCGTCGCGTGCGAGCATCTCGTCGGCGGAGTCCGGGCCCCACGTGCCCGAGACGTACGTATCGGGTTTGCCGTGCTTTTTCCAATACCGCTCCACGGGGTCGAGGATCTTCCAGGACGCCTCGACCTCCTCCCAGCGCGGGAACAGCGGTGCGTCGCCGAGGAGGACGTCGAGAAGCAGCCGTTCGTAGGCCTCGGGACTCGACTCGGTGAAGGACTCGCCGTAGGCGAAGTCCATGTTGACGTCGCGGACCTCCATCGCGGTGCCGGGCACCTTGGAGCCGAACCGCACGGTCATGCCTTCGTCCGGCTGAACGCGGATGACCAGCGCGTTCTGCCCCAGCTCCTCCGTGGCGGTCTCGTCGAACGGCAGGTGGGGGGCGCGCTGGAACACGACGGCGATCTCGGTCACCCGGCGGCCGAGGCGCTTCCCGGTGCGCAGGTAGAACGGCACGCCCGCCCAGCGCCGGTTGGCGATCTCCAGCTTTATCGCGGCGTACGTGTCGGTGCGCGAGGACGGCGGGATGCCGTCCTCCTCCAGGTAGCCGCACACCGGCTCGCCGCCCTGCCAGCCGCGCGTGTACTGCGCGCGGACGGAGTGCCGGCCCAGGTCGGCCGGCAGTTTGATGGAGTTGAGGACCTTCAGCTTCTCGGCGACGAGGGACTCGGCCTCGAACGACAGCGGTTCCTCCATCGCGGTGAGCGCGAGGAGTTGCAGCAGGTGGTTCTGGATGACGTCGCGGGCCGCGCCGATCCCGTCGTAGTAGCCGGCCCGGCCGCCGATGCCGATGTCCTCGGCCATCGTGATCTGCACGTGGTCGACGTAGGAGCGGTTCCACAGCGGCTCGAACATCGTGTTGGCGAAGCGGAGCGCCAGGATGTTCTGGACCGTCTCCTTGCCGAGGTAGTGGTCGATGCGGAAGACCGACTCCGGCGCGAAGACCTCGTCGACGATCTTGTTGAGCTCGATCGCCGTGGGCAGGTCGCTGCCGAACGGCTTCTCGATGACGGCCCGGCGCCACGAGTCGCCGTGCGGCGGGTCGGCGAGGCCGTGCCGCTTGAGCTGGGCGACGACCAGTGGGAAGAACTTGGGCGGTACGGACAGGTAGAAGGCGTGGTTGCCGTGTGTGCCCTGCTTCTCGTCGAGGTCGGTGATCGTCCGGCGGAGGCGGTCGAACGCCTCGTCGTCGTCGAAGTCGCCCTGGACGAACCGGAATCCCTCGGCGAGCTGGCGCCACACCTCCTCGCGGAAGGGGGTGCGCGCGTTCTCCTTGACCGCGCTGTAGACGACCTGCCCGAAGTCCTCGTCGGCCCAGTCGCGCCGGGCGAAGCCCGTGAGCGCGAAGCCCGGGGGCAGCAGGCCGCGGTTGGCCAGGTCGTAGATCGCCGGCATGAGCTTCTTGCGGCTGAGGTCCCCGGTCACCCCGAAGATCACCAGGCCGGAAGGGCCGGCGATGCGCGGGAGACGGCGATCCTGGGGGTCGCGCAGCGGGTTCGTGGGCCAAACCGCGGGGACACGGGTCATGCCGCACCGCCGATCGGCGCGCGACGGCGGTCGGGAAGCGGGTGGCCTGCGGTGATCGACCATGCGACCGTTGCGGCGGTCGGCTCGGCGCGGACCCGGTCACCGGAAACGGTGACGTCCACGCCGCCGGCGGTCACGCGTTCGAATGCGTGTTGCACGGGCGGTCAGCCCTCCTGTGGTGGGGGAGTCTGCTGAAATCATGCCCTGATTGCGTGGATTTCCGCGGGCCGTCGCGGCCGATCGGGTAACGACCGGCCGCGACGGGCGCGGGTGTTGTGCGGCGCGGCGGCCTGACGAGGGATCAGAGCCGCCGCGCGGACGACCGCGTCACGGGCGGAGGCGGTCGAGTTCCTTCTGCAGCGAGTCGAGCAGCCCGGTCCACGAGGTCTCGAACTTCTCGACACCTTCGTCCTCGAGCAGCTGCACGACCTCGTCGTACGAGATCCCGAGCCCGGCGAGGGCCGCCAGCTCGGCGCGCGACCGGTCGTACGTGCCGTGCACCGCGTCGCCCGCGATCTGCCCGTGGTCGGCGACCGCGTCCAACGTGGCCTCGGGCATCGTGTTCACCGTGCCGTCGACGACGAGGTCGTCCACGTACAAAGTGTCCTTGTACGCGGGGTCCTTGACACCGGTCGACGCCCACAGCGGACGCTGCACCTTGGCGCCCGCGGCGGCCAGCGCCTGCCAGCGGTCGGACGCGATGACCTCCTCGTAGGCCTCGTACGCGAGCCGCGCGTTGGCGAGCCCGGCCTTGCCGCGCAGCGCCTTGGCCTCGTCGGAGCCGATCTTGTCGAGACGGGCGTCGATCTCGGTGTCCACGCGGGACACGAAGAACGACGCGACCGACTCGATCTCGGACAGTTTGCGCCCGGCCTCCTTGGCCTGCTCCAGACCGGTGAGGTAGGCGTCCATGACGGCCTTGTACCGGTCGAGGGAGAAGATCAGGGTGACGTTGACGCTGATGCCCTCGCTGATCACCCTAGTGATCGCGGGCAGGCCCGCCTCGGTCGCGGGGATCTTGATGAACAGGTTGCGCCGGTCCACCAGCCACCAGAGCTGGCGGGCCTCGGCGATCGTCGCCTCGGTCTGATGGGCCAGGCGCGGGTCGACCTCGATGGAGACCCGGCCGTCGACGTGCTTGCTGGCCACGAAGACGGGCTTGAGCACGTCACACGCGTCCCGCACGTCCTGTGCGGTGATCATGCGCACGGCCTCGTCGACCGTGACGCCGCGCACCGCGAGGTCGCGGATCTGGTCGTCGTAGTCGTCCTTGCCGGCGATGGCCTTCTGGAAGATCGCGGGGTTGGTGGTGACACCGACGATCTCTTTGTCGCGCACCAGCTCGGCGAGGTTCCCGGAGGCCAGGCGGGCGCGGCTCAGGTCGTCGAGCCAGATGGCCACACCCTCGGCGGAGAGGCGACGGAGGTTGTCCGTCATGGTGTTCGCTCCTTGTGGATGGGGGATTCGTGCTCTGTATCCGGCTCAGGCACCGGCCACGCGCAGCGATTCCCGCGCCGCGGTGACAACGGCCTCGGCGGTGATGCCGAACTCCGCGAACAGCGTCTTGAAGTCGGCCGACGCGCCGAAGTGCTCCAGCGACACGATCTGCCCGGCGTCGCCGACGAACTCGCGCCAGCCGAGCGCGATACCGGCCTCGACCGCCACGCGCGCCTTGACCGCCGGCGGGATGACCTGCTCGCGGTACGCCTGGTCCTGCGCGTTGAACCACTCGACGGACGGCATCGACACCACGCGGGTCTTGATGCCCTCGGCTTCCAGTGTCTCCCGCGCGGCCACGGCGAGCTGCACCTCGGAGCCGGTGGCGATGAGGACGACCTGCGGAACGCCGGACGACGCCTCGGCGAGGATGTAACCGCCGCGCGCGGTGCCCTCGGCGCTGCCGAACTCGCCGCGCTCGTACGTCGGGACGTCCTGGCGGGTCAGCAGGAGGCCCGCGGGCCGGTCGGTGTGCGACAGGATCGTGCGCCACGCGACGGCGACCTCGTTGGCGTCCGCCGGGCGGACGACGTCCAGGCCGGGGATCGCGCGCAGTGCCGCGATGTGCTCGATCGGCTGGTGGGTCGGGCCGTCCTCGCCGAGGCCGATCGAGTCGTGCGTCCACACGTAGGTGACCGGCAGCTTCATGAGCGCCGCGAGGCGGACGGCCGGGCGCATGTAGTCGGAGAACACCAGGAAGGTGCCGCCGAACACGCGGGTGCCGCCGTGCAGCGCGATGCCGTTCATCGTCGAGCCCATGGCGTGCTCGCGAATCCCGAAGTGGACCGTGCGGCCGTACGGGTCGGCGGACTTGAGCGGGTTGCCGGCCGGCAGGAACGAGCTGGACTCGTCGATCGTGGTGTTGTTCGACTCCGCGAGGTCGGCGCTGCCGCCCCACAGCTCGGGGATGACCGGGCCGAGGGCCTGGAGCACCTTGCCGGACGCCTTGCGGGTGGCCATCGGCTTGCCGCCCTCGAACGACGGGAGGGCCTTCTCCCAGCCGTCGGGCAGCCGGCGCTCGGCGACGCGGGCGAGCGTCTCGGCGCGCTCGGGGTTCGCGGTGCGCCACGCGGCGAGCCGCTCGTCCCAGGCGGCGCGCGCGGCGCGGCCCCGGTCGACGACCTTGCGGGCGTGCGCGAGGACGTCGTCGGCGACCTCGAAGGTCTGCGCCGGGTCGAAGCCGAGGATCTTCTTGGTGGCCGCGACCTCGTCGGCGCCGAGCGCGGAGCCGTGCGACTTGGCGGTGTTCTGGGCGTTCGGCGCCGGCCACGCGATGGTCGTGCGCAGCGCGATCATCGTCGGGCGCTCGGTCTCGGCCCGGCCGGCCTCGAGCGCGGCGTACAGCGCGGCCACGTCGATGTCGCCGTCGGACAGCGGCTCGACGCGCAGCGTGTGCCAGCCGTACGCCTCGTACCGCTTGAGCACGTCCTCGCTGAACGCGGTCTCGGTGTCGCCCTCGATGGAGATGTGGTTGTCGTCGTACAGCGCGACGAGGTTGCCGAGCTTCTGGTGGCCCGCGAGCGAACTGGCCTCGGCGGAGATGCCCTCTTCGAGGTCGCCGTCCGACACGATCGCCCAGATCGTGTGGTCGAACGGCGAGGTGCCGGGAGCCGCGTCCGGGTCGAACAGGCCGCGCTCGTAGCGGGCGGCCATCGCCATGCCGACCGCGTTGGCGATGCCCTGGCCGAGCGGCCCGGTCGTGGTCTCGACACCGGCGGTGTGGCCGTGCTCGGGGTGGCCCGGCGTGCGGCTGCCCCACGTGCGGAACGCCTTGAGGTCGTCCAGGTCAAGGCCGTATCCGGACAGGAACAACTGCGTGTAGAGCGTCAGGCTCGTGTGCCCGGGGGACAGCACGAACCGGTCGCGGCCCGCCCAGTCGGGGTCGACCGGGTCGTGCCTGAGGAGCTTCTGCCAGATGAGGTACGCCGCGGGCGCGAGGCTCATGGCCGTACCCGGGTGGCCGTTGCCGACCTTCTGCACGGCATCCATCGCGAGGACACGGGCGGTGTCCACCGCACGCTTGTCGAGGTCGGTCCACTCCAGCGCGCTGCTGTCGTTGGTCGGCATGGTGCTCACCCTTGTCAGGGCTCCTTCCGGTTTCTCCGGTTGACCGCCGAATCGATGGCCGAAATGACGGGCCCGTCGCCCGCTCGGCGTAGACGGCACACGGCCGAGCCTACCGGGGTCCGGCGGGCCCCACGCGGCAGAGCGGGACGCCCGCGCGCACGGGCGGCCCCCGGGCATTCCGCGCCCAGGTGAGGGACTACAGTTTCCCGTTAGTTCTAATCCGCTGCTGATGGGGTGTTCGTGACAGCCGTCGAATCCCGACCGGCCGGGCTGGCGGGACCAACCCGCGGCAGTCGTCCGCCGGCGGCCCGGGTCCTCGCGTTCGTGACCCTCACGAAACCGCGCATCATCGAACTCCTGCTCATCAGCACGATCCCGGTCATGTTCCTGGCCGCGAAGGGGATGCCGGACCTGAGCCTGGTCCTGGTGGTCTGCTTCGGCGGGTACCTGTCGGCGGGCAGCGCCAACGCCTTCAACATGTACCTCGACCGGGACATCGACCGGCTGATGCACCGCACCGAGCGGCGCCCGCTCGTGACCGGAATGGTGTCCCCGCGCGAATGCCTCGCGTTCGCCGCGACGTTGGGCGTCGTATCGACTGTCTGGTTCTGGACGCTGGTGAACCCGCTGTCGGCCGGGCTGTCGGTGCTGGCGATCTTCTACTACGTCGTGGTCTACACGATGATGCTGAAGCGGCGCACCCCGCAGAACATCGTGTGGGGCGGCATCGCGGGCTGCATGCAGGTGCTGATCGGCTGGACCGCGGTGACGAACTCCCTTGCCTGGGCGCCGTTCGTGCTCTTCATGGTCGTCTTCTTCTGGACGCCGCCGCACTATTGGCCGCTGTCGATGAAGTGCGCGGACGACTACGCCAACGCGGGCGTGCCGATGCTGCCGGTCGTGGCGGGGAACAAGGTCGTCGCGAAGCAGATCGTCGTCTACAGCTGGGTCATGGTCGCCACGTCCCTGCTGCTGTGGCCCGCCGCCGACACCGGCTGGCTCTACCCGGCCGCCGCCGGGGTGCTGGGCGCCGCGTGGCTGTACGAGGCGCACGCGCTCGCGCGACGGGCCAACGCCGAGGCTACGGGCGTGAAGCTCAAGGAAATGCGCCTGTTCCACTGGTCGATCACGTACCTGACGCTGCTGTTCGTCGCGGTCGCGGTCGACCCGCTGATCTTCGCCTGACCGGGCCGTACGCCGCGTCCTGTGCGCGGCCCCGCGGCGCCGTCCTGACGACGCGTCGGTAACATTTCGCGCATGACCGACACGGAGACTCCGGCGGCTCCGACCGCCCCCAGGACCGACCGCTCAGTGCGCCGCCTGGCCCGCAACCTCTCGCGCTTCGCGGCCCGTCACGCGGTGAACGGGGACGCCAAGGCCGACGCCGTCGTCGAATACATCGGGCGCGACTCGACCCGTATCGTCATCGTGGGCGCCGACGGCCAGTGGGGCGACCAGGTCGCGCGCGACCCGCAGACCGCCAGGCAGGCCGTCGAGGCGGCCGGCCTGACGCTGCACGAGGAGTTCCCCGGCGACGTGGCGCTGCGCGTACGGACCGGGCGGTACGAGTGGTCCCGGATGGCCGGAATCCAGATCGGCGGCCCGGCGAACGCCTGAGGCGACGGACGGGTCCGCCCATCGCGGCGCGACGGGCGGCTCGTTGCGCCGGGCCGACGCTTGCTTGCCCAGGCCGGTCTCGGCGCCCCTGTGGGACCGCATCGGCATGCGCGCCTGAGACGGACACAACCGCTCTGCCCGGCCCTTCTGTGCGAGGCCGGCAGACCCGGCATGCCACCCCTGACCAAGCGACGCGGCAGGCCCGGCGCGGGCGACCATCCCGGCGCAGCCGCGGCTGTGCTGGGCCGGCCCGTACGTATGGCCGCATCGGCCCGCTGCCCGGCGCGCACACCGCCGAAGCCCCGTGCCGGCTTCGCCCGCGCGAGCCGTCCGCCGCCGCTCAGTAGCGCGTCGCGGGGACCGGCTCGTCCGCCGGGGCGGGCTCGTCCGCCGACGGGGCGTCGTCGCCGTCCTGGCCGGCCTCGCCGCGCTCCCGCAGGCCGAAGACGATGCGGGTCGTGGTCACGACCACGAGGCACGCGCCGAACATGTGCAGCGAAACCTGCCATTCCGGCAGGCCGTTGAAGTACTGCGTGTAGCCGATCAGGCCCTGCGGGAGCATGACCCCCAGCAGCCACCACACGCGCCGCTGCGCGGCGACCGGGGCGTCCGTGACGCGCAGGGCGAGGGCGAGCGCGAGGGCGGCGCCGAGGAGCAGGAACGCCAGGTCGGCGTGCAGCCACGCCATCTGGTCGACGTCGACGTCGAACCGCCGCGCGTCCTCGTCGCCCGCGTGCGGGCCGGACCCGGTGACGACCGTGCCGACGACGAGCAGCGCCGCGAGCACGCCGAGGCCGGCGGACGCGAAGACGCGGATCTCGCGGCGGACCAGCGGGCGTACCGGGCCGTCGCCCTCCCCCGCCCTCTCGTACAGCGCGACCGCGGACGCGATCATGAACATGGAGAGAAGCAAGTGGGCGGCCACGGACGCCGGGTGAAGGTCCGTCAGCACCGTGATGCCGCCGAGGATCGCCTGTCCGACGACGGCGAAGAGCTGGAACGCGGCGAGGTAGCGGATCTCCTTGCGCACCGGGCGGTGCTTCCACGCGGCCACGATCGCGGCCACCGCGATCGCGCCGACCACGTAGGTCAGCATGCGGTTGCCGAACTCGATGAAGGCGTGCCCCGAGCTTTCGTCGTGCGGCGTCCACTGCGCGTCGTTGCAGCGCGGCCACGTGTCGCAGCCCAGCCCCGACCCGGTGAGCCGGACCAGGCCGCCGGTGATGACGATGCCGATCTGGGCGCACAGGTTGGCCAGGAAGATCCGGCGGGCGAAAGGTGACACGGCGGACGGCGAACTCATGGGCATCAGCGTACGTTGTGAACAGTTTCACTAAGTACGCGGCCCCCGGCTGCGACGGGCTACTCCCAGCGGAAGAACCGCGCCGCCGCCGCGAGCCCGAGCACCGCCCACACGGCCAGGATTCCCGCGTCGCCCCAGGGCATCGCGGCGCCCTCGCGCAACACGTCGCGCAGCCCGTCGGAGAGCGCGGCGATCGGCGTGAGGGCGAGCACCGCCTCGACGCCGCCCGGGAATTTGTCGAGCGGCACGATCACGCCGCCGCACACCAGCAGCAGGACGAACACGAGGTTCGCCGCGGCCAGCGTCGCCTCGGCGCGCAGTGTGCCGGCCATGAGCAGGCCGAGCCCCGAGAACGCGGCCGTGCCCAGCACGAGCAGCAGGACGACCGCGAGCGGATTGCCGTGCGGATCCCAGCCGAGGCCGAGGGCGATCGCGGCCAGCAGCGCCACCTGGAGCACCTCGACGAGCAGCACGCAGCCGGTCTTGGCGACCATCAGGCCCCAGCGCGGCAGGGGTGTCGCACCGAGGCGCTTGAGGACGCCGTACCGCCGTTCGAAGCCGGTCGCGATGGCCTGGCCGGTGAACGCCGTGGACAGCACCGCGAGCGCGAGCAGCCCGGGGGCGAGGAAGTCGACGCGTTCCTCGCCGGGGGCCAGTTCGCCCACGTCGACGACGTCGACCGCGCCGAAGAGCACCAGGAGCAGCGACGGGATCACGATCGTCAGCAGCAGCTGCTCGCCGTTGCGCAGCAGCATCCTGGTCTCCAGCAGCGTCTGCGCCGCGATCATGCGGCCGAGCGGCGCGGCGCCGGGTTTCGGGGTGAAGGCCCCCACGGATGCGCTCACGTCCGCAGCTCCCGCCCGGTCAGTTCGAGGAACACGTCTTCCAGCGTGCGGCGTTCGACGGTCAGCTTCTCCGGCATGACGCCGTGCTGCGCACACCACGCGGTGACGGTGGCCAGCAACTGCGGGCCGATGTCGCCCTCGACACGGTACGCGCCGCGCGCGACCTCGAAGGCCTTCGCCCCCTCGGGCAGTGCGGCCACCATCGCGGTCAGGTCCAGCCCGGGAGGGCCGGAGAAGCGCAGTGAGTCCTCCGCGCCGTCACGGCACAGTGCCTCGGGCGACCCGGAGGCGATCACCCGGCCGCGGTCGATGATGTGCACGTCGTCGGCGAGGTGTTCGGCCTCGTCCATGAAGTGGGTGGTGAGGACGACGGTGACGCCGTCGGTCCGCAGGTCGCGGACGAGGTCCCAGGTCGCGCGGCGGGCCTGCGGGTCGAGGCCCGCGGTCGGCTCGTCCAGGAAGACCAGCTCGGGCCGGCCGACGACCGCGAGGGCCAGGGCGAGGCGCTGCTGCTGCCCGCCGGACAGGCGCCGGTAGGTCGTCCGGCCGCAGGAGGCCAGCCCCAGGCGTTCGACCAGGGTCGGGATGTCGAGCGGGTGGGCGTGCAGCCGGGCGACGTGCCGCAGCATCTCCTCGGCACGGGCGCCCGCGTACACACCGCCGGATTGCAGCATGACGCCGACCCGGGGCCGCAGCCGCTCGCCGTCGGCGCCGGGATCCAGGCCGAGTACGCGGACGCGCCCGGCGTCCGCGCGGCGGTACCCCTCGCAGACCTCGATGGTCGACGTCTTGCCCGCGCCGTTGGGCCCGAGGACGGCCGTCACCGATCCGGCGTCGACCACGAGGTCGAGTCCGTCCACGGCGGTTTTGTCGCCGTACTTCTTGACCAGACCGACGATCTCGACGGCAGGCCCCTGCGCGGAGTCCATGGCGCATCAGTCTAGAAAGCGGCGGCGGCGCCTCCGCACGGGGACGCCGCCCGCCTCGTCTCCCCGGCCGCTCCCCCTCCGCCGCGCCGCGTCCGGCCGGTCGTTCAGGCCGCGTCCCGGCGCGCGCGGAAGAGTGTCGACGCGGCAAGCACCGCCGCCGCCGCGCTGATCGCCGCGGCGCCGAAGGAGGCGCCGACGCCGTGGGTGAGGACGTGCTCGGGGCTCGCGCCGGGGGCGGCGTCGCGGGTGGCGTGGCCGAACACGGTCACCCAGACCGCCAGGCCGACCGTTCCGGCCAGCCACTGCGTGGTCTGGAGCAGTCCGGACGCGGCGCCCGATTCGGCCGGCGCGACGCCGGAGAGGCCGAAGATGCTCATGGGCGACATGGCCGCTCCCGCCCCCGCGCCGACGAGTACCAGCGGGCCGAGGATGCCGGCCGCGTACGCGTCCGTCTCCCCGATCCGCCACAGCCACAGCAGCCCGACCGTCACCGCGGACGCGCCGGTCACCGCGGGCCAGGCCGGTCCCACGCGGCGCACGAGGGTCGGCGCGAGCCGCGCCATGGCGAACTGCGCGGCCATCATCGGCAGGAACGCCAGGCCGGCCCGGACCGGGGTGTAGCCGCGGGCCTCCTGGAAGTACTGCCCGAGGAAGAACAGCACGCCGAACATCGCGGCGCCGAGGAGCGCGACGGGCGGCAGGATCCGGGCGAGGGTGCCGCGGGTGGCCGTGCGGGTGAGCGGTTCGGCGGCGTGGCGCTGGGTGGGGACGAAGACGGCGAGCAGCACCGCGGCCACGATCAGCGCGGCGACCGTGGCGCCGTCGCCCCAACCGTGCGAGCCGGCCCGGATACACGCGTACACCAGCGCGCCGACGCCGCCGGTGACGGTGATCGTTCCGGCGAAGTCGAAGGCGGGACGGGTGCCGGAGGCGGCGCGGTCGACGCGGGGCACGATCCGCGGCGCCAGCACCACGAGGGCCGCGCCGAGCGGCACGTTGATCAGGAACACCCAACGCCATGAGGCGAGTTCGGTGAGCAGCCCGCCGAGGATCAGGCCGACGGTCGCACCGCCGCCGAGGACCGCGGAGTACCAGGAGATCGCGCGCGCTCGGGCGGCGCCGGCGAACATGCTGACGAGCAGCGCCATGGTGCTCGGTCCGATGAGCGCGCCGCCGACGCCCTGCAGGACGCGGGCGGCGATGAGCCACCACGCCCAGGGGGCCAGCCCGGCCAGCAGCGAGGCCGCGGTGAACAGGCCGACACCCGCGCAGAACACGCGGCGGCGGCCCAGCGCGTCGCCGACGCGTCCGCCGAGCAGGAGCAGGCCGCCGTAGGAGAGCGTGTAGGCGTTGAGGATCCAGGCGGACGCGGTCGAGGACATGTCGAGTGCCGCGCGCATGTCCGGCAGCGCGAGGTTGACGACGGTCACGTCGATGCCGACGAGCAGCATCGCCCCGACGACGACCGCGAGGGCGAGCCCGGGCCGAGGTGGTCCGGCCTCGTCGGGAGGGGGCGGCGCCGCGGCTCCCCCGACGGGTGGAGTGGCGGAGGCGGCCGGAGTGGAGGCGGACGCGGACATGGTTGACCCCCGGGAGAGCGCATGGGAATTTAAGAGACGGACTGGTCTCTTACAGCACGAGAGAATAAGAGACTCGATGGTCTCTTACAAGCGCCGGGGATACTGGAGGCCGGATTGCGAGAAAGGTGACCCCGAGGTGGCATCCCGTACCGGCGAACCGCCCCCCGACGAGGGCGCTCCCACGCGCAGGCGCGGACGTGCGCTCGAACAGGCCATCTACCAGGCCGTGTTCGACGAACTCCTCAGAGTCGGGTACGCCGGGCTCACCATGGACGGCATCGCCGCCGCCGCCCGCACGGGCAAAGCCCCGCTCTACCGCCGCTGGCCCGAGAAGGACGCCCTCCTCCTCGACGCGCTGCGCGACCGACTCCCCAAGGCGGAAGACATCGACCTGACCGGCGACCTGCGCACCGACCTGCTCGCGATCCTGCGCTTCCTGCACAGCGCGTGCACGATGACCGCCGACCCCGCGCTCCAGACCGTCAAGCACTCCCACGAGGCGACGCACCAACTCGTCCGCGAACGCATCGCGGCCCCGACCCGCCGCATGATGCTGGAGGTGCTGCGCGCGGGCGAGGCGCGCGGCGACGTGCGCCCGGGGGCGGCCACCCCGCTCACCGCGCGCGTGGGCTCCGCCCTGGTGACCTACCAGAACCTGACCGGCCCCGAGGAACTGGACGACGCGTACATCGTGCGGGTCGTCGACGAGGTGCTTCTCCCGATGCTGCGCCCGGACGCCGCGCCCGAGACGGGCGCCACACCACCGCACCAGGCAACTACTTTGCGTGAGACAGGCAGGTCACCGGCCTGTTAGGCGGCCCTAAGTGACTCAGCGCACGCGGATGTGGTTCGCCAGGGGAAGGCATTAACGCAACAATGGCGTTGTGAAATACATGCGCGAGGACGCGGAACCCCGGGGGCGGAGCACCGCCGCCGGAGTCGGCGTGCCCGAAACGGACGCGCATGCGGGCACCCGCAACAAGGTCGCCCGGTCGATCCTCGCGCACGGCCCGTCGACCGCGGCGGATCTCGCCGAACGGCTCGACCTCACCGCCGCCGCGGTGCGCCGCCACCTGGACGCGCTGCTCGCGGACGGCGTGATCGAGGCCCGCCAGCAGCGGGTGTACGGTCAGCGCGGGCGGGGCCGCCCCGCGAAGGTGTTCGCGCTCACGGACGCCGGCCGCGGGTCATTCCATCAGGAATACGACGTCCTGGCCGCCCAGGCCCTGCGCTTCCTCGCGGAGGTCGCGGGCGACGACGCGGTCATGGCGTTCGCCCGCGGGCGGGTGGCCGACCTGGAGGCCAGGTACCTCCCGGTCGTCGAGAACGCCCCCGCCGAAAAACGGGCCGAGGCGCTGGCAGAGGCGCTGTCCGCCGACGGATACGCCGCGAGCGCGCGGCAGGCTCCCGGCGGAGAGCAGCTTTGCCAGCACCACTGCCCGGTGGCGCATGTCGCCGAGCGGTTCCCCCAGCTGTGCGAGGCGGAGACCGAGGTGTTCGCGCGACTCCTCGGCACCCACGTCCAGCGGTTGGCGACCCTCGCCCATGGCGACGGCGTCTGCACCACGCACGTACCGAAGAACGTCACCGGGAGGGACCCCGCATGACCACCGAAGCTCGCCCCGAGCTCGACGGCCTGGGCACGTACGAGTACGGCTGGGCCGACCCGGATGTCGCGGGCGCGACCGCGCGCCGCGGCCTGTCCGAAGCCGTCGTCCGAGACATCTCGGCGAAGAAGAACGAGCCCGAGTGGATGCTCAAGCTCCGCCTCAAGGGCCTGCGGCTGTTCGACAAGAAGCCCATGCCGACGTGGGGCTCGGACCTGTCCGGGATCGACTTCGACAACATCAAGTACTTCGTGCGGTCCACCGAGAAGCAGGCGGCCTCGTGGGAGGACCTGCCGGAGGACATCAAGAACACGTACGACAAGCTCGGCATCCCCGAGGCGGAGAAGCAGCGTCTGGTCGCCGGCGTCGCGGCGCAGTACGAGTCCGAGGTCGTCTACCACCAGATCCGCGAGGACCTGGAGGAGCAGGGCGTCATCTTCCTGGACACCGACACCGGCCTGCGCGAGCACCCGGAGATCTTCCAGGAGTACTTCGGGTCGGTCATCCCGGTCGGCGACAACAAGTTCGCCGCGCTGAACACCGCGGTGTGGTCCGGCGGCTCGTTCATCTACGTGCCGAAGGGCGTGCACGTCGAGATCCCGCTCCAGGCCTACTTCCGGATCAACACCGAGAACATGGGCCAGTTCGAGCGGACGCTGATCATCGCGGACGAGGGCTCGTACGTGCACTACGTCGAGGGCTGCACCGCGCCGATCTACTCGTCGGACTCGCTGCACTCGGCCGTGGTCGAGATCGTCGTCAAGAAGAACGCGCGGGTGCGCTACACGACGATCCAGAACTGGTCGAACAACGTCTACAACCTGGTCACCAAGCGGGCCGTCGCCCACGAGGGCGCGACCATGGAGTGGATCGACGGCAACATCGGCTCCAAGGTGACGATGAAGTACCCGGCCGTCTGGCTGCTCGGCGAGCACGCGAAGGGCGAGACGCTGTCGATCGCCTTCGCGGGCGAGGGCCAGCACCAGGACGCGGGATCCAAGATGGTGCACTGCGCGCCGAACACGTCGTCGAACATCGTGTCGAAGTCGGTCGCGCGCGCGGGCGGACGCACCTCCTACCGCGGCCTGGTCCAGATCGAGGACGGCGCGAAGGGCTCCACCTCGTCGGTGAAGTGCGACGCGCTGCTGGTCGACACGGTCTCGCGCTCCGACACGTACCCGTACGTGGACGTGCGCGAGGACGACGTGTCGATGGGCCACGAGGCGACCGTCTCCAAGGTCTCCGACGACCAGCTGTTCTACCTCATGAGCCGCGGGATGACCGAGGACGAGGCCATGGCGATGATCGTGCGCGGCTTCGTCGAGCCGATCGCCCGCGAGCTGCCCATGGAGTACGCCCTCGAACTGAACCGCCTGATCGAGCTGCAGATGGAAGGGGCTGTGGGCTAGGCCCGCAAATACCTATGGCAAGCGCTAACAACTCCGGTAGCACCACCGCCGGTTCCATCGCCGTGCGCGAGGCCGGGGCCGGCGACGAGCTGGCCGGCCCCGGCACCGGGCGCATGGTCAGCCAGCCGGCCGACGCCCGGCAGGTCGCCGTCGCCTCGTACGACGTGAACGACTTCCCCGTGCCGACCGGCCGCGAGGAGGACTGGCGGTTCACCCCGCTGGACCGGCTCCGCGGGCTGCACGACGGCACGTTCGGCGAGGTCGGCGCCCCCACCGTCGAGGTGGACGCCCCGGCCGGTGTCGTCGTGGAGACCGTGGGCCGTGACGACGCGCGCCTCGGCAAGACGGGCGCACCGGTCGACCGGGTCGCCGCCCAGGCGTTCTCGTCGTTCGAGAAGGCCACCGTGGTGACCTTCCCCCGCGAACTCGCGCCGGGCGAACCGGCCGTCGTGCGCACGCGCGGCACCGGCGCCACCGGGTTCGGCCACCTGACGATCACCGTCGAGGCGTTCGCCGAGGCGGTCGTGGTGCTCGACCACGGCGGCAAGGGCGCGTACGCCGACAACGTCGAATTCCTCGTCGCGGACGGCGCGCGGCTCACCGTCATCTCGGTGCAGGACTGGGACGCGGGCTCCGTACACCTGGGCCACCACGTCGCCCGCCTGGGCCGCGACGCCACCTTCACGTCGGTGGTCGCGACCCTCGGCGGCACGCTCGTGCGGCTGTTCCCGCGCGTGGTGTTCGACGCCCCCGGCGGCGACGCGTCGCTGTACGGCGTCTACTTCGCCGACTCGGGCCAGCACCTGGAACACCGCCTGTTCGTCGACCACGACGTGCCGCGCTGCCGCAGCCACGTCACGTACAAGGGCGCGCTCCAGGGCTCGGACGCCCGCACGGTGTGGATCGGCGACGTGCTGATCCGCGCGGCGGCCGAGGGCACCGACACCTACGAGCTGAACCGCAACCTGCTGCTCACCGAGGGCGCGCGCGCCGATTCGGTGCCCAACCTGGAGATCGAGACCGGCGAGATCGCCGGCGCGGGGCACGCGAGCGCCACCGGGCGGTTCGACGACGAGCAGTTGTTCTACCTCCAGGCCCGCGGCATCCCCGCCGACGAGGCCCGCCGCCTGGTGGTACGCGGCTTCTTCGCCGAGATCATCGCGCGGATCGGCATCCCGGAGCTGGAGCAGCGCCTGATGACGGCCATCGAGGCGGGCCTGGAAGCAGGCGCCCGATGACGTACGTACGCGCCTGCGGCGAAGCCGAGTTGGCGGACGACACGCCGCTGCGGGTGGTCCTGGGTGGCGTACCCGTCACGCTCGTGCGCACCGAGGGTGAGGTGTACGCGATCAACGACGTGTGCAGCCACGCCAATGTGTCGCTGTCCGAGGGCGAGGTCGAGGACTGCGCGATCGAGTGCTGGCTGCACGGCTCGCGCTTCGACCTGCGGACCGGCCGCCCGTCGGGCCCCCCGGCCACCCAGCCGGTGCCCGTGTACCCCGTGAAGATCGAGGCCGACGCGGTATACGTCGACCTGAACCAGGAGTCCTGAGTCCGTATGGCAACGCTTGAGATCCGCGACCTGCACGTCAGCGTGGAGGCCGAGACCGGCCCCCGCGAGATCCTGCGCGGCGTCGACCTGACCGTGAAACAGGGCGAGACCCACGCCATCATGGGCCCCAACGGCTCCGGCAAGTCGACCCTGGCCTACTCGATCGCCGGGCACCCGAAGTACACCGTGACCGGCGGCAGCGTCACCCTCGACGGCGAGGACGTGCTGTCGATGACCGTCGACGAGCGCGCCCGCGCCGGACTGTTCCTCGCGATGCAGTACCCGGTCGAGGTGGCCGGGGTGTCCGTCTCGAACTTCCTGCGTACGGCCGCCACCGCGGTGCGCGGCGAGGCCCCCAAGCTGCGGCTGTGGGTCAAGGAGGTCAAGGAGGCGATGGAACGCCTCCAGATGGACCCGGCGTTCGCCGAGCGCAACGTCAACGAGGGCTTCTCCGGCGGCGAGAAGAAGCGCCACGAGATCCTGCAGCTGGAGCTGCTGAAGCCGAAGATCGCGGTGCTCGACGAGACCGACTCCGGGCTCGACGTCGACGCGCTGCGGATCGTCTCGGAGGGCGTCAACCGGGTCCGCGACACCGGCGAGATCGGCACGCTGCTGATCACGCACTACACGCGGATCCTCCGCTACATCAAGCCCGACCACGTCCACGTGTTCGCGGGCGGCAGGATCGTCGAGTCCGGCGGCCCTGAACTGGCCGACAAGCTTGAGGCCGAGGGCTACGAGGCCTACGCCGGAGTCAAGGAGAGCGCATGACGACAACCCTCGCGGGGCTCCTGGACACCGAGACGATCCGCAAGGACTTCCCGGTCCTGTCCCGCACGCTGCACGACGGCAAGCCGCTCGTCTACCTGGACAACGCGGCGACCTCCCAGAAGCCCAAGCAGGTCCTGGACGCGCTGAACGCGTACTACGAGCTGCACAACGCCAACGTGCACCGCGGCGTCCACGTGCTCGCCGAGGAGGCCACGGCGCTGTACGAGGGCGCCCGCGACAAGGTGGCCGCCTTCGTCAACGCGCCCTCGCGCGACGAGGTGGTCTTCACCAAGAACTCCTCGGAGGCCCTGAACCTCGTCGCCAACATGCTGACGTGGGCGGACGAGCCGTTCCGCGTCGGGCCGGGCGCCGAGGTGGTCATCACCGAGATGGAGCACCACTCGAACATCGTGCCGTGGCAGCTGCTGTGCCAGCGCACGGGCGCGCGGCTCAAGTGGTTCGGGCTGACCGACGACGGCCGCCTCGACCTCTCGGACATCGACCGGGTCATCACCGAGAACACCAAGGTGGTCTCGGTGGTCCACACCTCCAACATCCTCGGCACGATCAATCCGCTCGACGCGATCGTGCGCCGGGCCCACGACGTCGGCGCCCTCGTGGTCGTCGACGCGTCGCAGGCGGCGCCGCACGTCCCGCTCGACGTGCAGGCCCTCGAAGCCGACTTCGTGGCGTTCACCGGCCACAAGATGCTCGCCCCGACCGGCATCGGCGTCCTGTGGGGGCGGCTCGGCCTGCTCGAGGAGCTTCCGCCGTTCCTGGGCGGCGGCGAGATGATCGAGACCGTGACGATGAGCGCGTCGACGTACGCGCCCGCGCCGCACAAGTTCGAGGCCGGCACCCCGCCGATCGCGCAGGCGGTCGGGCTCGGCGCGGCCATCGACTACCTCGACGCGCTCGGCATGGACAAGGTCGAGGCGCACGAGCACGCGCTCACGGCGTACGCCATCGACGCGCTGGCGTCGGTACCGGGCCTGGAGATCATCGGGCCGAAGACCGCCGAGGCGCGCGGCGCGGCGATCTCCTTCAAGTTCGGCGACCTGCACCCGCACGACGTGGGCCAGGTGCTGGACGAGCAGGGCATCGCGGTCCGCGTCGGCCACCACTGCGCGCGCCCGGTGTGCCTGCGCTACGGCGTCCCGGCCACCACGCGCGCGTCGTTCTACCTGTACTCGACTCCGGCCGAGGTCGACGCCCTGGTGGCCGGCCTGGAACACGTACGCCGTTTCTTCGGCTGACTGTGGTGGACCTGACGTCACGGGCATGGGAGCGAACCCGGCGATGAAACTCGACTCGATGTACCAGGAGATCATCCTGGACCACTACCGCAACCCCCACCACAAGGGGCTGCGGGACCCGTTCGACACCGAGGTGCACCACGTCAACCCGACGTGCGGCGACGAGGTGACGCTGCGGGTCAAGCTGGACGGCACGGGCGACGACGCCAAGGTCGTCGACGTGTCGTACGAGGGCCAGGGCTGTTCGATCAGCCAGGCGAGCGCGTCCGTCATGACCGACCTGGTCATCGGCCGTACCGTCGCCGAGGCGCTTGCGGTGCAGGAGGAGTTCCTGCACCTCATGCAGTCCAAGGGCCAGGCCGAGCCGGACGAGGACGTGCTGGAGGACGCCGTGGCCTTCGCCGGTGTCTCCAAGTTCCCCGCCCGCGTCAAGTGCGCGCTGCTCGGCTGGATGGCGTGGCGGGACGCGACGACACAGGTGATGGAGGGCCAGAAGTGAGCGACACCAAAGTGAACTCGCCGGCGAGTGCCGAGGACGTCACGGAAGCGCTGTACGACGTCGTCGACCCGGAGCTGGGCATCAACGTCGTCGACCTGGGCCTCGTCTACGGCGTCACCGTCGACGACGGCAACATCGCCACCGTCGACATGACCCTGACCTCGGCCGCGTGCCCCCTGACCGACGTCATCGAGGCCCAGGCCAAGGGCGCCACCGAGAACCTGGTCAGCGACCTGCGCATCAACTGGGTCTGGATGCCCCCGTGGGGCCCCGAGAAGATCACCGACGACGGCCGCGAACAGCTCCGCGCCCTGGGCTTCAACGTCTGACCCCACCGACGGCCGGGGGAGAGCACCGCACAGCGAGTGCTCTCCCCCGGCCGTCGGTGTCGAATGCCGCGGTATCGGCCGGACACACATGACCCGGTGACCGGCGCGCTCGGCGGATGCCCGCGGAACGGGCCGCGGTGGGTCGGCGCCCGGGCCCGACCACGGAGAATGCGGGCCACTCGGTACCGTGGCGGGATGGGTGTGGGTCGGGCCGACGATCAGGCCGGTGAGTTCGAGGCCGAGCGGGGGCGGTTGTTCGGGATCGCCTATCGGATGCTCGGGTCGGCCGCCGAGGCCGAGGACGCGGTGCAGGACGCCTACATGCGGTGGCACGGTGCCGACCGGGAGCGTATCGAGGCACCGCGCGCGTGGCTGGCGAAGGTGGTCACGAATCTGTGCCTGACCCGGCTCACCTCGGCGCGGGCGCGGCGCGAGGAGTACGTCGGCTCGTGGCTGCCGGAGCCGGTGCGGACCGACACGGGGGCGCTCGGGCCGTTGGAGACGGCCGAGCAGCGCGACGCCGTGTCGATGGCGGTGCTCGTCATGATGGAGCGGCTGTCGCCGCCCGAGCGGGCCGTGGTCGTGCTGCGGGACGCGTTCGGCTACAGCCACCGCGAGATCGCCGCGGTGCTGGACTGGTCCGAGGCGAAGACGCGGCAGACGTACCACCGCGCCAAACAGCACCTGGCCGACGAGCGCCCGCGTTTCGAGGCGCCCGCGGCCGTACGCGCCGACCTGCTCGCCCGCTTCCTCGCGGCAGCCGCCGAAGGGGCGCTCGACCGGCTTGAGGCCCTGCTCGCCGACGACGTCGTCACGTGGTCGGACGGTGGCGGCAAGGTCTCCGCGGCCACGCGCCCCGTGCACGGCCGCGACAAGGTCGCCCGCCTGCTGGCCGGGCTGATCGAGCGTTTCGCGGCCGACGCGGACATGCGCGTCGTGGAGGTCAACGGCGACCCGGCGGTGCTGACGTGGGAGGGCACGGCGCTGACCAGTGCGACGACGGTGGAGTTCGGCGCCGAGGGGGTCGTCGCCGTACGGATCATGCGGAACCCGGACAAGCTGATGTTCCTCCGGCGGCAGGCGTCCCCCGACGCGTAGGCCCGGGGCGCGCCACGCCGGCCCGGTACCGCCGTCGCGGGCCGCGCCCGCGTCCGGGAAACGCGGGCGGACCGGCCGACTGCGGCCGACTTTTTTCGCGGAACGGCCCCGGGGCTGTCACATCGCGCGAAGCTGCCCGGTTCGTTTTCCTGAGGAGTGAGGGCGGCCCCGCGAGACACGCGGCGGCGGCTCGCACGCGAGGAGGGAACCATGAGCGAGAACGTGATCCTGGTGACCGGCGCGACCGGGCTGCTCGGGCGGGAAGTCCTGGAGCGGGTGCGGCACGCCGGTGTGCCGGTGCGGGCGATGACGCGCAAGACGGACCTGCCGGACGATCCGGGTGTGCGCTGGGTGACCGCGGACCTGCAGACCGGAACGGATGTCGCCGAGGCCCTGGAGGGCGTGACGACGGTCATCCACTGTGCCTCGGACACGCGCAAGCCGAAGCACGACATCCCCGGTTGGCGGCATCTGATCGACGCGGCGCGGGAGGCGGGCGTTCGGCACATCGTCAACATCTCGATCGTCGGCGTGGACCGCACGACCTACCCGTACTACAAGATCAAGCTGGAGGGTGAGCTGATGCTCGCCGAATCCGGCATCCCGTGGACCAATCTGCGTGCCACGCAGTTTCCGGACCTGCTCGACGCGGTGTTCCGCTTCATGATGAGGCTGCCGTTCGTTCTGGTGCCGTCCAAGACCCCCTGCCAGCCCGTGGACCAGGGCGAAGTCGCGGACCGGCTGGTCGAGTTGGCGCTCGGGGCACCGGCCGGGCAGGTCGCGGAGATGGGTGGGCCGAAGGTGTACGACGCCAAGGAACTCGCCCGGACGTGGCTCGCGGCGGCCGGTCGGAAACGGCCGATCCTGCCGATCCACCTGCCCGGCACGGTGGGCGCCGTGTTCCGCTCCGGCGCCCTGACCACCCCCGAACACGCGGTCGGCGTCCGGACGTGGGAGGAGTTCCTGGCGGGCAAGGTGGCGGACCGCGCGACCCGCTGACACGACCCGGCACGACAGCCGGGCGGCACACCGCCTCGCGGGCTCCCTCCCGGACCCGCACCCTGGTCCTTGGTCCTTGGTCCTTGGTCCCTGGCCCCTGGTCCCTGGCCCCTGGCCCCTGGTCCCTGGTCCCTGGTCCCCCAGGGTGCGGAAGCCCGCCGGCACACCACCTCGCGGCCCCCCGCCGCGACGGCCCGGGCCCGACGCCCGAGCCCGCCCGGCCGCCGTCTCACGGCGGACCGGGCCGCGGACACCGCGGGCTTCGCCCGTCCGCGGGCGATCGTGCCGGTCAGGGTCGGGATTTCCCGGGCCGGCGACTCGTCCGATATTGTGTGCGATCCGTCCCCTCCCGGGTGAAACCGTTGGCTTGATCCCCTCCTTGCCCGCTCCCTCCGGCCCTGTCGCGCGGTAGCGTCGCCCGGGACAGTGGGCGAGCTGTGGGGTGGGGTGGAGACGCGTGCTCTTCAGATGGCGTCGACGACACGAGCGTCACCTTGCCGCGTACCGGCTCCGGCTCGAACAGGAGGCCGCGCGGGCGGCCGTGTCGGCGAGCAAGGAGGTTGTCGCGGTGCCACCGCTTCCCGCCTCGCAACAACGAATTCCGGTCGAAACGGAGTCCGGCCTTCCGCTGCACGAGGCGTCACCGGACGATCCGTCGTCGCGGACCGCCGCCCCGCCCGGCGGCGAGCAGCGGGACCGGGCGACTCTGCTCTCCGACCGCGCCCGGCAGCTCGGCAAGGCCGGGCGGCACGCCGAGGCCTCCGCTCCCGCCCGCGCCGCCGTGCGCATCCTCGGGGATCTGACCGAGCGGGACCCCGCCGAGCACGCCCCGGCCCTCGTCGAGGCGTTGCGCGCGCTCGCCGCCGTCCTCGCGGGCGGGCGGCAGTACGCCGACGCCGTCAAGGTCGCCGACCACGCCGTGCTGCGGGCCCGCAGGCTCGCGGCGCTCGACGTGCGGCACCACCGCCCGCTGCTGGCCGCGACGTTGCGCGACCTGGGCGCCCGCCTCGGCGACGCGGGCGACAGCGACCGTGCGCTCGCGGTGCTGCACGAGTGCGTCGAGGCGTACCGCACGCTGGCCGCCCGGGCCCCCGAGCGGCACCGGACCGGACTCGCGGACGCGCTCGACGAGTTCGCCGGACGGCTCGCGGCCACCGGGCAGGTCGACGAGGCACTGTCGCTGTTCGACGAGGCCGCGCGGCTGCTGACCGCCGCCGACGCCGACGTCCTCGCGCAAGTGACGATGCGTCAGGCCAATTTGCTGGCCCGCGTCGGGCGCGTCGACGAAGCCCTCGAACGCGCGCGGTCCGCCGTCGCGTTGCGCCGCGCACCGACCGAAAGCTCCACGCCCGGGCCGGCCGACGACGCGCTCGCCGCGGCGTTGCAGGGGCTCGGCCTGCTGCTCAGCGGTGCCGGCCGCCACGACCGCGCCGTCGAAGCGCTCGAAGAGGCCGTCGCGCTCCGCGCCCGCCGCGTCCGCCTGGACCCGGTGCTGGCGCGCCGCCCCGAAGTCGCGGTCACGTACGCCGTCTACGGGCTGGTCCTGATCTCCGCCGACCGGCCGGCCGACGCGGTCCCCCCGCTCGCGGCGGCACTCGGCGTCGGCAACGCCCTCGACCTGCCGCAGGTGGTCGACATGGCCACCGACGCCCTCGTGCGCGCCCACGCCGCCGAGCCGGTCGCCGTGCGCTCCCGCTGGCGGGCCGCGACCGGCGAGGACGCCCCCGCGTGGATCGGCGGGCGCCGGGCCCGCGAGGTGCCGGCGCCGGAGGCGCACGCCGCGGTGGCCTCGGGCCGTCCGGCCGCCGACGGCACGATGGCGCCCGAGCCGTCGGCGCGGCCTCCGAAGCCGCCCGCGCCCCGGCCGTCGGGGCGGCTGACCGCCGACCGCGTGGCCGGCGAGCGGGCCGTCCGCAGGCCGCCTCCTCCGCGCCGCCCGCGCAGCGACATCGACGTGTGAGCACCCGCGCGGGGCGGCGGGATCAGACCGCCGGCCGCCGGGTCACGTCGTACGTGTCCCAGACCTCGTTCCAGAACGCGTCGAGACCGCGCTCGTTGATGAACTGCCGTTCCACCTCGTGGATCGGGTACATGCCCTGAATGGTGATCAGATCGGTGCCGGCCAGGCAGGGTTCGGAGACGTCGATGCCGATGGCGTCGGCACGCTCTATCACCGTCGACGCGAAGACGAAGAACGCCGTCATCTCGGTGTCCGGGGCGATCCGCTCGCCGAAGTCGATGGTGTTGCCGTACACGAACGGGCAGACGCCGCGCAGTTGTTCGCCGAGATAGCCGAGCACGCGCGACCATATGGCGTCCGGTGACCGCACGCACATGCACAGCTCGATGGTTTCCGGCGACTCCCGACCGGCGCGCGGGACCAGGGAGACGCCGTAGGTGATCGACGTGGCCATGCCCCGGTTGGGCAGGCCCGTGTACCGCAGCGAGGTCACCCCCGGCACATCGGGCCGCGACGAAGGGGCCACGAAGACTTCCGGCTCGGCGTCGCCCACGAGACTGTCGATATGGGCCGAGTAGGCGTGCACGCGGCTGGACATCCCCTCATCCTGCCCGACACCGCCGCCGCCCGGCGGCAACCACGCTCCGTCGCCCGAGTGACCGACCCGATTCGCCGAACTCCCAGCAGCCCGGTTCAGTCCGCCGCGACGGCCGCGGCGGCGGCCCGGCGGCGGCGCACGACGTACCAGGCCGCGCCACCGAACGCGGCGAGTGCGGCGACGCTGCCGCCGAGCAGCGTGGTCGTGGACGGCCCCGCGGTATCGGCGACCTCGGCGGGGAGGCGGTCGACATCCGTCGAACACACGACCGGTACGGTGCTGTCGCCGAGCCGCGCGCAGGCCGTGGTCGCAACGCCGTGCTCGTCGGGCAGCCGGTCGACGCGGGCCTTGACGGTGTGGACGAGTTGCTGCCCGGTCGGCAGTGCCACGGTCCACGTGACCTGGGTGTCCGCTCCCGCCGACACGGCCCCGCCGCCGGCGTCCAGCAGCGAGACCCCGGACGGGAGGGTTTCGGTCAGGGTGACGTCCCGCAGATCGGTCGAGCCGAGGTTGCGCAGCAGCACCGTGTAGGTGTGCACCTGCCCGGGCTTCGACGTCATCGAGCCGTTGTCGACCTTGATCGCCAGCGCGGGCCGGGTCGGCGGCGGCAGCGACGAGCCGGAGGCGGGTGCGGCCGGCCATACGGCGACCAGTGCGACGGCTGCCGCCGTGCCGAGGCACGCGCGGCGGGGCGAGCGGACGGGCACAAGGCACCCCAAGGCGGTGATCGGACGGGCGGATCACCGCTCAGTGTGCGGAGTGCGGGCGCGTACGGGTGACACGCACGGCCGGGACGGGGCCGTCGGGGTGACCCACGTCCACTCGTTCGGTCGGAGCGCGGCGGCCGAGGCACACCGGATCACGCGACCGTGAAAAGCCGAGAAGGCGGCGGAAATCAGTGCACGGAACGAGAACGCGCGCTGCCGTCAGATCTCGCCGCGCAGCTTGGCCAGCGCCTCGGCGAGGATCGCCTCGCCGTCCGCGTCGCTGCGGCGCTCGCGCACGTACGCGAGGTGCGTCTTGTAGGGCTCGGTGCGCGGCGCGTCCGGCGGGTTCTCGCTGTCCTGCCCGGCGGGGAGTCCGCAGCGGGGGCAGTCCCAGGTCTCCGGCACCTGCGCGTCGGTCGCGAAGCTCGGCTGCGTCTCGTGCTTGTTGGCGCACCAGAACGAGATACGCAGACGCGGGGCCGCCTCGCCGCGCTCGGCCTCCCCCATCGGGCCCGCGCCGACCCGGCTCCCACGGATGGCGTTGCCACTTGCCACGGTTCCAACTCCCCTGGATCTGTGTGCCGCGCGCCCGGTCGCGCGGCTCGAACGGCACCCCCGTACGCCCACGGCCGGGGGGCTGCTTCGCGAAACAGTGTACGTGCGCCCCGCACAGCCGTGAACCGCGCATCTCGCGCTTTCCGACACGACGTCAGGAAGCGTGCCCGGACCGGGACATCGTGTCGGACTCGGGTGACCGCGGGGTCGGCGGCTATTCCTTGAGCAGCAGGCCGAGCACGATGATCGTGACGAACCACAGGGATCCCACGATGACGGTCAGGCGGTCGAGGTTCTTCTCCACGACCGACGAACCGCCCAGGGACGACGACATGCCGCCGCCGAACAGGTCGGAGAGGCCTCCGCCCTTGCCCTTGTGCAGCAGGACAAGCAGCACCATCAGGGCGCTGAAGATGATCAGGGCGATCGAGAAAGCGAGCTCCACGGCCTGGACCCGGTTCCTTTTCTTGTCGAAGAGTCGGAGCGCGGTGGGCACCGGCCGACTCTGCGGACGCGCGGCCAGGGATTCCTGGCCTCCGACAGGGTACGCCGTCCTCCCGCCCACCGGGGAAACGGAGCCGCGAGGCCCCGGCCCGGAGGGCGGGAGACGAGCGGGTGCCTAACCTACGCCTTGGTCCCCGAAGCGGACCAGCTTGACGAACTCGTCGGCGTCCAGGCTCGCGCCGCCGACCAGGCCGCCGTCGATGTCCGGCTTGGCCATCAGGCCCGCGACGTTGGACGACTTGACGGAACCGCCGTACAGCACGCGCACCTTGTCGGCCAGGTCCGCGCTGTACAGCTCCGCCAGCCGCGAGCGGATCGCGGCGCACACCTCCTGGGCGTCCTCGGGCGTCGCGACCTCGCCGGTGCCGATGGCCCACACCGGCTCGTACGCGATCACCACGGTCTCCGCCTCGGCCGCCGGAATCCCGGCGAGGCCGCCGTCGACCTGGGCGAGCGTGTGCGCGACGTGGTCGCCCGCCTTGCGCACCTCCAGGCCCTCGCCCACACACAGGATCGGCACGATGCCGTTCGCGAACGCCGCCTTGGCCTTGGCGTTCACGACCTCGTCCGTCTCGGCGTGGTACTGCCGGCGCTCGGAGTGGCCCACGGTGACATACGTGCACTTGAGCTTCGCGAGCATCGATCCCGCGATCTCCCCCGTGTACGCGCCGCCGTCGTGCCGCGACAGGTCCTGCGCGCCGAAGACGATGCGCAGCTTGTCGCCGTCGACCAGTGTCTGGACCGACCGCAGGTCGGTGAACGGCGGCAGCACGGCGACCTCGACCTGGTCGAAGTCCTTGTCGTCCAGGGCGAACGCGAGCTTCTGCACCAGCGCGATGGCCTCAAGGTGGTTGAGGTTCATCTTCCAGTTGCCGGCCATGAGTGGCACCCGGCCGGTCGCACCCGAGGCGTTGGTCTTCTTGGACATCGGATCAGCCCTCCAGGGCGTCGAGGCCGGGCAGGGTCTTGCCTTCGAGGTATTCGAGGCTGGCGCCGCCTCCGGTCGAGATGTGACCGAACGCGTTCTCGTCGAAGCCGAGTGTGCGCACGGCGGCGGCCGAGTCCCCGCCCCCGACGACGGTGAAGGCGTCGGAGTCGACGAGTGCGTGCGCGACGGCGCGCGTGCCGCCCGCGTACGGCTCCATCTCGAACACGCCCATCGGGCCGTTCCAGAAGACCGTGCGCGCGTCGGTGAGCTTGCCGGCGAAGAGCTTGCCGGAGTCGGGGCCGATGTCGAGCCCCATGCGGTCGGCCGGAATCGCGTCCGCGGACACGACGTCGTGCTCGGCGTCGGCGGCGAACGCAGCCGCCGCGACGACGTCGACCGGCAGGACGAACTCGACGCCGTTCTCCTCGGCCCGCCGCAGGTACGCGCGCACGGTGTCGAGCTGGTCCTTCTCCAGCAGCGACGTGCCGACCTCGCGGCCTTGCGCGGCGAGGAACGTGTAGGCCATGCCGCCGCCGATGAGGATGCGGTCGGCCTTGCCGAGCAGGTTGTCGATGACACCGAGCTTGTCGGAGACCTTGGAGCCGCCGAGCACGACGGCGTAGGGCCGCTCGACGTTCTCGGTGAGGCGCTTGAGGACGTCGAGTTCGGCGGCGATCAGGTAGCCCGCGGCGTGCGGCAGCCGCCGCGCGACGTCGTAGACCGAGGCGTGCTCGCGGTGCACCGCGCCGAAGCCGTCGCCGACGTAGAGGTCGGCGAGGGACGCGAGTTCGTCGGCGAAGGCGCCCCGCTCGGCGGCGTCCTTGCTGGTCTCGGCGGCGTTGAAGCGCACGTTCTCCAGCAGCGCGACATCGCCGTCCCCGAGGGCGGCGACCGTCGCGCGGGCGCTCTCGCCGACCGTGTCGGTGGCGAACGCGACGGGACGGCCGAGCAGTTCGCCGAGGCGCGCGGCGACCGGGGCGAGCGAGTAGGCCGCGTCCGGCTCGCCCTTGGGGCGGCCGAGGTGGGCGGTGACGACGACGCGGGCGCCGCGCTCGGCGAGGGCCCGGAGCGTCGGCAGGCTCGCACGGATGCGGCCGTCGTCGGTGATGGTGGTGCCGTCGAGGGGCACGTTGAGGTCGGCGCGGACGAGTACGCGCCGACCGGCGACGTCGAGATCGTCGATGGTCTTCATGCGGTCGGAATCAGTCCTCGTGGATTCGGGCCGCTGAGGGTGACGGCCCGGGGTTCGAACCAACGGGCGGGTACGCGCGGGCCCGGACGACGTGTCGTCCGGGCCCGTACCGGGTCTTCCGTGCTCAGCCGGGGTCGACGGTCAGTCGGCGGCGGTCACTCGGAGCACTGCGCGGCGCGGAGGCCGCGCGGTTCAGAGGGACGCGCCGACGAGCCCGACCAGGTCGACGAGGCGGTTGGAGTAGCCCCACTCGTTGTCGTACCAGCCGACGACCTTGACCTGCTTGCCCTGCGCCATCGTCAGCTTCGAGTCGAAGGTGCACGAGGACGGGTCGGTCACGATGTCGGAGGAGACGATCTCGTCGTCGGTGTAGGTGAGGTAGCCCTTCAGCTCGCCTTCGGCGGCCTTCTGGAACGCGGCGTTGACCTCGTCCTTGGTGACCTCGCGCTCCAGCTCCACGACCAGGTCGGTGACCGAGCCGGTGGGGACCGGCACGCGCATCGCGATGCCGTCGAGCTTGCCGCTCAGCTCCGGCAGCACCAGGGCGGTGGCCTTCGCGGCACCGGTCGACGTCGGGATGATGTTGGTCGCGGCGGCGCGGGCGCGGCGCAGGTCGCTGTGCGGGAAGTCCAGGATGACCTGGTCGTTGGTGTACGCGTGGACCGTGGTCATCAGGCCCTTGGCGACGCCGAAGTTCTCCAGGAGGACCTTCGCCAGCGGCGCGACGCAGTTGGTCGTGCACGAGGCGTTGGAGATCACGTGGTGCTGGGCGGAGTCGTACTTCTCGTGGTTGACGCCCATCACGATCGTGATGTCCTCGCCCTTGGCGGGCGCCGAGATGATGACCTTCTTCGCGCCGGCCGCGATGTGCTTGCGCGCGTCGGCGGCGTTGGTGAACCGGCCGGTCGACTCGATGACGATGTCGGCGCCCAGGTCGCCCCACGGCAGTGCGGCCGGGTCGCGCTCGGCGATCGTCTTGAAGGTCTTGCCGCCGACGGTGATCGAGTCGTCGGTGTGCGTGACGTCCTGGCCGAGGCGGCCCAGGATGCTGTCGTACTTCAGCAGGTGGACCAGTGTGGCGTTGTCGGTCAGGTCGTTGACACCGACGATCTCAACGTCTGCGCCCGAGGCGAGAATCGCGCGGAAGAAGTTACGGCCGATACGGCCAAATCCGTTGATGCCTACTCGGATCGTCACGAACCGATCTCCTCTTGGTACGCCGGAGGGATGCCCTGAAGGTTTGCTTTCCCGGCAGACGGGTTGGAATCGTCAAGCCGAGACCAAGTCCGACCCTATCGCGACGCGTCCCCGGGACGTGACGAGGACCCGGCACGGTTGGCGCATGCCGGGTCCCGAAATGGGCGGTCGGAGGTGATCCGAAACAGTCAGGAGCGGTCGCCGACCACCTTGGCGACGACGCCGGCCAGCACGACCCCGATGCCGGTCATGACACCGTTGCCGTCCTCCTCCATGCCGTCCTGCCAGATCTCCATCAGGTCCACCTTGTCGAGCACGTCGGACAGCGACGCACCGGGGATCGCGTCCGTCACCAGGATCGCGATGCCGAAGTACTGCGCCGCGAAGGCGGCGATACCGGTCAGCACCAGCGCCAGCACCGGGAACGCCGCGTGCCGGCCGCCAGACTTGCCGACGACGCCGCCGACCACGACGCCCAGCAGGATGACGGCCCAGGAGAAGAGCTCCCCGTCCTTCGCGTCGCCGCTGCTGATCAACCCGAGGTACGCGCCCCCGCCGACCAGCGCCGCGAGGATGCCCATCCCGACGGCCGCGCCGGTGCGCGGGGGCCGGGGCCCGCCACCGTACGGCCCGTACGGACCGCCCTGCTGCGGGAATTGCCCGTAGGGACCCGGCTGCCCGTAGGGGCCGGGCTGTCCGTAGGGACCCGGTTGCCCGTAGGGACCCTGCTGCGGTGCGCCATACGGTTGGCCGGGACCGTTGTATCCACTCACGAGTCTTTTGCTCCCAGGAAACGCTTGCGGCAAGGAACGCGAGGCTAGCGAGATCCGGCGGGGAAAAGCATGGCCATACGCGGCAGGAAGCAACCAACGACCGAATTGTCGCTATTTTCGAGGGAGTTCCCCCGTTCGCGGGCGCCGGCCCCGGACGTCAGAACCAGTCCGGACACCACGGCGACCGTGCGGTGCGGAACATCGCCTCGGCCCGCGCCACCGCCCCCGGGGTCGCCTCGGCCACGGCCCCGACCTCCGCGAGGCGCACCGGCGAACCGCCGCCCAGATACAGCGACCCCAGGGTGCCGATGTCCAGCCGCAGGTCCGCGGGTTCGCCGGTGGGCGAGCACACCGCGCCCGTCGGACCGCCCTCCACCGCGTACCGCCCCGCCGCGTACCCGAGTTGGTCCGCGACCTCCAGCACGATCCGGCCCGCGACCGGGTACGTGCGCGCGGCCAGCGCGGCCGGCACGTCCAGCAGGCGCACCCACACGAAATCGCGGGCGCTGTCCCACGTGACCGCGCGCGGGTCGGTGAACCGCAGCGGCAGCAGGTCGTCGCCCGCCCGCTCCCCCGCGCTGATGCGCGTGACGTAGTCGACATGGGTCGCGAAGTCCCACAGCGCGGCCTCGGCGGCGCGCGACGCGGCGATCAGCTGGTCCGCGTGCAGGACCGCCTTCGGGAGGAAGTCCTCCCAGATCTCGTCGATCCGGTACGCCAGATACCCGGCCGGGGCCCCCGACGGGTCGCGGTAGAGCGCGAAGAACCGCGGCTCGCGGTGCCGCCCGCCGGGCCGCTGGCGTATCCCGGTGTACAGCGGCCACCAGGTCTCCTGCCGCGAGATCGCCCCCGGCGTCCGGGCCCGGAACCCGTCGTGGATCGCCGGCCCCGCCTCGACGATCGTCTCCGGCGGGACGATCTCGACCCGGCCGCCCGGCTCCTTGAACGCGCGTTCCGCGTCGGTCAGCCGCGCGCGCGTCAGGTCGACCCTGTAGTTCGAGTAGTCCGTGGCCGGACCGAACCCGAAGCGGCCGTAGATGGCGTACTCGGCGGCGATCAGGATCGCCAGCGGCTCACCGCGCGCGACCGACGCGTCCAGGTCCGCCCGCATCATGCGCGTGAGCAGCCCGCGGCGGCGGTGCGTCGCGGTCACCGTCACGTTCGTGATCGCGCTCATCGCGACCGGCGCCCCTCCGGGCACCGTGATCTCGCCGCCCCAGCTGCGGAACGTCCCGACCATGGCCCCACCGTCGAACGCCGCCTGCGTACGCTCCCTGTCCACGACGCGGCGCAGGTGCTCCTGCCATTGGTCCCGGACCTCCTTGCCGTACTCGGGAACGCGCAGGAAACCCACGTCCAGCGCGAGCCCCCAAGCGCTCAGTTCGTCCTCGGTGATGTTCCGGATCTCCACGATGTGTCCACTCCCGAGGGACGCGACGGCAGGAAGACGGCATACGAAAGCCGACCGGAGAAACGTATGTCTCCCCGGTCGGCTGTTCCAGCGCGTTTATCCCGGTCGCGCGGACCGCCGGATCACGGCACCAGCATCTCGGCGGTGAGATTGGCGTCCGTCCCCGGCAGGCCCAGGTCGCCGGCGCGCTTGTCGGCCATCGCCAGCAGCCGCCGGATCCGGCCCGCCACCGCGTCCTTGGTCAGCGGCGGATCGGCCAGGCCGCCCAACTCCTCCAGCGACGCCTGCTTGTGCTCCAGCCGCAGGCGCCCCGCCGCGGCCAGGTGCTCGGGCACCTCCTCGCCGAGGATCTCCAGCGCGCGCTGCACGCGGGCCCCGGCGGCCACCGCGGCCCGCGCGGACCGCCGCAAATTCGCGTCGTCGAAGTTCGCCAGCCGGTTCGCCGTCGCCCGGACCTCGCGGCGCATGCGCCGCTCCTCCCACGCCAGCACGCTCTCGTGCGCTCCGAGCCGGGTGAGCAGCGCGCCGATCGCGTCGCCGTCGCGGACCACCACGCGGTCGACACCGCGCACCTCGCGCGCCTTGGCCGAGATGCCGAGCCGCCGCGCCGCGCCGACCAGCGCGAGCGCCGCCTCGGAACCGGGGCAGGTCACCTCCAGCGCCGACGAGCGCCCGGGCTCGGTCAGCGAGCCGTGCGCGAGGAACGCACCGCGCCAGGCCGCCTCGGCGTCGCAGGTCGCCCCGGACACCACCTGCGGGGGCAGGCCGCGGACCGGACGGCCGCGCGCGTCCAGCAGGCCCGTCTGGCGGGCCAGTTGGTCGCCGTCCTTGGCCACGCGGACGACATACCGGCTGCTGCGCCGCAGGCCGCCGGGTGCCACGACCACGAGATCGGACTGGTGGCCGTACACCTCCAGGATGTCCTTGCGCACGCGCCGCGCCGCGGCACCGGTGTCCAACTCCGCTTCGACGACGATCCGCCCGCTCACCAGGTGCAGTCCGCCGGCGAACCGCAGAAGGGCCGAGACCTCCGCCTTGCGACAGCACGACCGCGTCACCGGGAGCCGACTGAGCTCGTCTTTCACTGCTGCCGTCATCGCCATGGCGCGATCCTTTCACGATCGACGAAGATCCGGCCGTAGGCGGCGGCCAGGCGCCCCGGATCGTGTCGCGGGGTCCCGTCGCCGACCGCGACCGGGGCCAGCAGCACCTGGCCGCCGAGGGCGGCGGCGGCCCGGGCGAGGCCGTCGACGTCGTCGACCACGTCGCTGTCCCCCAGCACCAGGTCGAAGCCCAGCTCGGGGGCGTGGGCCGCGAGGACCTCCAGGTGGCGCTGCGGCGAGAAGCCCGAGGTCTCCCCCGGCTGCGGCGCCAGGTTGAGCGCGAGGACCTTGCGGGCCTTGGTCTCCACCAGCGCCGCGGCCAGCTCGGGCACCAGCAGGTGCGGCAGCACACTGGTGAACCACGAGCCGGGGCCGAGCACGATCCAGTCGGCGTCGCGGACCGCGGCGACCGCCTCGGGCACGGCCGGCGGGTCCTGCGGCAGCAGCCGTATGCCGATCACCTCGCCCGGCGTCTTGGCCAGCGCGTGCTGGCCCCGGACCGTCGAGACGACGTCGGGCGCGGCCCGGTCGTGGCCCCGGACGTCCGCCTGGATGTCGAGCGGCACGGCGGACATCGGCAGGACGCTGCCGTGGGCGCCCAGCAGGCGGCCCATCCACTGCAGCGCCTGCACCGGGTCGTCGTCCAGCAGCTCCCACAGCGCCACGATCAGCAGGTTGCCGACGGCGTGGCCGTTGAGGTCGCCCTCGCAGCGGAAGCGGTGCTGGATCACCCGGCTCCAGGTGTTGCCCCACTCGTCGTCCCCGCACAGCGCCGCGAGCGCCATGCGGAGATCGCCCGGGGGCAGGACGCCCAGGTCGCGGCGCAGACGGCCGCTCGACCCGCCGTCGTCGGCGACGGTGACCACCGCGGTCAGGTCGTCCGTCAGCCGGCGCAGCGCGGACAGGGACGCGAACAGGCCGTGGCCGCCGCCCAGGGCGACGACCTTGGGGCCGGTGTGCCGGGCGTACTCGTAGCCGTTGGTCACCAAGGCATCACTCGCGTCCCTTGTCGCGGTGCACGACCACGGCTTCCACGCCGCTCTCCTGGATGCGCTTGGCCAGGCGCTCGGCCATCGCGACGCTGCGGTGCTTGCCGCCGGTGCAGCCGACCGCGAGGGTGAGGTAGCGCTTGCCCTCGCGGCGGTAGCCCTCCGTGATGATGCGCAGCAGGTCGGTGTAGCCGTCCAGGAACTCCTTGGCTCCCGGCTGGTCGAAGACGTACCGCGCGACGGGTTCGTCGGTGCCGGTGAAGGGGCGCAGTTCGGGGATCCAGTGGGGGTTGGGCAGGAACCGGCAGTCGACTACGAGGTCGGCGTCGACGGGCAGGCCGTATTTGAAGCCGAACGACATCACGGTGGCCTTGAGCCGGGGCTCGCTGGTGCCGGCGAACTGCGCGTCCATCTTGGCGCGCAGCTCGTGCACGTTGAGGTTTGTGGTGTCGATGACCAGGTCGGCCTCGCCGCGCAGTTCGCGCAGCAGGGCGCGTTCGGCGTCGATGCCGTCGACGATGCGGCCGTCGCCCTGCAGCGGGTGGGGGCGTCGGACGTTCTCGAAGCGCCGGACGAGGGCGTCGTCGGCCGCTTCGAGGAACACGATGCGCCGGACCACGGCGGCGCTCTCCAGTTGGGCGAGGGCTTCGCGCAGGTCGTCGAAGAACGTGCGTCCGCGCACGTCGACGACCACGGCGATGCGGGCGACGGCGCCCTGGGTGCGGGCACCGAGGTCGACCATCGCCGGGATGAGGGACGGGGGCAGGTTGTCGACGACGAACCAGCCGAGGTCTTCGAGGCCTTTGGCGGCGGTGGAGCGTCCGGCGCCGGACATGCCGGAGATGATGACGAGTTCGGGAATGCCGTGGACGGATTCGGCGGAGTTCGCGCCGGTCTGCGGCACGGATGCTCCGGTGTCGGTCTCGTGGGCCGCGTCACTCACGACGTCCCCCTCTGCGACGACCCACTGGGGGCGCGCTTTGCGTGGTCATGGTTCCTCCTGCTCCCGCATCCGCGGCTCCCCCGCGGATGCCGAACGTGTCCCGCCGCGGCGGGCCGCGGCACCCTCACCCGTGCTCTTCCTCATCTGAACGGTCCGCCCCCACGATCTCATCCGGAGTGTCCTCGACGATCTCTCCGGTCGCGGTGTTGACGGCGATCTTGGGCGGCGCGGCGGCGAGCGCCCCGAGGACGTTCTCCGCGGTGCGCCGGCCTATGCCCGGGACCTCCATGACCTGCTCGACGGTCGCGGCCTTGAGCCTGCGCAGCGAGCCGAAGTGGTCGAGGAGCGCCTTGCGCCGGGTCTCGCCCAGCCCGGGCACGGAGTCGAGCGCGCTGGCGGTCATGGCCTTCGACCGCTTCTTGCGGTGGTACGTGATCGCGAAGCGGTGCGCCTCGTCGCGGACGCGCTGCATGAGGTAGAGCGCTTCGCTGCTGCGCGGCAGGACGACCGGGTCGTCGTCGCCGGGCAGCCAGACCTCTTCGAGCTTCTTGGCCAGGCCGCACACCGCGACGTCGTCGATGCCCAGGTCGCCGAGGGCGCGCGCGGCGGCGGCCACCTGGGGTTGGCCGCCGTCGACGACGACGAGTTGCGGGGGGTACGCGAACCGCTTCGGTTTGCCGGTCTCCGGGTCGATCGGGCCGCTGCCCTCCGGTGTCTCGGAGGCGTCGATGCCGGCCAGCTCGGGCTCGCCCGTCCCCACGCGCTCGGCCAGGTAGTGCCGGAAGCGCCGGGTGAGGACCTCGTGCATCGCGCGGACGTCGTCCTGGCCCTCGAACGACTTGATCGCGAAGTGCCGGTACTCGCTCTTGCGGGGCAGGCCGTCCTCGAAGACGACCATCGACGCGACGACGCCGGTGCCCTGCAGGTGCGAGATGTCGAAGCATTCGATGCGCAGCGGCGCGGTGTCCATGCCGAGGGCGTCGGCGATCTCCTGCAGCGCGAGCGAGCGAGTGGTGAGGTCGCCGGCGCGGCGGGTCTTGTGCAGGACGAGGGCCTGCTGCGCGTTGCGCAGGACGGTCTCCTGGAGGGCCTTCTTGTCGCCGCGCTGCGGGACGCGCAGGTCGACGCGGGAGCCGCGCAGCGAGCAGAGCCATTCGGTGATGGCGTCGGGCTCGGACGGCAGCGCGGGCACGAGGACTTCGCGCGGCACGGCGTCGCCGCGCTGGTCGCCGTAGATCTGCTGGAGGAAGTGCTCGACCAGGTCGGCGGGGGTGACGTCCTCGACCTTGTCGACGACCCAGCCGCGCTGGCCGCGGACCCGGCCGCCGCGGACGTGGAAGATCTGGAAGGCGGCTTCCAGTTCGTCGTCGGCGAGCGCGATGACGTCGGCGTCGGTGCCGTCGCCGAGGACGATGGCGTTCTTCTCCATCGCGCGGGTCAGGGCGCCGATGTCGTCCCGGAGCCGGGCGGCTTTCTCGTACTCCATGTCGGCCGCGGCCTGCTTCATCGCGCGTTCCAGGCGGCGCAGGTACGGGCCGGTCTGGCCGGCCATGAAGTCGCAGAATTCCTCGGCGAGTTCGTGGTGTTCCTCGGCGGTGACGCGGCCGACGCAGGGGGCCGCGCACTTGTCGATGTAGCCGAGGAGGCACGGACGCCCGGCCTGCCGGGCGGCCTTGAACACGCCGTTGCTGCAGGTGCGGACGGGGAAGACGCGCAGCAGCAGGTCGACGGTCTCGCGGATCGCCCAGGCGTGCCCGTACGGCCCGAAGTAGCGCACCCCCTTCTTCTTGGCGCCGCGCATGACCTGCACGCGCGGGAACTCGTCGCCGAGGGTGACCGCGAGGCTCGGATAGCTCTTGTCGTCGCGGTACTTGACGTTGAAGCGCGGGTCGTACTCCTTGATCCAGGAGTACTCCAGCTGCAGCGCCTCGACCTCGGTGCCGACGAGGGTCCACTCGACCGACGACGCGGTGGTCACCATCGTCTGGGTGCGCGGGTGCAGGCCCGCGAGGTCCTGGAAGTAGGACGACAGGCGCTGGCGGAGGTTCTTGGCCTTGCCGACGTAGACCACCCGGCCGTGCGTGTCCCGGAACCGGTAGACCCCGGGGCCGGTCGGGATCTCGCCCGGTTTGGGGCGGTACGTTGCCGGGTCGGCCATGTGCAACCTCAGGTCTTCGTCGCGGACCGGGGCCGGGCCGGCCCCGGTGTCGGGGGTATGGAGGAATAACGCGTCAGCCGACGACGATGTCCCCGTCGACGACCTTCAGCGGCAGTTCGGGCAGCCCGCTGTTGGCCGGGCCGCGCACCACGGAGCCGTCGTTGACGTCGAACTGGCTGCCGTGGCAGTTGCATTTGACGACGCCCTGCTCGACCTCGCCGACCAGGCAGCCCTGGTGCGGGCAGCGCGCGTCGAACGCCTTGTAGACGCTCGCCTCGGGCCGGGTGACGACGACCCGCGACTCCCCGAACACCTTTCCGGCGCCGACCGAGATGTCGGGCACCTTGCCGACGGTGACCGGCCCCGCGTCGCCGGCGCGCGGCCCGGCGGCCTTGGCTCCGGAGTTCTCGGTGGTGCACGCGGCGAGCGGCACGGCCACCGCTCCCACCGCGCCGACGGCGGCTGCGCCGCGCAGCACGGTCCGGCGGTCGGGTGCGTTGGGCGTCGTGGGGGTCATCGGTGTGTGTCTCCGTAACGGGTCGGGGCCCTGACCACCCCATGATCCCACCGGGCGAAGGGCGGATCGCCCGCGCGGGTCCGGGGACGGCGGTCGGGCCGGGGTCGCCTCGGGGGCGCGGTGTGCCCGGCTTGGGCGCGCGGCGGGCTCGGGACGCCGCCCGCCGCCGCCGCGTGGCCTCCCCGGCACGCGCGGTGGCGTCGGGGAGCGGGCGGGACGGCCCCGGCCGGTACGGTCGCCGGCCGCCCGGTGGTCCCCGACGGGCCCGCGGATCCCGTCGGGGCGGCCGGCACGACGTGCCCGGCCGTCACAGCCGGTCGGCGAGGATCTCGCGGAGGAATTTGCCGGTGTGGCTCTCCGCGACGCCGGCGATGTCCTCCGGGCTGCCCTCGGCGAGCACCAGGCCGCCGCCGCTGCCGCCTTCCGGGCCGAGGTCGACGATCCAGTCCGCGGTCTTGATGAC
Source organism: Yinghuangia sp. ASG 101 (assembly GCF_021165735.1). Lineage (GTDB taxonomy): Bacteria > Actinomycetota > Actinomycetes > Streptomycetales > Streptomycetaceae > Yinghuangia. The sequence goes on along the minus strand of NZ_CP088911.1, from coordinate 5,849,316 downwards.
GTCGAGGTTGTGCTCGATGACCAGGACGGTGTTGCCCTTGTCGACGAGCGAGGTCAGGACGCCGAGCAGCCGCCGGATGTCCTCGAAGTGCAGGCCCGTGGTGGGCTCGTCGAGGACGTAGACGGTGCGCCCGGTGGACCGGCGCTGGAGTTCGGAGGCGAGCTTGACGCGCTGCGCCTCGCCGCCCGAGAGCGTCGTGGCCGGCTGGCCGAGGCGGACGTACCCGAGGCCGACGTCGTTGAGCGTCCGCAGGTGGCGGGCGATCGCGGGGACCGCCTCGAAGAACTCGGTGGCCTCCTCGATCGGCATGTCCAGGACCTCGGCGATGTTGCGGCCCTTGAAGTGGACTTCGAGCGTCTCGCGGTTGTAGCGCGCGCCGTGGCAGACCTCGCACGGGACGTACACGTCCGGCAGGAAGTTCATCTCGATCTTGATGGTGCCGTCGCCCGCGCAGTTCTCGCAGCGACCGCCCTTGACGTTGAACGAGAACCGGCCGGGCAGGTAGCCGCGGACCTTGGCCTCCTGCGTCTCGGCGAACAGCTTGCGCACGTGGTCGAAGACGCCGGTGTAGGTGGCCGGGTTGGACCGGGGCGTGCGGCCGATCGGGCCCTGGTCCACGTGCACGACCTTGTCCACCAGGTCGGTGCCGGTGATGCGGGTGTGCCGGCCGGGGACCGAGCGTGCGCCGTTCAACTCGCGCGCGAGGTGGGTGTAGAGGATGTCGTTGACCAGGGTCGACTTGCCGGATCCGGAGACGCCGGTGATCGCAGTGAACGTGCCGAGCGGGAATCCGACGGTGACGTCGCGCAGGTTGTTCTCGCGGGCGCCGTGCACGACCAGGCGGCGCTTCTTGTCGGGGACGCGGCGCTCGTCCGGTGTCGCGATCTCCTTGCGGCGCGACAGGTAGGCGCCGGTCTGCGACTCCTTGTTGGTCAGGAGCCCGGCGTACGGGCCCGAGTGCACGACGCGCCCGCCGTGCTCGCCGGCGCCGGGGCCGATGTCGACGACCCAGTCCGCGACGCGGATGGTGTCCTCGTCGTGCTCGACGACGATGAGGGTGTTGCCCATGTCGCGCAGGCGGACGAGCGTTTCGATGAGCCGGTGGTTGTCGCGCTGGTGCAGGCCGATGGACGGCTCGTCCAGGACGTACAGGACGCCGACGAGGCCGGAGCCGATCTGCGTCGCGAGCCGGATGCGCTGGGCCTCGCCGCCGGAGAGCGTGCCGGCCGCGCGGTTGAGCGAGAGGTAGTCGAGGCCGACGTCGACGAGGAACCTCAGCCGCTCGTTGACCTCCTTGAGGACGCGCTCGGCGATCTTCTTCTCGCGCGCGGTCAGGCGGATCGCGCCGAGGAATTCGGCGCAGTCGCTGATCGACATCGCCGAGACGTCCGCGATGGACTTCCCGGCGACGGTGACCGCGAGCACGATCGGCTTGAGGCGCGTGCCCTGGCAGGTCGGGCAGGGCACCTGCCGCATGTAGCCCTCGAAGCGCTCGCGGCTGCTGTCGGACTCGGCCTCCGCGTGCCGGCGGACGATGAACGGGATCGCGCCCTCGAACGCGGTGGTGTACGCGCGCTCGCGGCCGTACCTGTTGGTGTAGCGCACCTCGATCTGCGTCTTGTGGCCGTTGAGCAGCGCGTTGCGGGCCCGCTGCGGCAGGCCGTTCCACGGCACGTCGGTGCGGAAGTTGAGGGCCTCGGACAAGGCCTCGATCAGGCGGCCGAAGTAGTCGCTGGTGTGGCCGCTCGCCCACGGCGCGAGCGCGCCCTCCTCCAGGGTCTTCTCCGGGTCGGGCACCACCAGCTCGGCGTCGACCTCCATGCGCGTGCCGATGCCGGTGCAGTCCGGGCACGCGCCGAAGGGCGAGTTGAACGAGAACGAGCGTGGTTCCAGCTCTTCGAACGACAGGTCGTCGTACGGGCAGTACAGGTGCTCGGAGTACATCCGCTCGCGCTGCTCGTCGTCCTCGGGCAGGTCGACGAAGTCGAGCACGACCATGCCGTTGCCGAGGCGCAGGGCGGTCTCCACCGAGTCGGTCAGGCGGCGCTTGGCGGACGGCTTGACCGCGAGGCGGTCGACGACCACCTCGATCGTGTGCTTCTCCTGCTTCTTGAGCTTGGGCGGATCGGCGAGCTGGACCACCGTGCCGTCGACGCGGGCGCGCGCGTACCCCTGCGACTGGAGCTGGGCGAACAGGTCGACGAACTCGCCCTTGCGCTCGCGCACGACCGGGGCGAGCACCTGGAACCGGGTGCCCTCGTCGAATTCGAGGACGCGGTCGACGATCTGCTGGGGGCTCTGCCGGGCGATCGGGCGACCGCACTGCGGGCAGTGCGGGTGGCCGATGCGGGCGAAGAGCAGGCGCAGGTAGTCGTAGACCTCGGTGATGGTGCCGACGGTCGAGCGCGGGTTGCGGTTGGTCGATTTCTGGTCGATCGACACCGCCGGGGACAGGCCCTCGATGAAGTCGACGTCGGGCTTGTCCATCTGGCCGAGGAACTGGCGCGCGTACGACGACAGCGACTCGACGTAGCGGCGCTGGCCCTCGGCGAAGATCGTGTCGAACGCCAGCGAGGACTTTCCGGAACCGGACAGGCCGGTGAAGACGATGAGGGCGTCGCGCGGGAGGTCGAGGGAGACGTCCTTGAGGTTGTGCTCGCGCGCGCCGCGGACGATGAGACGGTCGGCCACTGGAGAATCGAGACCCTTCGACAGCTCTGGACGGCTCTGGTGTGAGCGCACTGGACTTGGCCCCGCTCGCGCTGCGCCCGGGGAGCCGGCGGGCCCGGCGGGCGCGGTGCGGGCGGGAGCGAGATCGGCCGTGGACGGACGGACCCCGAACGATGTCCCCCGGCAATCGTAAGCGGCTCCGGACCCCACGTTGTTCCGCGGCGGCAAGGCGCAGCGTTCCGGCGTGAGGGTCGCGGTGTTCCGCGGCAAGGACGCCAGGCTATCGCACATGCATTCGAATGTGGCGGTCCCGAGGCCACTGTGCCCGCCGATTCACCCGCAGGTGGGACCGTTTCGTAATCCCGCCGTTCTCGACATCGTCACGTCCTTCTGATCTCCATCCGGCCGGAATGGGTCGCCTCACCACCGCCCCAGCAGATACGGTCGTCCGATGCCGACCGCACGACCCCCGGGAGGGAACACGTGACCACGGACGGGTTCGACCCCGCCGCACTCGTGGACGAAGTGGCCGCCGCCACGCAGCAGGTCCTGGACAGCGCGGAACGGCTGACCCCCGACCGGATGGCCGGCGCCTCGCTGCTGCCCGGCTGGTCACGGGCGCACGTGCTGACCCACCTCGCCCGCAACGCCGACGGGCTGGGCAACCTCGTGCGCTGGGCCGACACCGGCGTCCCCACGCCGATGTACGCGTCGGGCGCCGCCCGCGACGCGGCCATCGAGGCGGGCGCGCACCGGCCGCCGGAGGAGATCCTCGCGGACCTGCGCACCGCGTCCGCACGCCTGGAGGACGCGCTCGGGTCGATGTCGGCCGCGGCGTGGGGCGCGAAGGTCGCGGGGCCGGACGGGCGCGAGTTCGCCGCGGTGCAGCTGCCGTACCGGCGCATCCGCGAGCTGTACATCCACCACGTCGACCTCTATGCCGGGTGGACGCCCGCACACTGGCCGGGCGATTTCGCCACCCGCGAACTGTTCGAGGCGGCGGCGTCGTTCCGCGGCCGGCCGGACACGGTCGCGCTGCTGTTGCACGACGAGGACTCGGGGCGGCGGCTGACCATCGGCCCCGAGGAGCAGCAGCCGCTGGCGACGGTCTCGGGGCGGCGGCGCACGCTGCTCGCGTGGCTGATCGGGCGCACCGGCGGCGACGGCCTCGTGATGGATCCGCCCGGTGCGCTGCCCCCGCTGCCCGCCTGGATGTGACACGCGCGCGGCGGGAGGATGGGGGCATGACGACGTATCACGGCTCGGTCAAGGTCGGCGGGCCCCCGGCGGTCCGCGAACTGCCCCATCTGATCATCACGAAGGTCGCGGTCGGGGCCATGGACAACGACTGCTACCTGCTGCGCTGCCGCGCGACCGGCGAGCAGTTGCTCATCGACGCGGCGAACGACGCGCAGACACTGCTCACCCTCATCGGCTCCGACGGCCTCGGCCAGGTGCTGACCACCCACCGGCACGCGGACCACTGGCAGGCGCTGGAGGAGGTCGTCGCCCGCACGGGGGCGACGACGCTGGCCGGGCGCTTCGACGCGGACGGCGTCCCGGTGCCGACCGACCGGCTGCTCGCCGACGGCGACACGGTCACCGTGGGCGATGTCGAGCTGTCCGCGATCCACCTGGCCGGGCACACACCCGGCAGCATCGCGCTGGTGTACGACGATCCGCAGGGCCACCCGCACCTGTTCACCGGCGACTGCCTGTTCCCGGGCGGGGTCGGCAACACGTTCGGCGACGACGAGGCCTTCCGTACGCTTCTCGCGGGTGTCGAGGAGAAGATCTTCGGGCGGCTGCCGGACGAGACGTGGGTGTACCCGGGCCACGGCAACGACACGACGCTCGGCGCGGAGCGCCCGCAGCTGGGCGTGTGGCGCGAACGCGGCTGGTGAACCTCCCCGCCGCACGCGGCGTACCGGGCCCCGGGGTTCCGATGGTCGGAACCCCGGGGCCCGGCGGGATCGGCGGCGGCGCGGCGCGTGCTACGGCGCCGCGATCTCCTCGGGCTCGGATCCCGTCTCGGCCGCCTTCTCCGCTTCGGCGTCCCGCTTCGACTTGCGCAGGCTGAGCACCGTCGTCACCGCGAGTGTCACCACGATGAAGCCCAGCGAGACCGGGATGCCGATCTCGGGGACGTGCACGCCTTGTCCGTGCAGGGCCTCGAACACGAGCTTGACGCCGATGAATCCGAGGATGACCGACAGGCCGTACGACAGGTACACCAGTTTCTTCAGCAGCCCGCCGATGAGGAAGTAGAGCTGCCGCAGGCCCATCAGCGCGAAGGCGTTGGCGGTGAAGACGATGTACGGCTCCTGGGTGAGGCCGAAGATCGCCGGGATCGAGTCGAGCGCGAACAGCACGTCCGTGGTGCCGACGGCGATCATGACGATCAGCATCGGCGTGACCAGGCGCTTGCCGCCCTCCTTCACCAGCAGCTTCGTGCCCCGGTAGTCCTTGGTGGTCGGGGTGACCTTCTCGACCCAGCGCAGGAGCGCGTTCTCCTCGAACTCCTCCTCCTCGTCGGACTGCGCCTCCTTGACCAGCTTCCACGCGGTCCAGATGAGGAACGCGCCGAAGATGAAGAAGACCCACGAGAAGGCGGCGACGGCCGCGGCGCCGAGTCCGATGAAGACGCCGCGCAGGACGAGCGCGAGCACGATGCCGATCAGCAGGACGCGCTGCTGGTACTGGGTGGGCACCGCGAACTTGCCCATGATCAGGACGAAGACGAACAGGTTGTCGACACTCAGCGACTTCTCGGTGATGAAGCCCGCGAAGAACTCGCCGGCGTACTGCGCGTCCGAGAAGAGCCAGAGGCCGACGCCGAAGAGGACGGCGAGCATCACCCAGGCGATGCCCCAGAGCGAGGCCTCTTTCAGGGTCACCTCGTGCGGCTTGCGGTTGACGACCAGGTCCACGCCCACGAGGGCGAGCAGGACCACGATCGTCACGAGCCAGGTGGTCAGGGAAACATCCACTTTGCCTCCGGCAGACGTGGCGGTTGCGTCGATGCCGGAGGTCTCTTCCGCCCGGACGGCTGCGCGCGGCCCGGACCGGTAGGCCGGACATATACCGCGTCACTCGGCCATGGGGCGTGGCGGCATATGTCGTACTGACGACCGTACCGTGGGGGAATACTCCCCTCCGATGCGTCCAGGATGACAGAAGGTAAAGCAAACGCCAAGCGGTTCTTTACCTTCTCATGGTGTTGTGGTCCGTTTCACCGGACGTTGACGGGCTCGAAACCCCGCCTCGGGCGCAACATGCCCCGGAACGCCGGGTAAGCGGCATGTGCGGGCGCCTCGCCGACGGGGACGGACAGCCGCAGCGCCCGCACCCCCGCCGTGCCGAGCAGCAGCGGCAGCAGTCGCGCGGTCACCCGGGCGTCGGCGAGCGCCGCGTGGGCGTCGGGGAAGTCCAGGCCGAAGTACGCACAGCACGTCCCGAGCTTGTGGTCGGCGACGTCGAGACGCACCGTCTTGGCGAGCCGCATCGTGCACAGCGCCGGAACCACCGGCAACGCGACTCCCGCTCCGGCGAACTCCGCCTCCAGGAAACGCTGTTCGAACGCCGCGTGGTGCGCGACCACGACCGCCCCGGTGAGCAGCCCGGCCAACTCCCCCGCGACATCGGCGAATCGCGGCGCGCCGGCGACGTCCGCGGCGGTGATCCGGTGCACACGCGTCGCCCCGACGCCCCGCCCGGGGTCGAGCAGCGTCGTCCATTCGCGCAGCACGCGGCCGTCTCCCGCCATCCGCACCACGCCGACCTCGACGATGCGGTCACCGCGCCCCGGAGAGAAGCCGGTCGTCTCCAGGTCGACGACGGCGAACTCCAACTCCTCGACCGCGACCGACCGTTCGCCGCCGAAACCCATCTCGCCACGGGGTTCCGGAACGCCTGCATACGAGAACACGCTGAGTACTCCGTGGTGTTGGCGGCCAAGGCGACGTACAACCCTAGTGGCGGGGGCACGTCGCCTCGGCCGCAACACGACCGAGACGCGGCGGATCAACGAAAAGAGCGCTCGGGTACGGCGGTTCACGGGGCTCCGAGGCGGCGCGTCGCCACCGCCTCGGCCCTCGGTGCGCCGTGCCCGGACACGCGTCCGGGGCCGGACGCGGTCACGCGTTCGGCCCCGGAGCACTCACGTCCTCGGGTGGAGCGTCGCCGTCAGCGGCCCCCCGCCGCGCTGGAGGCGACCCAGGACAGCAGGGTCTGCGTGACGCCCGTACCGTCCGACGGCAGGTCCGGGGTGTACGTCCACGCGTGGTTGACCCAGGGGTCCGCGATGTGGTCCTCGGGGATCGGGGTGAGGCGCAGCATCGCCCGCCACAGCGGGTCGAGCAGCGGGCCGAACGACCCGGCATCGGCACGGGAACCGACGACCATCACGTGCACGCCGACGCGGGGCCCCTCCTCGACGAGGTGGCGCAGCTGCGTGACCGTGCGGTCGTCGAACGCGTACGGGAACCCGTGCACGACGAGCAACTGGCGGCTGAAGTCGATGTGGTCGGGCAGCGCGTCCGTCGCACCGCTCTCGATCGCCATGCGGGCCAGCTCGACGCGGTCCATCAGCTTGGCCAGGAGCGTCGCGACCTCCGGGGCCGTGGTCGCCGCCGGGCCGACGAGCAGACCGCTGGCCGCCAGCGGGGCGAACGGCCCCGCCGCGGCGCCCTTGCCCTCGGGGTCGACCACGTGCAGCTTGAGGTCGCCGACCGGGAACGCCGCGAGCATGCGCGCCGCGAGGGTCACCGCCAGCTCGGTGGCACGCGCCCGCACCGCCTCGCCCGCCACGGAGGCCTCGTCGTCCAGGCCGGACGCGCCGCTGTCGATCCACAGGCCGCGCTCCATCGGCAGGCGCAGCACCATCGGGATCCGCAGCTGCGGGGTCTCCGGGAGGTGCAGGTCGCCCAGGCGGATCGCGAGGGCCGTCTCGTCCGCGGCCCGCCAGGCGGCCCACGCCGGAGAGTCCCAGCGCGCCATCTCCGGCGGCAGCTTCGGCTCCAACTGGGCCACCTCGGCGGCGAGTTGGTTGCTGTCCCGGTCCAGGCCGGCGCGGGCCCGCTCGACCAGCTCGCGGTGCTTGGCGCGGGCGGTGTCCTGCAGCGCCAGACCGGCCGGGGAGGTGCGCGCGGCGGGATCGTTCAACACCTCCGCGAGGTCCTGGTCGAGGCGGTTGTCGGCGAACCCGACGGACGAGCGGTACGACGCGGCGGAACGGGCGGCGTCCTCGAAGATGCCCCACACCTGCTCGTACAGCCGCTCGACCTCGCGGCGCGCCTCGCGCAGCGCCGCCTCGCGCTGCGCGTCGCTCATCCCCGGGGTGACCCGCGGCGCCGAGACCTGCCCCGGCACGGTCGCGGTCGGGAATCCGGCGACCGGCGCGACCGGTTCGGTGACCGGCGCGGCGTCCGGCACCGCGGGGCGCGCGGTGCTCGCCGCGGAGTGCACGGGCGCGGCGGGGCCCGCGACGAGGGTGCGTACGCGGTCCACGATCGGTGCGCGCAGCTCGACGCCGACATCGCGCAGCAGCGCGTCGAGGCCGCCCTCGTAGCCCTGCCCGAGCGCGCGCACCTTCCACGCGCCCTGCCGGCGGTACAGCTCGACGGTCTGGATCGCGCGCTCGGTGCCGAGGTCGGTGATCGGGAACGACGCGACGGCGGCGCCCCCCGAGTCGACCCGCACGACGGGCGGCACGACCGCGCCGAAGCGGTCGACACCGCTGCCTTCCAGCGTCGCCGCGATGATCACGCGGTCGACCTGCTCGGACAGCGCGGACAGGTCCACGTCGACGCCGAGGGGGCGCACCGCGACACCGGCGATCGCGGTGCCGTCGCGCTGCACCACGTCGGCGTCGTCGCGCACCTTGAGGTTCGCGTCGAGCAGCACGGCGACGAGTTCGACCGGGCATTGCGCGGTCACCTCGACCGCTGCCTGCGGTTGGGGCAACGGCAGGTTCTGGCCCCGGACGAGTTCGGTGGTCATTGGTGCGGTCCCCTCCCCGCCCCCCGAGGGACGGAACGGCACGGGCCGGGGCCGCCGGTCGTTGTGACCGTGTGGCCCCGGCCCGCCTTGGTCTGCAGCTGACTTACAGGTGCGCGGCCAGGGCCGGCATCAGCTCGGTGAAGGTGCGGCCGTTGGCCGCCTCACCGATCGCGCTCATCTTCCAGCCGTCGCCGTGACGGTAGAGCTTCGCCATGACCTGCGCGTTGTGCGCGCCACCCCCGGAGAGGGTGTAGCGGGCGAGCTCCTGGCCGTTGGTCTCGTCGACGATCCGGCAGAACGCGTTCTCGATCTCCTGGAAGGTCTGGCCCTGGAACGAGTTGACCGTGAAGATGATCTGCGTCACGTGCACGGGGACCCGGGTCAGGTCGACGATGATCGACTCGTCGTCGCCGTCGCCGGCACCGGTGAGGTTGTCACCGGTGTGCCGGATCGAGCCGTCGTCGCTCACCAGGTGACCGAAGTAGACGGCGTCCACCGGCTGCTGGTCCGCGAACAGGACACACGACGCGTCCAGGTCGATGTCGCGCTCCCGGCTCCCGAACAAACCCTTCTTCTTGATCGCGTCCCAGCCCAGGCCCATCCGGACCAGGGTCAGCTGGCCGCCACCCTGCTTTTCGAGCGACAGGCGCTGACCCTTGACCATGTTGACGGACACTGTGATGTCTCCCCTCACAAAGCTTTCCGCGGCACGCGGCCTCGCGCCCGCAGCGTAGTGCCCTGTCGGATCTCCCGTGGGGGAGATTCCGCCGAGCACTTATCCCTGATGAACCTATCGTTCATGACGATTCGATTCGACGGGTCGTTCCCTCTGGTGTGGACCGATTCAGCCGGTAAACGGTTCCGCCGATCCGGAAACGGGCAGTCTCCCTGATCGCCTCGCACACCGACGGTCACGGGCACCCCCCGGACCGACGCCGCGCACGGCCCCTACGCCATCCCCGCGGCCTTCATACCGCGCAGCTCCTTCTTCAGCTCGCCGACCTCGTCGCGCAGCCGCGCCGCCAGCTCGAACTGCAGCTCGGCCGCCGCGGCGTGCATCTGCTCGGTGAGCTGCCCGATGAGGTCGGTGAGGTCCGCGGCCGGCATGTCCTTGGTGTCCGGCATCCGCCGCCCGGACGACGGCACCGGGGCCTTCGCACGCCCCTTGCCGCCCGACATCAGCTGCGCGGTGTCGGCGTCCTCGCGCGCGATCATGTCGAGGATGTCGACGATCTTCTTGCGCAGCGGCTGCGGGTCGATGCCGTGCTCGGTGTTGTACGCGACCTGCTTCTCACGCCGCCGGTTCGTCTCGTCGATGGCCTTCTCCATCGACGGCGTGATGCGGTCCGCGTACATGTGCACCTGCCCGGACACGTTGCGTGCCGCGCGGCCGATGGTCTGGATCAGCGACGTGCCCGACCGCAGGAAGCCCTCCTTGTCGGCGTCGAGGATCGCGACCAGCGACACCTCGGGCAGGTCCAGGCCCTCGCGCAGCAGGTTGATGCCGACCAGCACGTCGAACTCGCCCAACCGCAGCTCGCGCAGCAACTCGACGCGCCGGAGCGTGTCGATGTCGCTGTGCAGGTAGCGCACCCGGATCCCCAGTTCGAGCAGGTAGTCGGTGAGGTCTTCCGACATCTTCTTGGTCAGCGTCGTGACCAGCACCCGCTCGTCGCGCTCGGCGCGCTTGCGGATCTCGTGGACCAGGTCGTCGATCTGCCCCTCGGTCGGCTTGACGATCACCTCGGGGTCGATCAGCCCGGTGGGGCGGATGACCTGCTCGACGACGCCGTCGCCGCGCGACATCTCGTACGGCCCGGGCGTCGCCGACAGGTAGACGGTCTGGCCGATGCGCTCGAGGAACTCCTCCCACTTCAGCGGGCGGTTGTCGACCGCGGACGGCAGCCGGAACCCGTGGTCCACCAGGTTGCGCTTGCGGGACATGTCGCCCTCGAACATCGCGCCGATCTGCGGCACGGTCTGGTGCGACTCGTCGATGACCAGCAGGAAGTCCTCGGGGAAGTAGTCGAGCAGGGTGTTCGGCGCGCTGCCCGCCTCGCGGCCGTCGATGTGCCGCGAGTAGTTCTCGATGCCCGAGCACGTGCCGATCTGGCGCATCATCTCGATGTCGTACGTCGTGCGCATGCGCAGCCGCTGCGCCTCCAGGAGCTTGCCCTGCTTCTCGAACCGGGCCAGTTGGTCGGCCAGCTCGACCTCGATGCCGCTGATCGCGCGCTCCATGCGCTCCGGTCCGGCGACGTAGTGTGTCGCCGGGAACACGTACAGCTGCTCGTCGTTGGTGACGACTTCGCCGGTGAGCGGGTGCAGCGTCATCAGCGACTCGATCTCGTCGCCGAACATCTCGATGCGCACCGCGAGCTCCTCGTAGACCGGGAAGATCTCGATGGTGTCGCCGCGGACCCGGAAGGTACCGCGCGTGAACGCGACGTCATTGCGCGCATATTGGATGTCCACGAAGCGCCGCAGCAGCGCGTCGCGGTCGATCTCCTCGCCGACTTTGAGCGACACCATGCGGTCGACGTACTCCTGCGGCGTGCCGAGGCCGTAGATGCACGACACGGACGCGACCACCACGACGTCGCGCCGGGTCAGCAGCGAGTTGGTGGTCGAGTGCCGCAGCCGCTCGACCTCCTCGTTGATCGAGGAGTCCTTCTCGATGTAGGTGTCCGTCTGCGCGATGTACGCCTCGGGCTGGTAGTAGTCGTAGTACGAGACGAAGTACTCGACGGCGTTGTTGGGCAGCAGCTCCCGGAATTCGTTGGCGAGCTGCGCCGCGAGGGTCTTGTTGGGCGCCATGACGAGCGTCGGTCGCTGCAGCCGCTCGATCATCCACGCGGTCGTCGCCGACTTGCCCGTGCCGGTCGCGCCGAGCAGCACGATGTCCTTCTCGTCGGCGCGCACGCGCCGCTCGAGGTCGTCGATCGCCGTCGGCTGGTCGCCGTTGGGCTGGTAGGGGCTGACGACCTGGAAGGGCGCCACCTTGCGTTCGAGGTCCGTGATGGGTCGCACGCGTCAACCGTACGACCTGGCTCCGACATCCGCGGCGGGGCCGCCGGCCGCGCCCGCCCGACCGCGGAGGGTCACGTCCGCGGCGGCGCCCACACGGCCACGAAGGACCCGCACGAGAACACCTCGCCGTGCAGCTCGCGCTTGACGCGCACCTCGATGTTGCGAGGCGTCCACTTGATGATCGGCTGGTTCGCCGGAACGTGCTTGGGGACGTAGCCCGGCACCGCGACGAAGCGCACGTCGATCGTCTGGAACAGGACCAGGTAGTCGCCCTCCTTGTCCAGCTCCTTGGCGCGCTTGACCATCAGCTTCTCGGCCTCGGGGTTGGTGACCTCCATGAAGTACAGCCAGTCCATCGGGAAGGGGTTGCGCAGTTTGAACACCGGATACGCCACCGAGGTGTCCGGGAGGACCGCCACCCACTTCGCGGGCCGCGCCTTGACGCAGTCGCGCACCTGCTCCATGTAGCGCCGGTCCCCCGGGCTCGTGCGGATGCCGCGCATCTCCGGCGACACCGTGCCCATGTCCTGCGTCAGGTACGGGCGGCCACTGTCGATGTAGCTGTTGCCGTCGCGCACGTCCAGCAGCTTGACCGCGCCGGTCCCGACGACCAGGACGCCGGCACAGGTCAGCGCGGCGGCCCGGACGTACACCGCCCGGCGTGCGGGCGACGCCGCGGCGACCGCCATCGGGCCCGGGGAGGCCGCGCCGCGCCACAGCACGACCAGGGTGGTGAGCGCGAGCGACCCGCCGATCAGCGCGGGCACGTCGTAGCCGTACGACAGGCTGACCATCCAGCCGAGGGCGAGCACCGGCAGCGCGGCGGTCAGGACGCGCCGGCCCACGATCAGGTCGACGACCACGGCGGCGACCAGCATCCACCACAGGACCACCGAGTACGCGACCTCGGCGAAGATCAGCTTGGCCTGCGCCGGTACGGCCACCACCGCCGCGGTCGCGACCACGCACGCGACCGGGTCGGCCCACTCCGCGACGCGGCGCACCGGGCCGTCGGCCGCGTGCCGGGCGACCAGCCGGGCCGCGGCCACGGCGGCGAGCGCCGCGAGGAACACCCACAGCCAGCGGGCCTCGCGCGGTGCGTGGTCCAGCATGTCGGGCAGCATCGTCAGGACGCGCTCGCCCCACACGCTGTCGGTGCCCAGGAGCTGGTCCGGCAGCTCGGCGGTGCCGCCGGCGAGCACGACCCACACGACGTACGCGAACGGACCGGCGGCCAGCGCGGCCAGGTCGCGCACGACGCCGCGCACCGTGACGCGGCCGGTGCGGCGGGGGTGCAGGTACACCATCGCGAGCGCGACGAGGGCGACGGGGGCGAAGCTCTGCTTGCATATGACCGCGTACCCCGCCAGGAACAGCCCCCAGCGGCGCATCGCGGAGCTGTCGCGGCGCACGCCGCGGTCGATCAGGCACCAGCCGAGGCTCGCGAAGAAGATGCCGTCGGTGGTGTGCCACGTCATGGCCGCCCACATGTGCAGGTTGACCATCGTCGCGGCGGCGGTCAGGCCGATCAGCAGCGGCCCGAAACGCGTCCACGGGCGGCCGGTGACCAGGACCGCCAGCGCGATCGCGGACACCGCGAACTGCAGCGTCGCGATCCACGCCTGGACCAGCATGAGCGGCCCGGGGATCGCGAAGTCGACGATGTGGAACAGCGCCGACCCGGCCGGGCGCGGCGAGAAGAAGTCCGCGTGCGGCACCTCCCCGTGCAGGATCCGCCAGGTCAGGGCCTGGGTGAAGCCCTGGTCCATCGGTGCGAACCCGTAACGGCCGACGTACGCCGTCAGCCATGTCGCCAGCAGCAGCGGCCACGCGACCGCGAAGGCGACCCGCGCGACGCGGCGGCGGTCCCAGGCGTCCCGGGACGGCGTGTACCTGCGCCACCACGGACCCGCCGGGGAGGCGGGCGGGTCGGTGCCGGGGGGCCGCTCGGCCACCGCGACCGCCGCCGGTCCGGCCGCCGTACCGTCGCCGGGCGCGGTGGGTGCGCCGCGCCCGGCGGCCTGGCCGACCGGTGCCGCCGGGGCGGTCGCGCGGGGGCGACCGGCCGGGGGGACGGCGCCGCCGTCGGCCGGCTCGGCGGGCGACTCGCGGTTGTCGCGGGGGTCTTCGCCGTCGGCGGTGTTGTCCGTCATCGGGTTGTCGTCCTCGACCCGAGGATGGCCATCGTGTCCTTCGCAATCGCGGTGGCGCCCCGCCGCCGGGGCCGGCGGAGGGAAGCGGGTGGAAGCCTGCTGCGTGTGTCGGATCACGCGCGTCGGGCCGCGCGGGATCCGCCGGCACGGCCGGTGGTGCGGTCAGTCGTACGGGCCGACGCTACGCGGCGACGGTCGCGCGGGGCGCCTCCGCACGCTCACGCCGAGTGCTCGGGCCCGGTACCCGTCAGGCGCTCCCACAACGCGCGCACCTGGGGTTCGAGCGCCTCGATCGGCCCGTCGTTGTCGATGACGACGTCGGCGATCGCGAGGCGTTCGGCGCGCGTCGCCTGCGCGGCCATGCGGTTGCGGGCGTCCTGCTCGGTCATGCCGCGCAGGCGGACCAGCCGGTCCAGCTGGGTCTCCGGCGCCGCGTCGACGACCACGACGAGGTCGAAGCGCTTCTTCGCGTTCGTCTCGGCCAGCAGCGGGATGTCGTTGACGAGCACCCTGCCCTCGCCCGCCGCCTGTGCCGCCAGCTCGGCCGCGCGCGCGCCCACCAGCGGGTGCACGATCGCGTTGAGCGCGGCGAGGCGGTCGGCGTCGGAGAAGACCAGCGCGCCGAGTTTGGGACGGTCCAGCGTGCCGTCCGGGGCGAGCACGTCCTCGCCGAACTCCGCGACCACCGCGGCGAGTCCGGGGGTGCCGGGCTCGACCACCTCACGGGCGATCAGGTCGGAGTCGATCACCACCGCGCCGTACGCCGCGAGCCGCTTGGACACCTCGCTCTTGCCGCATCCGATACCGCCGGTGAGCCCCACGTTGACCATGGCACGGAAGCCTAGTGCGCGGAGCGCCGACGCGGACGGCGGTCCCGAAGGACCGCCGTCCGCGTTCAACGCCGCGCGAACCCGCCGATCAGATCGGCAGCTTGCGGAAGATCGGACGCGGCACGTGGCGCAGCACCGAGAAGACGTACCGCAGTTGCCCCGGTACCCAGACCGTCGTGGAGCCCTTGCGGAGCCCCTTGACGATGCCGTCCGCGACGACGTCCGGCGTGGTCGCCATCGGTCCGTCCGGCATGCCCTCGGTCATCTTCGTCTTCACGAACCCCGGGCGCACCACCATGACGTGGACGCCGGTGCCGTGCACCTTGTCGGCGAGGCCCTGCGCGAACGCGTCCAGCCCGGCCTTCGAGGAGCCGTAGATGAAGTTGGCCTTCCGGGCGCGCTCCGCGGCGACCGACGAGATCACCGCGAGCGAGCCGTGGCCCTGGCGGCGCAGCGCCTTCACCGTCGCGAGCCCCGCCGAGACACCGCCGACGTAGTTGACCTGCGCGACCTTGGCCGCCGCGACCGGGTCCTGCTCGTCGGACTCCTGGTCGCCGAGCACCCCGAAGGCCAGCAGCACGACGTCGATGTCACCGTCGGCGAACACCCCGTCGATGGTCTTCTCGTGGGTTTCCGGCTCGGCCGCGTCGAACGCGACGACCTCGACGTTCGCCCCCTGCCGCCGCAGGCCCTCGGCGGCCCGGTCGAGTGCTTCGGAGGGACGCCCGGCCAGGACGACCCGGCGTACGCGCTCGTCGACCATCTTGCGGGCCGTGTGGAGCGCGATCTCGGAGGTTCCGCCGAGAATCAGGAGTGACTGCGGTGCGCCCAAAGCGTCTTTCACCGTATTTCCTTTGAGTGAGTGGCGTGGCCGGAACCCGGTCCGCCCCGGTCAGGCGAGGCCGAGGCGGCGCGCCTGGTCGGAGACGAACACCCCGTCCGGATCCACCTTGGCGCGAAGGGTGCGGAACTCCTCCAGACGCGGGTACATCCGGCCCATGTCCGCGGGGTCCATCCGCGAGTCCTTCGCGAGGTACAGGCGCCCGTCGTTGGACAGCACCAGTTCGTCCAGCTCGTGCAGCAGCCGGGCGAGGCCGGGGGTGTTGGTCGGGAAGTCCAGCGTCAGCGTCCATCCCGGCTTCGGGAACGACAGGTAGCCGCGGTTCCCGGGGCCGAAGCGCTTGAGCACCGTCAGCGACGACGGCGCACCGGCCGCGCTGATCTTCTCGACGGCCTTGCGCAGCGCCTCCTCGCGCTCGAACGGCATGACGAACTGGTACTGCAGGAAGCCCGTCTTGCCGTACGCGCGGTTCCACTCCTGGATCGCGTCCAGCGGGTGGAAGAACGCCGAAATGCTCTGGAGCTGCCCGACCTTGTGCTGCGGTGCCTTGCGGTACCACATCTCGTTGAACAGGCCCATGGTGAATTTGTTCGGCAGGCGGCCGGGGATCACGTCCGGGACGGTCACCAGCGAACCGCTCTTGAACCGCAGCGGCTTGGCGCGCTTGCGGGCCGGCAGGTCGTCGAGGCGGGCGAACTCGCCGCAGGTGAGCACCGACCGGCCCAGGTTGCGGCCCTTGGCGAGGCAGTCGAGCCACGCGACGGTGTAGCGGTATTTCTCGTCCGTCTCGGCCATCAGGGCCATGATCTCGTCGAGATCCTTCGTGCGGTCGGTGTCGACCGACACGAGCGAGGTCTCGATGGGGGTCATCCGGATCACCGCGGAGAGCACGATGCCGGTCAGACCCATGCCGCCCGCGGTCGCCCAGAACAGCTCGGGGTCGTCCTCGGGGGTGACCGTGCGCACGGTGCCGTCGGCGAGCAGCAGGTCCATCGACAGCACGTGGTCGCAGAAGCTGCCGTCCGCGTGGTGGTTCTTGCCGTGCACGTCGGCGCCGATCGCGCCGCCGACGGTCACCTGCCGCGTGCCGGGGGTCACCGGTACGAAGAACCCGAACGGCACGAAGAGTTCGATCAGCCGGTCCAGGCTCACGCCCGCCTCGGCGGTGACGATCCCCTGCTCCAGGTCGGCGTCGAGCACGCGGTTCAGCGCCGTCATGTCGAGGACGAGGCCGCCGCCGTTCTGCGCCGGGTCGCCGTAACTGCGGCCCAGCCCCCGGGCGATGACGCCGCGTTCGGAACGCCGGCGCAGCGCGCCGACGACCTGCTCACGCGTCATCGGGGTGACGACGTCGGCGACGGTCGGGGCGGTGCGTCCCCAACCGTGCAGCGCCGTGCGCCGGGCAGCGGGGAAGAAATCGGCCGAGGGGCCGTCAGACATGGAACACTCCAAGAACGAACATGATCAGCCACGCGAGACCGAGTCCGACGATGACTTTGTCCTTCAGGACAACGTCCTCCGGCGCGCCCGCGGTTCCCGCGTCGACGTAAAGGGCGTACCGCAGCAGGACGAAGCCGAAGGGCACCAGGGAGAGCTGCTGCCAGGCCAGCGTCGCGTCGCCCTGCGGGATCTCGAAGGCCCACAGGCTGTACGTCAGCACCGTGACCGCGACCGCCATCTGCCACACGAAGCGCAGGTAGGTGATCGAGTAATTGGCAAGCGAGGCGCGGGTCTTCGCCGCTTCCTCGCCCATGAGGACCATCTCCGAGTACCGCTTGCCGGCGACCATGAACAGCGAGCCGAAACCGGCGGTCAGCAGGAACCAGCGCGACAGCGGCAGTTCGGCCGCGAGGCCGCCGATCATCGCGCGGAACAGGAAGCCGGAGGCGACCATCATCAGGTCGAGCACCAGCACGTGCTTGAACGCGAAGCAGTAGAACAGGTTCAGCACGATGTACAGGCCGACGACCAGCGCGGTGTTCCGGTTGCACAGCACGACGGCGAGCACGACGGAACCCACCGCGAGGACCGGCCCGAGCGCCCACGCCAGCTTGACCGGCACCGCCCCCGACGCGATCGGCCGGTTGCGCTTCTTCGGGTGCCGCCGGTCCGACTCCACGTCGGCCGCGTCGTTGACGTAGTAGATCGACGCCGCCGCGAGACAGAAGATCGCGAAGACGTAGATGCACTGGCGCAGCACGTCCCACTCGTCGATCCGGCCCGCCGCGAGGGGGGCCGCGAAGACGAGGACGTTCTTGACCCACTGCTTGGGCCGCGCGAGCTTGACGAGCCCGCCCGGGAGTCCCCCTCTGGGACGCCGCGGCGGTGCCTCCAGCGAATCGGCGGCGGCCTGCGGCGACGCTTCGATCTCGGACGTGCTCACGTCTTCAGATCCCCTTCGGTACGGAAGTGGCGCGCTGTGACCACGACCGGCTCAGCTGGGCGGCGGCGGCGCCCATCGCCGCGCCGCCGATGACGTCGGTCGGGTAGTGGACGCCCACCACGAGCCGCGAGAAACCCATCGCGACGGCAGTGGGCACGGTGACCTTGGCAGGCACCAGGCCACGGAAGGCGACGACGGACGCGGCGGCCGACACGGAATGGGACGACGGAAAACTGTGCCGTCCCGCGGTCCGCACCAGCGGTTCGAGCCCCTCGAAGTTCGGGCGCGGCCGGCGCACGACGCGCTTGAGCGCCATGCTGGCCGCGTGTGCGGTGGCGATTGTCGCCGTGGCGCGGAGCCACTGCGACCGGCGGTTCTTGTCGCAGGCCGCGCCGACAAGACCGGTCGCGAGGAACACGCCACCGTGCTCGCCCGCGAAGGAAAGGGCCTTGCTGGCCCTCTGGACCACCGGGTGCCCGGTCCGACCGCGTACACCGCGGTACAGGGCGACATCCGTCCCGGTGACCATGTTCACTACCTGCCCGGTGGCCGGAAACCCACCAGAGGCCATACGAATCCTCATTCCACATGTCGCGACGGCACCGGAAGACCGGCCCCCGAGCGCTGTTCTCGTCGGTCGTCGGTCCCGGCCCGGCTCACCGCGTACGCGCGCATGACCCGTACCAACGGGAAGCCGCGCAGCAGGCGCCAAAGGCCTTAGAGTACGCGAAACGTTGCTACGGGCTCCGCCCGCACGGCTACCCGTCCCCCGGACGAAGCGCCCCGCGCGGAACCCGAACGCAGTACGGTCCTCGCAGGTCAGAGCGTGTCTGATGCAAGCGCTTTCAGTCGATCACTCTGCGCTCTTGTGACAGAACTGTGGCAATACCCGACCCGTTCCACGATCGGTTGTTCACCCCAGCGGCACCGGGGAGGAACCCCCCGCGATCAGCCGCACGGGTGACCCCGTGCCGTCCGAGGGAACCGCCCACACGTCGGTCACCGCGCCGGAGCCGGCCGGGAGGCTGTAGGCCACGGTCCGCTCGTCGAGCCACACCGCCTGGTCGTCGACGCTGTGCCGCTCGGCCAACGCGGTCTCCGCGCCGGTCGCCAGATCCAGCACGTACAGCCGCCACGGCGCCCGCGCGTCGTCGGAGACCTTCTTCTTGAACGCCAGACGGGTGCCGTCGGGCGACAGCGACGGGCACTCCACGTTCTCACGCAGCACCGTCATCTCCCGTGCCCGCACATCGCCGCGCACGAGGTACGTCCGGGCGGGTGAGAAGGTCGACATGGTCGCGTAGAACACGTTGTCGTCGGAGGTGAAGGTGACGCCCCAGAAGTTGCGGTCGACGGCCCGGACGTCCTTGCCGTCGCGCGTCACCGCGAAGTCCTCCAGCGACGCGACCAGCGCTCCCGTTTGCGTGTCGAGGATCGACGTGCGCGTCGAGAACGACGTTCCGGCGTACGAGTCGCCGTACACGAACACCGTCCACGACGCCATGCGGCCCGACGCGGACAGACGCGCGCGGTTCGGTGTGCCGGACAGTTCGACGCGGCGGACCTCCCGCAGCCCGGCATCCAGGACCACCGCGTAGTTGTGCGTCACGACGCCGCGGTCGGCCGTCAGGCACAGCGCTGTCCCCGCCGCCGCGTACACGCGATCGCAGGTGCGGTCGCCGACCTGCCGCGGCCCCCCGGGATCGGCGGCCGACACGGTCGCCAGGTGGCCGTACCCCGGGCCGGACTCGGTGCTGCGGAACAGCAGGCGGGGCGGGCCCGGCAGCGTCAGCGGCGCCGCGCCGGGAGCGGTGCCGTCACCGCCGTACCTCTCGCGGTCCTCCCGCTCGACGGCGTGCAGGGTGTACGCGACGCCCACCCCCGCCAGCACGGCGAGTGCCAGCGCGAACACCAGCAGCCGTCCGCGCGTGAACACCGCCCGGACCGGCTCCTCCCCGACGGCCGCCCCCTGGTGCTCGCTGTCATCCACGTCCCCGCGCCCCTCCCAGCACCACCGCACTCACCACCAGCGCCGCCGCGAGCAGCGCCCCCGACCACGCCACGGCCCCCTCCGGGCCCCACCGCGTCCACGCCCACCCGAACGCGACGGACGACACGAACCGACCGGCCGCCTGACCGGTCTGCAGCACCGCGAGCCCGCTCGTGCGCAGCGCGGGCGGCAGCCCCGCCCCGGCGGCGGCCATCAGCACCCCGTCCGTCATCGCGTAGAACACGCCGTGCAGGGCGAGTGCGCCCACGAGCAGCCCGGCACCGCCGAAAGGCCCCGCGAGCAGCACGTACACCCCGCCGAGCACCACGTGCCCGGCGAGGAACACCCGGCGGCGCCCGAACCGGTCCGCGAACCGGCCGACCGGGATCGCGAGCAGCAAATAGACCCCGGCCGTACCGAGCGGCAGCAGCGGGAACCACGAGGCGGCGATCGCGAGTTCGCGCTGCAGCACCAGGTAGACGAACGCGTCGCTCACGGTGGCCACACCGAGCAGGGCCGCGCAGACGCACAGCCTGCGGAACGGCACGTCGCCGAGCAGCCGCACGCCCGCGCGCCACGAGGCCGCCCGCGCCTGCTCCGGCGCACCGGGGCGGTCGCGGACGAACAGCAGCAGGACGAGTAGTCCGGCGACGCCGATGCAGAAGCTCACGACGAAGACCGCGTCGTACGCCGTCGCGACCGCGGACAGGATGAGGAACGCGGTCAGGGGTCCGGTGAACGCTCCGGCGGTGTCCAACGCCCGGTGCACTCCGAACGCGCGCCCCTGCGCCTCGGGCGTGCTGGACAGCGAGATCAGCGCGTCGCGGGGGGCCGTCCGCAGGCCTTTGCCGGCGCGGTCGACCGCGAGCATCGTGCCGATCCCCGGCACCGACGCGCCCACGAGCGGAAGCCCCAGCCTGCTGACCGCCGACAGCCCGTAGCCGGCCGCGGCGACCTTCTTGCGTGCCGAGAACCGATCGGCGACGTGCCCGCCGACGAGCCGCAGGAAGACCGTGACGCCGGAGAAGAGGCCGTCGAGAAAGCCGAAATAGAGGATCGACAGGCCCAGGCCCGAGACGAGGTACACCGGCATGACCGCGGTGACCATCTCCGACGAGATGTCCGTGACGAGGCTGACCACACCGAGCGCGACGACGTTGGCCGTGACCACGCCACGGGCCCGTGACCTCCCGCCCGTGCCGACTCGACCAGCGTCCTGCCCCCGACTGAACGACACATACACGCCGCACCGGCCCCCTCCGGCCGTCACCCACCCCGGCCAAACCCTAACGGCCACAACCCGGCACCGGGACGAAACCACCGGAGCACACCGCAACGCGACGCGGCACCGCGGCAAGACGATGGACACGGTCGACTCCGCCCGGGGACGGCCCGCACAACGCGGTGGGACGTGGTGACGGGTGCCGCGGTCCCGGCAGGCCGCCACGCCGCCACGCCGGGTCGGCGAACCGCGTCGGCAAGCCCGAACCGTGGAGACGGGTGAGGGCGGCGTGGTGATGGGTGCGGTGGTCCCGGCGGGGTGCCCAGCCGCCGCGCCGGGTCGGCGTGCCCGAACGACCCGCCCGGGGAGGCCGTCGGCCCCACCCGAGGATCGCCCGCGCAACGGGGCTGGGCGCGGCGACGCGTGAGACCAAGGCGTGGTGACGGGTGCCGCGGTCCCGGCGGTGAGCGCGTCCCCGGCGACGGCGCCGGATCGTCGCGCCGGTGGGCGAACCGCGTCGGCACGCCCGGGGCCGCTGTCGGCTCCGCCCGGGGATGGCCCGGGAAGCGGGGCGGGCTCGGCAACACGTGGGGTCGGGGCGTCGTGATGGTGGGCCGTCGGCCCGGCGGTGAGCGTGTGCGCGGTGGGGGCGCGAGGGGCGCCGCGTCGGGTCGGTGGGCCGCGTCGGTATGCCGGGACGGCTGAGCCGGGGACGGGGTCGGCCTCGCCTGGAGGATCGCGCGCTCGAAGTCGCGGTGACGAGCGCGATGATCCCGGGGGCGGTGCCCGCGCTGGTCGGCGGCGGCGTCGCCGGACCGGGTGGCGGTGTCGGCCTCGGGCCGCGGATGTGGCGGTGCATGCGGAAGGCCCCGCTGGTGGGCGGGGCCTTCCGGGGGTGCTACCGCGTCAGAGCGTCAGCTCTGGCCGCCCGCGAGCTTCTCGCGGAGGGCCGCCAGGGCCTCGTCGGAGGCGAGGGCTCCGCCGCCGCCGGACTGGGGCTCGGCCGGGGCCGACGAGTAGGAGCCGCCGCCGGCGTTGCCGGACTCGGCCGCCGCCTCGGCCTCGGCCTCGCGGGCCTTGACGACCTGGGCCTGGTGCGACTCGAAGCGCTGCTGGGCCTCGGCGTACTGCCGCTCCCACTCCTCGCGCTGCTTGTCGTAGCCCTCGAGCCAGTCGTTGGTCTCCGGGTCGAAGCCCTCGGGGTAGATGTAGTTCCCCGCGTCGTCGTACGTCGCCGCCATGCCGTACAGCGTCGGGTCGAACTCGGCTTCGTTCGGGTCGGCGCCGAAGGCCTCGTTGGCCTGCTTCAGCGACAGGCTGATGCGGCGGCGCTCCAGGTCGATGTCGATGACCTTGACGAAGATCTCGTCGCCGACCTGGACGACCTGCTCCGGGATCTCCACGTGGCGCTCGGCCAGCTCGGAGATGTGGACCAGGCCCTCGATGCCCTCGTCGACGCGGACGAACGCACCGAACGGCACCAGCTTGGTGACCTTGCCCGGGACGACCTGGCCGATCTGGTGCGTGCGGGCGAACTGCTGCCACGGGTCTTCCTGGGTCGCCTTCAGCGACAGGGAGACGCGCTCGCGGTCCATGTCGACGTCCAGGACCTCGACCGTGACCTCCTGGCCGACCTCGACAACCTCGGACGGGTGGTCGATGTGCTTCCAGGACAGCTCGGAGACGTGCACCAGGCCGTCGACGCCGCCGAGGTCGACGAACGCACCGAAGTTGACGATCGAGGACACGACGCCCGTGCGGACCTGACCCTTCTGCAGGGTCGTGAGGAACGTCTGGCGCACCTCGGACTGGGTCTGCTCGAGCCACGCGCGGCGGGACAGGACCACGTTGTTGCGGTTCTTGTCCAGCTCGATGATCTTGGCTTCGAGCTCCTTGCCGACGTACGGCTGGAGGTCGCGGACGCGGCGCATCTCGACGAGCGACGCGGGAAGGAAGCCGCGGAGGCCGATGTCGAGGATGAGGCCGCCCTTGACGACCTCGATGACGGTACCGGTGACGATGCCGTCCTCCTCCTTGATCTTCTCGATGGTGCCCCACGCACGCTCGTACTGCGCGCGCTTCTTCGAGAGGATCAGGCGGCCTTCCTTGTCCTCCTTCTGGAGGACGAGGGCCTCGATGTTGTCGCCGACCGCGACAACCTCGTGGGGGTCCACGTCGTGCTTGATGGAGAGCTCGCGGGACGGAATGACGCCTTCGGTCTTGTAACCGATGTCGAGCAGGACCTCGTCCCGGTCGACCTTGACGATCACGCCATCCACGATGTCGCCGTCGTTGAAGTACTTGATCGTCTCATCGATCGCCGCGAGGAAAGCTTCCTCGGAACCGATGTCGTTGACCGCCACCTGCGGGGTGGTTCGAGTGGCCTCGGTGCTGCTCGTCATGTGGGAAAGGGCTCCGGTACGGACAGAAGTCGTCGGTAATACCACGCTCCAGGACCCGGTTTCGCCCTGTCGGACTGACAGCCAAGCGGATTGACCGAACGGAACGACAAAGGTGAGCGCGACCTGCTCCGTCTGAGTTCACGCAGGCCCGCGGCGCAACTTGCAGCATACGGGGCCGTCAGAGCGCGGTCAACGCGCGAGGCAACGGGCGGGTGGGCGCCCACGACGCGCCCATACAGCGGTGCGGCGCCCGCCGCAACCAATCCCGCACGGGCGGCACGATAACGTACCCCGATCCCGAACAACAGCACGTGAGGCGATTCCTATGCAGGAGACCGGGCCGGGCGAACCGGTGGGCGCGGCCTTGGGCGGCGTCGGGCGCCGCGCCGTCGGGCCCGCCGAGAGTGTGCGCGCCGGGCGTTCCTGGTGGGACGCCAACGCCGACGACTACCAGGCCGAGCACGGGGATTTCCTCGGCGACACCCGCTTTGTGTGGGGTCCGGAGGGCCTCGACGAGCAGGGCGCCCGGCTGCTCGGCGAGGTGGCCGGACGACGCGTCCTGGAGGTCGGCGCGGGCGCCGCGCAGTGCTCGCGCAGCCTCCTGGCGCGCGGCGCGTCGCCCGTGGCACTCGACCTGTCGTTCCGGCAGTTGCAGCACGCGCGGCGGATCGACCTCGCCCACGGCACCGCCGTACCGGCCGTGCAGGCGGACGCCGCCGCGCTCCCGTTCCGCGACGGCGCCTTCGACCTGGCGTTCTCCGCGTACGGCGCGCTGCCGTTCAGCCCCGACGGCGGCGGCATCATGCGCGAGGTGCACCGCGTCCTCAAACCCGGCGGGCGATGGGTTTTCTCGCTCTCGCACCCCCTCAGATGGGCTTTTCCCGACGACCCGGGCGAGGCCGGGCTGACCGCGACGCACTCGTACTTCGACACCACGCCGTACGTCGAGCAGAACGACGCCGGCGAGGCGACATATGTCGAGTTCCACAGGACCCTCGGGATGCGGGTCCGCGAGGTCGCGGCGGCGGGGTTCCGGCTGGTCGACCTCGTCGAACCGGAGTGGCCCGAGGATCTGGCGCAGGTGTGGGGCGGCTGGAGCCCGACGCGGGGGCGGCGGATCCCGGGGACGGCGATCTTCGTCTGCGACCGGGACTGATCCGGCGTCAGCCGTCGTCGGCGCGGGCGGCCGGGACGGCCGACAGCACCAAGGTGTCGTCGGCCTCGACGGGGCGGCCGTCGGCCCCCTCCCCGGGCGACGCGTCGGGCGTGGCCTCCTCGGCTCGCGCGGCACGGCGCCCCCGGTACTCCGTCAGCAGCGCCGCCGCGAGGAGCAGCAGCCCGGCCGCCACCAGGCCGAGCGGGAGCCGGTCGTGGAGGAACAGCAGCCACGCCTTCTGGCCCTTGGCGTCCGCGACGAGGTCGTCCGACGACGCGGCGGTCATCGCGACCTGCCCGTCGAACAACACGAACCTGCCGGGGTTGGCGGGGTCTTCGGGATGCGGGGTGCGCAACTCCTCGGTGCGGCGCTCCTCCTCGTACACCGGGGTGCCGGTGACCGGCTCGACGAGGATGGTCCGGGTGAGCGTGAACCAGCGCTCCATCCCGGCCTGTTCGATCTGCGCGGCGTCGATGCCGCCGGGCAGGCGCGGTGCGCTGCCGAGCGTCCACGGCACGTCCTGCGTGAAGCGGTAGACCGTGAGGCCGTGGAACTTCTCGGTGCCCCGGTAGTCGATCGGGGCGGCGGTGCCGGTGTACGGGTCGAAGTGGTGGTACGCGCGCTTCCGCACGAAGTAGGGCCACTTGTCGCCGACTCCGACGTGCGCGACCGGCTTGCCGTCGACGCTTTCGGCGCAGCAGTCGTCGGGATTCCCGGTGACGGCGTCGAACGCGTACCGCTCGGGGATCCGGGTGACGACGGTGCCCGCGCTGTTCGTCACCACGAGGCCGACATCCCACACGACCGTGCCGCCGTCGCTCGCCTTGGCGTCCGGCCGTATCGTCCGGACGATCGTGGCCTTGCCCCGGCCGGGGCCCCTCGGGTCGCCGACGAGCGTGACGTTGTCGGCCGTGAACGTCGTGACCCGGTACGCCTCGTCGCTCGCGAGCGTCTTCGCGACGACGCGCGGGAACACGTACTCGCGCAGCAGCGGTGCGAGCGCGACGCAGAACGCGGCCGAGGCCAGCAGGATCAGGGCGGCCCTACGTCGCATCGGGCGCCACATCGAGCGGCTTGGTGACCTCGCCGGGCTCGGGCACCGCGAGTGCCGCCACCGCGTACGCGACACCCAAGGCCAGCACCAGGCCGACGACGACCGCGGCGAAGGCACGCACCACGAACCCTCCTTTGCGCTGCCGGGGACGGCACCGTAGCAAGGCCGGGGACAGATGAGAACCTGTTCTCGTCTCCCGGTGTTCAGCCGGCCGGCGACGACTCCCCGGTCGGCCGGGCCGTCGTCGGGGACGCGGAGGCGGACGTCGGCGGTGACGAGGTCGTCGGCTTGCCGCCAGGCGTGGTCGGCGGCGGCGACGTGGTCGGGGACGGCTCGGGCGACGACGGAGGCGGCTGCGTGGTGGCTGGCGGGGGCGGCACGACGGGCGTCGTCGCGGGCGGCGGCGGCGCCGGGGCGGGGGGCGGCGCGGCGACCGGCGGCAGGCTGGTGACGATCGGACGCACGCCCGTCTGGTAGTACGCCATCCACGCCTTGACCGAACTCACGTACGCGGCCGACTGGTTGTAGCTGTAGATCGCCCGCTCCAACCCGGCCGGCGTACTCAGGTCCCGGTCCCCCGCGCACAGGTAGCGCGCGGCGGTCAGCGCCGCGTCGAAGACGTTCTGCGGATCGGCCTTGCGGTCCCTGTTGCCGTCCAGCGCGTACGCCCGCCACGACGACGGGATGAACTGCATCGGGCCCACCGCGCGGTCGAACTCGCGGTCGTAGTCGAGCGCGCCGCCGTCGGTGTCGCGGATCGCCATCGTGTTGTTGCTGCCGTCGAGGCGCGGCCCGAGGATCGGCGTCAGCGCCGTTCCCGCGATGTCGACCTGGCCGCTGTTGGCGTGCCCCGACTCGACGCGGCCTATCCCGGCGAGCAGTTGCCACGGCAGACGACACGCCGGGTCGGCGACGGCGGTGGTCGACGCGGCCATCTGATACGCCGTCAGCACGATCTGCGGGATCCCGTTCGAGCCGGTCACCACGGTCGCGGGCGTCCCGGGCGGGGGGAACGCGATCGAGGCCGACGGCGCGGGCGCGGACGCCGAGGGGTCCGGCGGGGGCGCGTCGGTGACCGGAACGGCGGCCGGGATCTCGGGCGGCAGTTCGAGGTTCGCCGGCACGCCTCCGTCCACCGGGCCGTTGTCCAAATCCGGTTCGGGGTCGGACATCTTCGGCACGTCGGAGACATTGACGCGTTCGGCGGTCACCATCGTGAACGGATTCCGCACCACGGTCGTCGCGACCAGCAGCAGGGCGGCGACGGCCGCGGCGGCGATCCACGGGTTGATGAGGCGGCGGCGCCGCGACGCGGCCGTACCGTCGGCCGAGGCGTCGTCGCCGGCCGCCAACTCCTTGCGGGCGAACTCGGGGGGCTGGGCACCCAACGACGTGATCCACGCGTCGATTTCGTCGGGTTCGTCGGGTTCGTCGGGTTCGTCGGCCGGATCGGTGCCCTCGGGCGCGGTGCCCGCGCCGGGCTTCGCGGCCCGGTCGGCCGGCTGGTCGGCTTTCCCGTCGACCGCCTCGGAGTCGTCGGCTTCGGGGGACCCGCCCGCCGTACCGCCGCCTCGGCCGGCCTCGGCCCGGTCCTCCGGTCCGCCGCGCGGCGCGCCCTCCGGTGCGGCGGTCCCGGCGTCGCCGTGCGGCGGCGCCTCCGCGTCACCCGTGTTCCCCGACGGCTCCGGCCCGTCCGGATCCCGCGGACCCGGCCCCCGCTCGGCCTCGCCCACGAAACGCCCCCTTCGCCCTGGCTGCATGTCGGCCTGCCTCGCCCCGGGACCGGGATCGCGCCGTGCCCGGCCCGTGGGACGGCGAACGGCAAGCGAAGACGAACCTACGTCAGGTTCCCGCGCTCCTCCAGACCCTCCGCCCGGCAAGCACCGGAATGTTCGGTGAACTCCCGGCATGCGGGCGGAAGATCACCTTGTCACGGCACCAACATCCCGCAGCCGCACGCCCTCTGACACCGCGTCAAACCCGCGGGCCACGGGCAACAGCCGGGACCCTTCGGCTCGGCCGAGCCGCGTCGCGGGCGCGGCGGTGCCACCGACGCGGCGGAACCGCACGGAGCCGCCGGACCCGTCAGTGCCCCGCGTCCTCCCACGTCGCACCGAAGCCCACCGACACATCCAACGGCGCCCGCAGCGGATACGCGCCCGCCATCTCCCGGCGCACCAACTCCTCGATCGCCGCGCGCTCCCCCGGCGCGACCTCCAGCACCAGTTCGTCGTGCACCTGCAGCAGCACGCGCGACGCGAACCCGCCCGCGTGCAGCGCCTTGTCGACCGCCAGCATCGCGACCTTGACGATGTCCGCCGCCGACCCCTGGATCGGCGCGTTCAACGCCATCCGCTCGGCCATCTCGCGACGCTGCCGGTTGTCGCTCGTCAGATCCGGCAGATACCGGCGACGACCGAACACCGTCTCGGTGTAGCCGGTCTGCCGCGCCTCGTCGACCACCGCCCGCAGGTAGTCGCGCACGCCGCCGAACCGCTCGAAGTACGTCGCCATCAGCTTCCGCGCCTCGTCCGGCGCGATGTCGAGCTGCTGCGACAGCCCGAACGCCGAGAGCCCGTACGCCAGTCCGTACGACATCGCCTTGATCTTGCGGCGCATCTCCGGATCCACCCGGTCCGTCGGCACCGTGAACACCGCCGACGCGACCGTGTTGTGCAGATCCTCGCCGGACGTGAACGCCTCGATCAGCGCCTCGTCACCCGACAGATGCGCCATGATCCGCAGCTCGATCTGGCTGTAGTCGGCGGTCAGCAGCCCCTCGAACCCCTCGCCGACCACGAACGACCGCCGGATCAGACGGCCTTCCTCGGTGCGGATCGGGATGTTCTGCAGGTTCGGGTCCGACGACGACAACCGCCCGGTCGCGGCCACCGTCTGATGGAACGTCGTGTGGATCCGCCCGTCGTCCGTGATCGTCTTGATCAGGCCCTCGACCGTCACCCGCAACTTCGTCTGGTCCCGGTGCCGCAGCAACGCCGTCAGCAGGTCCTGTGCCGGCGCCGGGATACCCGGCTGCGTGGCCAGCCACGTCAACGCGTCGGCGTCGGTCGTGTACCCGGTCTTGATCTTCTTCGTCTTCGGGAGGTCCATCTCGCCGAACAGGATCTCCTGCAACTGCTTGGGCGACCCGAGGTTGAACTCCCGGCCCACCGCCTCGTGCGCGAGATCCGTCGCCTGCTTGACGGCCGCCCCGAACTGGCCCTCCAGCGCGTCGAGATAGCCGCGGTCGGCCGCGATACCCACGCGCTCCATCCGCGCGAGGACCGCCATCAGCGGCAGCTCCATGTCACGCAGCAGCCCCAGCGCCCCGCGCTTCTCCAACTCCTCGTCGAGCGCCGCCGCGAGATCCACCACCGCACGGGCGGCCAGCATCAGCGCCTCCCCGCGCGCGGCCTCCGCCTCCTCCTCGCCGGACATGTCCAGTGCCAACTGGCCGTCCGCCGCGGCCTCGTCGACCTTGAGCTCGCGGTGCAGGAACCGCTGCGTCAACGTCTCCAACGCGAACGTCCGCTGCCCGGGCAACACCAGGTAGGCGCCCAGCGCGGTGTCCGACGTCAGCCCCGCCAGGTCCCAGCCGTGCGCCTTCAGCGCCAGCATCGGGCCCTTCGCGTCGTGCACCGCCTTCGGCCGCGCCGGATCCGCGAGCCAGGCCGCGAGCGCCTTGTCGTCCGCCTCGTCCAACACCAGCGGATCGACGAACGCGGCCGTGCCGTCCGAGGCCGCCAGCGCGAGACCCGACACCGTGCCGGTGCCCCGCGCCCACGTGCCCTCCAACGCCAGACCCGTACGCCCGTCCCCCGCCGCGTGCTCCTCCAGCCACGCCGCGACGTCGCCCGTCCCCAGCACCGACGTCTCCAGCGTGAAGCCGTCCTCGACCGCCGGCGCCTCGTCGCCGCCCTCGGCCGCCGCCGGGTCCACCGCGAAGATCCTGTCCCGGAAGTTCGCCGCACGGAACTCCAGCGTGTCCATCACCTGCTCCAGCGCCGGACGGTCGAACGCCTTGCGCGCCAAATCCGCCGGCTCGACCTCCAGCGGGACGTCGCGCACCAACTCGGTCAACTCACGGTTGCGCCGCACCGACTCCAGGTGATCGCGGAAGCTCTGCCCGACCTTGCCCTTGACCTCGTCGGCCCGCTCCACCAACTCCTGGAACGACCCGAACTCGCGGATCCACTTCGCCGCGGTCTTCTCCCCCACCCCCGGAATGCCCGGCAGGTTGTCGGACGGGTCCCCGCGCAACGCCGCGAAGTCGGGGTACTGCTGCGGCGTGAGCTGGTACTTCTCCTCCACCGCCGCCGGTGTGAACCGGTGCAGCTTGCTGACCCCGAGCATCGGATACAGCACCGTCACCTCCGGGGACACCAACTGCAGGGCGTCACGGTCCCCCGTGAGGATCAGGATCTCGAAGCCCTCCTCGGCCGCCCGCGTCGTCACCGTCGCGATGACGTCGTCGGCCTCGAAGCCCTCGACCCGCATCGTGCGAATGCCCATCGCGTGCAGCACATCGACGATCAACTCGATCTGGCCGCGGAACTCCTCGGGCGTCTCCGTCCGATTCGCCTTGTACTCCGCGTACCGCTCGGTGCGGAAGGACTTTCGGGACACGTCGAAGGCCACACCGATGTGCGTCGGTGCCTCGTCGCGCAGCACGTTGGCCAGCATCGACGTGAAACCGAACACGGCCTGCGTCGGCTGGCCCGTCGCCGTCGACATCGTGGCCTCCTTGAGCGCGTAGAACGCGCGATACGCCAAGGAATGCCCGTCGAGCAGCAACAAGCGCGGGCGCGCGCCGGAACCCGTCGCGTCGGTCGCATCGGAAACGGCGGAAGGCTGGGGTGCGTCAGAGGAAGCCACACCCAGATCCTAGGCTGGGACGCCGACACACCCGGCCACGCCGATCCCGCACACACCGCCCACCGCGCGCGAAGGACCCCCGGTATGACCCCCCCGGAGATCTCGTTCCCCCTGCCCGTCGACGAACTCACCGGCATCTTCGGCTCCCGCTCCGCGCGGCCCACACTCGGCGGCACCATGGGCATCGTCATGCACGAGGCCTCCGCCGAACGCCTGGTCGCCACCATGCCCGTCGACGGCAACGCGCAGCCCTACGGCCTCCTCCACGGCGGCGCCTCGTGCGTCCTCGCCGAGACGCTCGGCTCCATCGGCTCCGCGATCCACGCCGGCCCCGACGCCCTCGTCGTCGGCATCGAGATCAACGCCACCCACCACCGCCCGGCCACCGGCGGGCTCGTCACCGGCACCGCGACCCCGGTACACCTCGGCCGCACCCTCGCGACGTACGAAACCGTCATCACCGACGAAGCCGGAAAACGCGTCTGCACGGCACGACTCACCTGCATGATCCGCCGCGACGGCTGAACGGGCGTCAGGCGGCCGACCCGTCGATCCCGCCCACATACTCGATGCGCCCGGACCTCACCTGGTACAGACGCAGGGCCTCGCCCGCGAATTCGCCGCCGGCACCAAACGCGTACGACCTCGCCAAGCCCCTGTACGACCCCTTCCGCAGGCCGCTCAGAACCGCCTCACGCGTCACGCGCGCCCCCGCCGCATCGAGCCTCCCGATCTCCTCGATGACCATGTTCGCCACGTCGTACGCCTCCGCCGCATACGCACCCGGCTCCGTCTTGAACTTCGCCGTGTGCTCCGCGACGAACGCCCGCGCCGCCGCATCCGCGGCGAGGTCGGCACACGGACACGCCACCAGCCAGTTCTCCGCCGCGTCGCCCGCCGCCTCGACGAACCTCGCCTCTTTCACACGGTCCCCCGCGATCACCGGGACCGTCACCCCCGCCTGCCGCAGATCCCGTGCGAACAGCGCGGCGTCCTCGGCATCACCGGCATAGACCAGGCCCTCGGCACCCGAGCCACGCACCGCCGCGAGCGCGGGCCCGAAATCTCCCGAACCCTTCGGCGCCGACACGGCGACCACACCCACCCCGGCCCGGCCCAAACCCGCTTCCACCGCATCCGCCAAACCCGCGCCGTACTCGGTCGCGTCATCCACCACCACGACACTCCGCAGACCCAGCGCTCCCGCGTAATACGACGCGATCCCGGCCCCCTGCACCGCGTCGCTCGGCACCGCACGCAGCAACGACGTGAAACCGTTCCCCGGATCCGTCAGCCCCGGGCTCGTCGCCGACGGGGACACCGCCGCCAACCCGGCCTCCGCGTACAGCCGGCCCGACGCCCGCACCGATGCCGAACCAACCGGACCGACCACCGCCACCACGTCGCCGTCGTCGATCAACCGCCGCGCCGCCGGGACGGCCTGCTCCGCCGACCCCGCGTCGTCCGACTTCACCAACCGCACCCGGAACGGCGCGCGCGGCGAGCTGTTGAACTTCTCGACCGCCAACTCCACGCCATTCGCCTCGTTGAGCGCGAATTGCGCGTCGGCCCCCGACAACCCCGCCTGAAAACCGATCGCGTACGTCCGGACGCCGCCGTCGTCACCCCCACCCGAACCACCGCCCCCGCACCCCCCCAGCACGAGCGCCGACACCGCCAGCGGCAGCCCGAATCCGATCACGCGTCGCCTCAGCACCGCCCACTCCTTGAGCCTTCCGCGGAAAACCCGAACAACCCGAAAGAATCGAGCAAACTCGGATCCTGTGCACGACGCGCCGAAAACCGGCCGCCGAAATGAACAAACCGCCCGGACCATGAAAGCCAGGGCGATCTCCGAGGAACCGCGCGCGAATTTCAGCGACAACCCGTTACTCGGCCACCTCGCCGCCCGACACGACGACCTCCGCCACCGCCCGCATCGACAACCGGCGGTCCATCGACGTCTTCTGAATCCACCGGAACGCCTCGGGCTCGGACAACCCGTACCGCTCCTGGAGCACCGACTTCGCGCGGTCCACGACCTTCCGCGTCTCCAGACGCTGCGTCAGCCCGGCGACCTCACGCTCCAGCGCCGCGAGTTCCGTGAACCGCGACACCGCCATCTCGATGGCCGGAACCAGATCACCCTTCGTGAACGGCTTCACCAGATACGCCATCGCCCCCGCGTCCCGCGCGCGCTCCACCAACTCCCGCTGCGAGAACGCCGTGAGCATCAGCACCGGGGCAAGCCGCGCACCCGCGATCTGCTCCGCCGCGGAAATGCCGTCCAGCACCGGCATCTTCACATCCAGGATCACCAGGTCCGGCCGCTCCTCCTCCACCAGCCGCACCGCGGCCTCCCCGTCCCCGGCCTCCCCCACGACCCGGTACCCCTCCTCCTCCAGCATCTCCTTGAGGTCCAACCGGATCAGCGCCTCGTCCTCGGCGATCACCACACGGATACCGGAGTCGCCGGCGGACTGCGGGGACTGGCTGGCAGCTGACGTCACGGCTCTCCTAGGTTCGCGCGATACTCGCAGGCAGAAGGGTACCGAGAGGCGGTAAAGTAGAGCGCGCGGAGGACCCCTCCAAAGCATAGACCAGAGGGATGAAAACGGACATTTGCTCCATTTAATGATAAACAAGCCGGAATGGTGGAATAGGCAGACACCGCGTTCTCAAAAGACGCTGTCCGAAAGGGCGTGCGGGTTCGAATCCCGCTTCCGGCACCCATAACTCCTCATTCGAGTGAATGTTCGGAGTTGTCCAACGACGGTCACGTGAAAGCGCGACCGTCGTCGTATGAGCACTCCCCATGCGCTCGAGAACGGTTTCCCGGCAGGAAGCACAACCGAAAAATCGAACTAGCCGACTGGCAATACGAGATCGTCGAGGCCTTCCCCTGGCCGTTCATCCGTGGCCTCATCCACTCCGACGGCTGCCGCGCCACCAACTGGACCGTCAAGACGGTCGCCGGTAACCCCAAGCGCTACGCATACCCGCGCTACATGTTCAGCAACGAATCCGCCGACATCAAAGGGCTGTTCACCTGGGCTCTCGACCTGGTCGGCGTCGCCTGGAAGGTCGCCGGTCGCAAGAACGTCTCCATCGCCCGCAAGGAAGCCGTCGCGCTGATGGATCTTCACGTCGGTCCCAAATACTGAATGCGCGACGGCCGCCGCTCCGGACCACCGCGTGGTCCGGGGGCGACGGCCGTCGGGCGTCGGGGTTCGTGCGGAGAAGGAGAAGCGGGTCAGGTGCGGCCGACCAGTTCTCCTATGTGGTGGACGCGGATCATGTTGGTCGAGCCGGGGACGCCCGGCGGGGAGCCGGCGGTGATGATGACGACGTCGCCGGGCTTGCAGCGGCCGATGTCGAGGAGGGCGGCGTCGACCTGCTGGACCATCTCGTCGGTGTGCTCGCACAGTTCGCCGAGGAAGGTCTCGACGCCCCAGGTGAGGGAGAGCTGGCTGCGCACGGATTGCTCGGGGGTGAAGGCGAGCGTCGGGATCATCGGGCGGTAGCGCGAGAGGCGGCGGGCGGTGTCGCCGCTCTGGGTGAATGCCACGAGGTATTTGGCGCCGAGGCGTTCGCCGATCTCGGCGGCTGCCGCGGCGATGACGCCGCCTTGGGTCCGCGGGTCCGGGAGGGAGCGCAGCTCCTCCTGGAGGGCCGAGGACTCCTCGGAGGCGATGATGATGCGGGACATCGTCTTGACGGTCTCGATGGGGTACTTCCCGACGGAGGTCTCGCCGGAGAGCATGACGGCGTCGGTGCCGTCGAGGACCGCGTTGGCGACGTCGGAGGCCTCCGCGCGGGTGGGGCGCGAGGCGTTGATCATCGAGTCGAGCATCTGCGTCGCGACGATGACGGGCTTGGCGTTCGCCCGGGCGAGTGTGATGCAGCGCTTCTGGACGAGGGGGACCTGTTCGAGGGGCATTTCGACGCCGAGGTCGCCGCGGGCGACCATGATGCCGTCGAAGGCCTCGACGATCTCCTCCAGGTTGGCGACCGCCTGGGGCTTCTCGATCTTGGCGATCACCGGGACGCGGTAGCCGACTTCGTCCATGATGCGGTGGACGTCGGCGACGTCCTCGGCGCTGCGGACGAAGGAGAGGGCGACCAGGTCGCAGCGGATGCGCAGCGCCCAGCGGAGGTCTTCGATGTCCTTGTCGGAGAGGGCGGGGACGCTGACGGCGACGCCGGGGAGGTTGAGCCCCTTGTGGTCGGAGACCATGCCCCCCTCGATGACCATCGTGTGGACGCGGGGGCCTTCGACGTCGGTGACCTCGAGGGTGACGCGGCCGTCGTCCACGAGGATGCGTTCGCCCTTGCCGACGTCGCCCTGGAGTCCCTTGTAGGTGGTGGAGACCTCGTGGCGGTCGCCGGGCACCTCTTCGGTGGTGATGGTGAACTCGTCGCCGCGTTCGAGGAGCACGGGGCCTTCGGCGAAGTTGCCGAGGCGGATCTTGGGACCCTGGAGGTCCATGAGGATGCCGACGCTGCGGCCGGACTCGTCAGATGCCTTGCGGACGCGGTGATAGCGCTCTTCGTGCTCGGCGTAGCTGCCGTGGCTGAGGTTGAAGCGGGCTACGTCCATGCCTGCGTCCACGAGCGTGCGGATCTGCTCGTAGCTGTTGGTGGCTGGGCCCAGAGTGCAGACAATTTTGGCTCGACGCATGAGGTCAACCCTAGTTCCTACCGGAAGGTAACGAGTGGGGCGGCGTCCGGTTTGCCGCTGGGGTCGGCCGACGCCTTGCCGGCCGAGCGGGGGGCACCGAACGTACGGAGCCCCCGCACCGAATGTAACGACGCGGGGGCCATGGATGGTTCTGTCCGGAGCGGAACGTTCGGGGGAATCCGGGGTGAACCCGGCGCGATTTCGCGGGGGTTCGGTGCCGGGTCCCGACCGGTCCGGGCTCGGACCGGTCGGGAGCGGACCGGGGCCGCTCAGACGAGGAGTTGGCGGTCGGTGGGCTTGATGGGGCGCGGCAGGTTGGTGCCGCCGGTGAGCCACTGGTCGACCTCGGCGGCGCAGGAGCGGCCTTCGGCGATCGCCCAGACGATGAGCGACTGGCCGCGTCCCGCGTCTCCGGCGACGTAGACGCCTTCGACGTTGGTGGCGTACGCGCCGTCGCGGGCGATGTTGCCGCGGTCGTCCAGGTCCAGCCCGAGTTGTTCGATGAGGCCGTTGGCGCGGTCGGTGCCGGTGAAGCCCATCGCGAGGAAGACGTAGTCGGCGGGGATTTCGCGCTCGGTGCCCTCGACGGGCTGGAAGCGGCCGTCGACCATGGTGACCTCGACGAGGCGCAGGGCCTTGACGCGGCCGTCTTCGCCGCCGACGAACTCCTGGGTGTTGACGGAGTAGACGCGTTCGCCGCCCTCCTCGTGGGCGCTGGCGACGCGGTAGATCATCGGGAAGGTCGGCCACGGCTGGGTCGCGGGGCGTTCCTCGGACGGCCGCGGCATGATCTCCAGCTGGGTCACCGACGCGGCGCCCTGGCGGTGGGCGGTGCCGAGGCAGTCGGCACCGGTGTCGCCGCCGCCGATGATGACGACGTGCTTGCCGGCGACGTCGATCGGCGAGGTGACGAGGTCGCCCTCCTGGACCTTGTTGGCGTAGGGGAGGTATTCCATCGCCTGGTGGACGCCGCCCAGTTCGCGGCCGGGGACGGGCAGCTCGCGCCACGCGGTGGCGCCGGCGGCGACGACGACGGCGTCGTAGCGGCGGCGGAGGCCGGCGGCGTCGACGTCGGTACCGATCTGCATGCCGGTGTAGAACTTGGTGCCTTCCGCGCGCATTTGCTCGATGCGGCGGTTGATGTGGCGCTTCTCCATCTTGAACTCGGGGATGCCGTAGCGGAGGAGCCCTCCGATGCGGTCCGCGCGCTCGTAGACGGCGACGGTGTGGCCGGCGCGCGTGAGCTGCTGCGCGGCGGCGAGGCCGGCGGGGCCGGAGCCGATGACGGCGACGGTCTTGCCCGAGAGGCGCTCGGGAGGCTGGGGTGCGACGTTGCCGTCGTCCCAGGCCCGGTCGATGATCGACACCTCGACGTTCTTGATGGTGACGGCGGGCTGGTTGATGCCGAGCACGCACGCGGATTCACAGGGCGCGGGGCAGAGGCGTCCGGTGAACTCGGGGAAGTTGTTGGTGGCGTGCAGGCGTTCGGCGGCGCCTTCCCAGTCCTCGCGCCAGACCAGGTCGTTCCACTCGGGGATGAGGTTTCCGAGGGGGCAGCCGTTGTGGCAGAACGGGATGCCGCAGTCCATGCAGCGTCCGGCCTGCTTGGTGATGATGGGGAGGAGGGTGCGCTCCTCGTAGACCTCTTTCCAGTCGCGGATGCGCACGTCGACGGGGCGGCGTGTGCCGTGCTGCTGGGGGGTGGTGAGGAATCCCTTCGGGTCAGCCATGTGCCGCCTCCATCATCTTCTGGACGGTCTCGGACTCGGTGAGTCCGGCCTGCTCGGCGGCGTCCTTGGCGGCGAGCACTGCCTTGTAGTCCCTCGGCATGATCTTGCCGAAGCGCCGGGACGCGGTGTCCCAGTCGGCGAGGAGTTGTTCGGCGATCGTGGAGCCGGTCTCCTCGTAGTGGCGCCGCACGACGTCGTGCAGTTCCGCGAGGTCGGTCGCGGTGGGTTCCTCGATGCCGGCCAGTTCGGTGTTGATGTTGTCGCGGTCGAGGTCGAGGAGGTAGGCGACGCCGCCCGACATGCCCGCGGCGAAGTTGCGCCCGGTCGGGCCGAGGACGACGGCGCGTCCGCCGGTCATGTACTCGCATCCGTGGTCGCCGACGCCTTCGGCGACGACGGTGGCGCCGGAGTTGCGGACGCAGAAGCGCTCGCCGACGCGGCCTCGGATGAGTATGTCGCCGCCGGTGGCGCCGTACGCGATGGTGTTGCCGGCGATGACGTTGTCTTCCGCGGCGAAGGCGGCGTCGCGGGCCGGGCGGAGGATGACGCGTCCGCCGGAGAGGCCCTTGCCGACGTAGTCGTTGCCGTCGCCTTCGAGGCGGAGGGTGACCCCGCGGGGGACGAACGCGCCGAACGACTGCCCGGCGGAGCCGGTGAGGGTGATGTCGATGGTGTCGTCGGGCAGGCCCGCGCCGCGGTACCGCTTGGTGACCTCGTGTCCGAGCATCGTGCCGACGGTGCGGTTGATGTTCTGCACCGGCAGTTGGATACGGACGGGTTCGGCCTTCTCCAGGGCGTCGGCGGCCAGCTGGATGAGCTGGTTGTCGAGCGCCTTGGTGAGGCCGTGGTCCTGGACGGTCGTGCAGGAGCGGGCGGCGCCCTCGGGAAGCTCGGGCACGTGGAAGAGCGGTGCGAGGTCGAGGCCCTCGGCCTTCCAGTGGTCGACGGCCGCGGTGGTGTCGAGCAGTTCGGCGCGGCCGATTGCCTCGTCGAGGCTGCGGAAGCCCAGGGCGGCGAGGTGTTCGCGGACTTCCTCGGCGATGAACTCGAAGAAGTTGACGACGTATTCGGCCTTGCCGCTGTACCGGGAGCGCAGCTCGGGGTTCTGGGTGGCGACGCCGACGGGGCAGGTGTCCAGGTGGCAGACGCGCATCATGACGCAGCCGGAGACGACGAGCGGCGCGGTCGCGAAGCCGTACTCCTCGGCGCCGAGGAGCGCGGCGATGACGACGTCGCGGCCGGTCTTGAGCTGGCCGTCGGTCTGCACGACGATGCGGTCGCGCAGGCCGTTGAGCAGCAGCGTCTGCTGGGTTTCGGCGAGGCCCAGCTCCCAGGGGCCGCCCGCGTGCTTGAGCGACGTGAGCGGGGAGGCGCCGGTGCCGCCGTCGTGTCCGGAGATGAGGACGACGTCGGCGTGGGCCTTGCTCACGCCGGCCGCGACGGTGCCGACCCCGACCTCGGCGACGAGCTTGACATGGATCCGCGCCTGGGGGTTGGCGTTCTTCAGGTCGTGGATGAGCTGCGCGAGGTCTTCGATCGAGTAGATGTCGTGGTGCGGGGGCGGCGAGATGAGGCCGACGCCGGGGGTGGAGTGCCGGGTCTTGGCCACCCAGGGGTAGACCTTGTGGCCGGGCAGCTGGCCGCCTTCGCCGGGCTTGGCGCCCTGCGCCATCTTGATCTGGATGTCGTCGGCGTTGACGAGGTATTCGGAGGTGACGCCGAAGCGGCCGGAGGCGACCTGCTTGATCGCGGAGCGGCGCTCGGGGTCGTACAGGCGCTCGGGGTCCTCGCCGCCTTCGCCGGTGTTGGACTTGCCGCCGAGGCGGTTCATCGCGATGGCGAGGGTTTCGTGCGCCTCCATGGAGATGGAGCCGTACGACATGGCGCCGGTGGAGAAGCGCTTGACGATGGCGCTGACCGGCTCGACCTCGTCGATGGGGACGGGTGTGCGGCCGGTGTCCGCGAACCGGAACAGGCCGCGCAGGGTCATCAGCCGCTCGGACTGCTCGTCGACGCGCGAGGTGTACTTCTTGAAGATGTCGTACCGGCGCTCGCGGGTGGAGTGCTGGAGCCGGAAGACGGTCTCGGGGTCGAACAGGTGCGGTTCGCCCTCGCGGCGCCACTGGTACTCGCCGCCGATTTCGAGGCGGCGGTGGGACGGCGCGATACCGCTGGGCGGATAGGCCGTGGCGTGGCGTTGGGCGACCTCGCGGGCGATGACGTCGAGGTCGATCCCGCCGAGCTTGCTGGTCGTGCCGGTGAAGTACTCGGCGACGACGCCGTCGGCGAGGCCGACGGCCTCGAAGACCTGTGCGCCGCGGTAGGAGGAGACGGTCGAGATGCCCATCTTGGACATGACCTTCAGGACGCCCTTGCCGAGCGCCTTGATGAGGTTCGCGATGGCCTTGTCGGCCTCGATGTCGCGCAGGAACACGCCGTCGCGGACGAGGTCCTCGACGGACTCCATCGCGAGGTAGGGGTTGACCGCGGCGGCGCCGTAGCCGATGAGCAGGGCGACGTGGTGGACCTCGCGGACGTCGCCGGCCTCGACGATGAGGCCGACCTGGGTGCGGGTCTTGGTGCGGATCAGGTGGTGGTGCACGGCGCTGGTGAGCAGCAGCGAGGGGATGGGCGCGTGCTCGGCGTCGGAGTGCCGGTCGGACAGCACGATGATGCGCGCGCCGTTCGCGATGGCGGTGGTCGCCTCGGTGCGGATCTCCTCGATGCGGCGGCGCAGGGCGTCCCCGCCGCCGTCGACCGGGTAGAGCCCGGAGATGGTGGCGGCCTTGAGGCCGGGCATGTCCCCGTCGGCGTTGATGTGGATGAGCTTGGCCAGCTCGTCGTTGTCGAGGACCGGGAACGGCAGGACCACGTTGCGGCAGGCGGCCGGGGTGGGGTCGAGCAGGTTGGTCTGGGGGCCGACGAAGGTGCCGAGCGAGGTGACGAGTTCCTCGCGGATGGCGTCCAGCGGGGGGTTGGTGACCTGGGCGAAGAGCTGTACGAAGTAGTCGAAGAGCAGGCGCGGCTTGTCGGAGAGCGCGGCGATGGGGCTGTCGGTGCCCATCGAGCCGAGGGGTTCGCCGCCGGTGCGGGCCATGGGCGCGAGGATGACGCGGAGTTCTTCCTCGGTGTAGCCGAAGGTCTGCTGGCGGCGGCTGACGGACGCGTGCGTGTGGACGACGTGCTCGCGCTCGGGCAGGTCCCGGAGGTTGACGAGTCCGGCGTGCAGCCACTCGCTGTACGGGTGTTCGGCGGCGAGGGCGGACTTGATCTCGTCGTCCTCGACGATGCGGTGCGCCTCGGTGTCGACGAGGAACATGCGTCCGGGCTGGAGCCGGCCCTTGCGGACGATCCGCGCGGGTTCGATGTCGAGGACGCCGACCTCGGAGGACAGGACGACGAGCCCGTCGTCGGTGACCCAGTAGCGGGAGGGCCGCAGGCCGTTGCGGTCCAGGACGGCTCCGATGCGGGTGCCGTCGGTGAAGGTGACGCAGGCGGGTCCGTCCCAGGGCTCCATGACGGTGCCGTGGTAGCGGTAGAAGTCGCGGCGCGCGGCGTCCATGGAGGTGTGGTTCTCCCACGCCTCCGGGATCATCATCAGGACCGCGTGGGGCAGGCTCCGGCCGCCGAGGTGCAGCAGTTCGAGGACCTCGTCGAACGACGCGGAGTCGGACGCCCCGGGGGTGCAGATCGGGAACAGCCGCGACAGGTCGCCGGGGATGAGGTCGGTGGCGATCATCGACTCGCGGGCGGCCATCCAGTTGCGGTTGCCCATGACCGTGTTGATCTCGCCGTTGTGCGCGATGAAGCGGTACGGGTGGGCGAGCGGCCACGCCGGGAACGTGTTGGTGGAGAACCGCGAGTGGACCAGGCCGATGGCGGACGTGAAGCGCCGGTCGGACAGGTCGGGGAAGAAGGGTTCCAGCTGGCCGGTGGTCAGCATGCCCTTGTAGACCAGGGTGCGCGCGGACAGCGACGCGAAGTAGACGTCGACCTCGCGTTCGGCGCGCTTGCGCACGCAGAAGGCGAGGCGGTCGAGCGCGATGCCGTCGCGTTCCCCCGTGGCGTCGGCGACGAAGACCTGTGCGAAGCGCGGCATCGTGGCGCGCGCGGTCGTACCGACCAGCTCGGGGGTGGTGGGGACGTCGCGCCAGCCGACGACCTTGAGGCCTTCCTCGGCGGCGATGCGCTCGATGGACGACTTGGCGCGCCCGGCGTGGACGTCGTCGTCGGGGAGGAACGCCATACCGGCGGCGTAGGCGCCGGCCCGGGGCAGGTCGAAGCCCGTCACGGCCCGGAAGAACTCGTCCGGGATCTGCGTGAGGATGCCCGCACCGTCACCGGTGTCCGGTTCGGCGCCGGTGGCGCCGCGGTGCTCCATGTTGCGGAGCACGGTCAGCGCCTGCTGGACGATGTCGTGGCTGGGCTCGCCGGTGAGCGTGGCGACGAAACCGACTCCGCAGGCGTCGTGCTCCATGCGCGGGTCGTACAGGCCCTGGGGCGCGGGAGACGCCGAGAAGAGGGGGCTGCGGCGGGGTGTGGGTGCAGCAGGAGGCATGGGCGCTCCCGTCGTCGTCGTGGCGTTTGGTGCGCAACAGGGACGACGTTGGCCCTCTGCGATTTCGTGCAGGTTACACGATCAGTTGTGGCATCCGGAACACAAGACATCGTTGTCTCGTCATTCGGACACCTCGGGGTAAATCGGGGCGTGGGTGTCCGGTTTCCGCGTGTCACCGCCGCCGCGCCCATGGCTCATTCCCGGGCGTCCGTTCACCGAAACGGTCGATCACGCGTACCGCGGATGGTCATTGCGTGAACGGCCGGTTTCCGGTGACGGCGGTGTTACGTGGGTCTCGGTGGATCTCGTGGGGTGGGACGGATGAGCGGTGTTTCCGGTCAGCCGATGCCCTGGCCGATGGCCATGCCCAACAGGTAGGTCAGGCCACCCGCGACCGTACCGAGCAGAAGCTGGCGCAGGCCGCCGAACCACCACGGCTTGGCCGTGACGTGCGACACGGCGGCACCGGCGACGAACAGACCGGTGAGTGTGAGGATGATCGCCGGCCACAGCGAGGTGGCGCCGAGCAGGTACGGC
The DNA here is from genome assembly GCF_021165735.1 of Yinghuangia sp. ASG 101. GTDB lineage: Bacteria > Actinomycetota > Actinomycetes > Streptomycetales > Streptomycetaceae > Yinghuangia. Next base: position 5,807,204 of record NZ_CP088911.1, on the reverse strand, counting down.
AGCAGCGGCAGGATCGCGCCGACCGCGAACGCCGCGAACGACGCGCCCGCGGCGAGCCAGGGGGACGGCAGGTCGTGCGGGTCGACGCCCAGCTCCTCGCGGGCGTGGATCTCCAGGGCCTGATCGGGGTCGCGCGACAGCTGCGCGGCGACCTCGTGGGCGAGTTTCTCGTCGAGTCCGCGCGCGATGTACAGCTCGGCGAGTTCGTGGCGCTCGGCCTCCGGCGCGCGGACGAGTTCGCGCCGCTCGACCTCGACCTCGGCCTGGGCGAGTTCGCCCTGCGAGGCGACCGAGGTGTATTCGCCGGCGGCCATCGAGAACGCGCCGCCGGCCAAACCCGCGAGCCCGGTGATCGCGATGGTCGACGCGGTGGCGTTGCTGCCGGCGACGCCCGCGATCAGCGCCGAGTTGGAGACGAGGCCGTCCATCGCGCCGAAAACCGCGGGCCGCAGCCAGCCTCCCGCGATGTCGCGGTGGCTGTGGTCGATCTGGGGTTCACCGCCGTCGTGCACGGCCGTGCCCTGCGAACCGAGGGGTCGGGCCGACGCCCCGGCCATCGCCGCGGCGTCGCGTGCCCCGCCGGTGCCGCTCACGTGTGACCCTCCTCGCGGGACGCCTCTGGCCTTCGGTGTCTTTCGACGCTACCGCGCGGCGCGAGGCCTCACCAGCAAGGCAAGGCTGACCAAACGTGCAGGTCAGACGGGCTGCTCGGGGTTGCGCACGCGTTCTCAGGAACGTGTCGAACCGTCCTTGGAACGCTCGCGCGGGGCTTCTTCTTCCCGTTCCCCCGCATCCGCGTCCGGGATCTCCGCGGCGGACTCGACGGGGTCGCCGCGCTCGTCCTCCCGGTCGGCCGCGGCCGGCTCGTCGTCGGCTCGGTCCGCGTCATCGTCCCCGCCCTCGCCTTCGCCTTCGACCGGCCGGGTGCCCTTGAGCGAGGCGGGCTCCTCACGGGCGGGGTGCCGCTGCGCGGAGATGGAGATGTACGCGAGGGCGCCGGCGAAGACGAGGATCGAGGTCCAGTTGTTGAGCCGCATGCCGAGGAAGTGCTCGGCCTCGTCGATCCGCAGGTATTCGACCCAGAACCGGCCGATGGTGTACGCGGCGACGTACAGCGCGAACGCGCGGCCGTGGCCGAGTTTGAACCGGCGGTCCGCCCAGATCACCAGCGCGGCGACGCCGACGCACCACAGGGACTCGTACAGGAACGTCGGGTGGTACGTGCCGGCGATGCCGTCCGGGCTGTGATCGGCGTCGATCTTGACGGCCCAGGGCAGGTCGGTGGCCTTGCCGTACAGCTCCTGGTTGAACCAGTTGCCCCAGCGCCCGACGGCCTGCGCGAGGACGATGCCGGGGGCGAGGGCGTCGGCCATCGCGGGCATCGGGATGCCGCGCCGGCGGCACGCGATCCAGGTGCCGACGCCGCCGAGGAGGATCGCGCCCCAGATCCCGAGCCCGCCCTTCCAGACGGCGAACGCCTGCATGGGGTCGCCGCCGTCGCCGAAGTACGGCCCGGGTGTGGTGATCACGTGGTAGAGCCGCCCGCCGACCATGCCGAACGGCACGGCCCACACGGCGATGTCCATCACCGTGCCGGGACGGCCGCCCCGGGCGATCCAGCGGCGTTCGCCCAGCCAGATGGCCACGATGACGCCGATGATGATGCAGAGCGCGTACCCGCGCAGCGGCAGCGGTCCGAGGTGCACGACACCGCGTGACGGGCTGGGGATGTATGCGAGATCCATGGCAGGGACGAAACTACCTTGCCGATCGCGCCCGCGGGGAGCCGCGCCGGTCACGGATCGGCGGCGAGGCCCGGCTCGACCGCGTCGCCCGCGGCGGAGGGCGGCCACCGCGGGGGAGATCACCGCCCGTGGCGGCCCGTCTGCGGACGGAGGGCGACGGGGCGGAGGGCTCGCCGAGGACGTGAGCGCGCGGTGCGGCGCGGGAGGCCCGCCGGGGCCTTCGGGCCGGCGCGGTGTGAGCAGCGCCACGATCCACGCGACGGCCCGGCCCCGGGTGTGCTCCTCGCCCGGACGGCGGGCCGCCGGTCGCGGCGTGCCCGCCGGACGCGGGCTCGTCGCGTCCGGCGGGCGGCGGCGGTCAGCCGGTCTGCGGGATCGTGGCGATGATCTGCTGGACCTGGGCGCGGAAGGCGTCCGGGCTCATGATCTGGTTGCCCTCGGTGTACTTCAGCTTCTGGTTGTTCATGGCGATGGTCGGGGTGCCGGTGACCTCGGAGTCGCCGACCTTCGCGTTGTTGAAGTCCTCCTGGGACGCCTTCACCCACGGCGCGAACGACAGGTCGTTGACGCACTGGTCGAACGCGGGGCTCCGGAGGCCGGGGACCTGGTCGGCCAGTTCGAGGAGGTACGACTTGTCGGCGAACTTGTCGTTGGTCTCCTCGGGCTGGTTGGTGTACAGGACGTCGTGGTACGCCTTGAACTTGCCGGCGTCCTGCGCGCACGCCGCGGCGTTGGCAGCGTACTTCGAGCCGTTGCCGCCGAGGTTGCGGTCGAGGAACGACGCGATGTGGAAGTCGACCCGGATCTGTCCGGCGTCGGCCATCTGCTGGATCGTCGGGCCGAGCGTCCTCTCGACCTGGTCGCAGATCGGGCAGCGGAAGTCTTCGTAGATGGTCATGACCGGCGCGTTCGGGTTGCTGCCGTACGAGATCACGGTGCCGGTCGTGTTGGCGGGCTGCCGCAGGGGCTGGTCGGCGACCTTGGCCCAACTGGACTCGTTCTTGCTGGACTCGGAGTTGCCCACCACGATGCCGATCGTCGCGGCGACGGCGAGGACCGCGACGACCGAGCCGCCGATGATCAGCGCGCGCTTGCGCTTCTCCACCGCTTGTCGGCGGGCGCGCTCCGCCTGCATGCGCTCGCGGGCGGAGCGCTTGCCGTCGTCGTTCTTCTTGCTCATGTCCTCAGGTCACCGTCTATCTGTCGGTCGGGCGTGTGTGAACGGGTCGATCGCGCCGCGAAGCCGGGTCGAAGCCTGAAATGTCGGGCGGGTGAAGGCACGGCAGGGCGTCGGTCAGTTTGTCGGGCGGGGACCCTGCCGGGTTCCCGGCTTTTTCGCGCGGCGCGAGCGCGGGGGGCGGTAGGGGTCAGTCGTCGTGCGGGTCGTCGTCCTCGGGAAGGTCGTCGACGGCGAGCCAGGCGTCGGCGGACAGCCGGGTGCGGGGCAGGAAGAGCAGCCACACCGCGGGCACCATGAACGCCAGGTCGCGCAGGATCTCCTGGAGGTACTTCGTCTGGTCGGGCGCGATCGGCCCGCCGCCGCCGAAGCATCCGCAATCGATCGCGAGGCCGCGTGACCACGCCTGCGCGATGCCGGCGATGAAGACGACGAGGAGCAGCGCGGACAATCCCGCGACGATGCGCGTGCCGAGCCCGATCAGCAGCAGCGCGGCAAGCCCGAGCTCGAGGTACGGCAGGGCGTACCCGATGGGTTCGACGAGGCTTTCGGGGAGGACGTCGAACGCGCGCACGGCCTGCGCGGCCTGTGCGGGGTTGGCGGCCTTCTCCCAGCCGGCCCACGCCCAGACGACCGCGAGGCCTATGCGGGCGGCGACGCCGATCCACGGCAGCGCGCGGCGGAGCGCGGGGCGGCCGGCTCCTCCGCGGGCGGTGGTGTCGGCGACGAGTGCGGCGTTCATCGCGTCCTCCGATGCGGGTGGCGTGCTGCCGGGGTCGTGCCGTGCGAGCCCATGCGGTTGACCTCCAACGCGGACGGTGTGGGGCTGGCCCTTTGTTTAACCGTCTGAGTGGGCGCGAGGTTCCTGCATCCGGGGTAACTCGTTGAAGTCAAACGGCGGCGGGCGGTTGCCTCCCGGTGGAAGCAACCGCCCGCCATGATGCCATCTAGTTGGGTTTGTCCAAATTTGCCGCCGGAGCCGGTGGCACGCGCTCAGCGCCCGGCGCGCACTCCCTCGGCCAGCCCCGCGGCGAGCGCGCGGACCGCGTCGACGCCGGCCTGGTCGGTTGCGGCGTCGAGCAGCGCCCGGACGAACGCCGAGCCGACGATGACGCCGTCGGCGTACCCGGCGATCTCGGCGGCCTGGGCGGCGGTGGAGACCCCGAGGCCGACGCAGACCGGCAGGTCGGTGACCTTGCGGGTGCGGGCGACGAGTTCGGCGGCGCGCTCCCCGACGGTGGCGCGGGTGCCGGTGATGCCCATCGTCGACGCGGCGTAGACGAAGCCGCCGCAGGCGTCGGTGGTGAGCTTCAGCCGGGCGTCGGTCGACGAGGGCGCGACGAGGAAGACGCGGTCGAGCCCGTGCTTGTCGGTCGCGGCGATCCAGTCGGCGGCCTCGTCGGGGATGAGGTCGGGGGTGATGACCCCGGCGCCGCCGGCCGCGGCGAGTTCCTCGGCGAACCGGTCGACGCCGTACCGCTCGATGGGGTTCCAGTAGGACATGACCAGCGCGGCGGCCCCGGTTTCGGCGACCGCGCGCGCGTTGGCGATGACGTGGTGGGTGTTGGTGCCGTGGGCGAGCGCGTGTTCGACGGCGCGCTGGATGACGTGCCCGTCCATCTGCGGGTCGCTGTAGGGCAGCCCGATCTCGATGATGTCGCAGCCGCCCTCGACCATCGCGCGGGCGGCGGCGGCCGAGCCCTCGGCGGAGGGGTACCCGGCGGGCAGGTAGCCGATGAGGGCCGCGCGGTTCTCGGCGCGGCAGGTGGCCAGGACGTGCGAAAGGCGGGTCACTGCTGGTCCTCCTCGCGGACGTCCGCGTCGAACAGGTCGAAGTAGCGGGCGGCGGTGTGCATGTCCTTGTCGCCGCGCCCGGAGAGGCTGACCAGGATGGTGGCGTCGGGGCCGAGTTCCCGGCCGATCTCGATGGCGCCGGCGAGGGCGTGGGCCGATTCGATGGCCGGGATGATGCCCTCGGTGCGGCACAGGAGGTGGAACGCCTCCATCGCGGCGGCGTCGGTCACCGGGCGGTATTGGGCGCGACCGGTGTCGTGCAGCCACGCGTGCTCGGGGCCGACGGCCGGGTAGTCGAGCCCGGCGGAGATGGAGTGGCTCTCCTGGGTCTGGCCGTACTCGTCCTGGAGCAGGTACGTGCGGGCGCCGTGCAGGACGCCGATCGCGCCGCCGGTGATCGAGGCCGCGTGCCGCCCGGTCTCGACGCCGTCGCCGCCGGCCTCGAAGCCGTACAGCCTGACGCCCTCGTCGGGGATGAACGCGTGGAAGATGCCGATGGCGTTGGATCCCCCGCCGACGCACGCCGCGACGGCGTCGGGCAGCCGGCCGGTGAGGTCCAGGACCTGCCGGCGCGCCTCGACGCCGACGATGCGCACGAAGTCGCGCACCATGGCCGGGAAGGGGTGCGCCCCGGCCGCGGTGCCGAGCAGGTAGTGGGTGTTGTCGACGTTGGTGACCCAGTCGCGGAGGGCTTCGTTGATGGCGTCCTTGAGGGTGCGCGACCCGATGGCGACAGGCACGACCTCGGCGCCGAGGACGCGCATGCGGGCGACGTTGAGCGCCTGGCGCTTGGTGTCGGCCTCGCCCATGTAGACGACGCAGTCGAGCCCGAGGAGGGCGCAGGCGGTCGCGGTGGCGACGCCGTGCTGGCCGGCGCCGGTCTCGGCGATGACGCGGGTCTTGCCCATGCGCTGGGTGAGGAGCGCCTGCCCGAGCACGTTGTTGATCTTGTGCGAGCCGGTGTGGTTGAGGTCCTCGCGCTTGAGGAGGACGCGGGCGCCGCCGGCGTGTTCGGCGAAGCGGGGCGCTTCGGTGATGATGCTGGGCCGGCCCGCGTAGTCCGTGAGCAGGCCGGTGAACTCGGCCTGGAACTCAGGGTCGGTCTTGGCCTTCTCGTACGCGACGGTCAGTTCGTCGAGGGCGGCGATGAGCGCTTCGGGCAGGAACCGGCCGCCGAAGACGCCGAAGTGGCCGGACGGGTCCGGCTGGGATGCGGAGGTTGCCTCACGGGACATATGCGTGTCGATCCTCTGGGCGAGGTTGTTGGGACGCCGGGCGGGTCCGGGGCCTGGTGACGGCCGGGCCGCGAACGGCACGCTGTCGCCGGTGCGTTGGCACCGCACCGGGGACGGCCACGACTGACGGGGGGTCAGCGGTGGCGCCATCGCCTCCCGGGGACCTGGCCGGGCTCGCATCCGATGACGAACCGGACCCGGCGGCCGAGCACGCGGCGGGCGGGCGCGCGACAGCCGCGCGGCTTCGCGCCGCGCGCGAAACGCCCGGCCAGGTCACGGCAGTTCACGGGCACACCGCCTCGGGCACGTGGCGGGCTTCGGAGCGCTGGTTCATGGTGGGGGGTGCGGTCGTCCGGGTCAGCCGCGTCCGTGGCGCAGCGCGGGGTGCGCGCCGGCGGCGACGAGGTCGGCGACGCTGCTGCGCGGGTCGCGGCCGGTCACGAGGGATTCGCCGACGAGGACCGCGTCGGCGCCGGAGTTGGCGTACGCGATGAGGTCGTGCGGGCCGCGTACGCCGGATTCGGCGATGCGGACGACGGTGTCGGGGATCATCGGGGCGATGCGGGCGAAGTTGGAGCGGTCGACCTCAAGGGTCTTGAGGTTGCGCGCGTTGACGCCGATGATCTGCGCGCCGGCCTCCAGCGCACGCTCGGTCTCCTCCTCGTCGTGCACCTCGACGAGCGGGGTGAGGCCGATCGACTTGGCGCGCTCGATGAGCGAGACGAGCGCGTTCTGTTCGAGCGCGGCGACGATGAGGAGCGCCAGGTCGGCGCCGTGTGCGCGGGCTTCCCACAGCTGGTAGCTCGTGACGATGAAGTCCTTGCGCAGGACCGGGATGTCGACACGTGCCCGGACGGCGTCGAGGTCGTCGAGCGACCCGCCGAAGCGGCGCTGTTCGGTCAGCACGGAGATGACCGCGGCGCCGCCGGCCTCGTAGTCGGCGGCGAGCCCGGCGGGGTCGGCGATCGCGGCGAGTGCGCCCTTCGAGGGGCTGGACCGCTTCACCTCGGCGATGACGGCGACGCCGCCGGCGCGCAGGGCCCCGAGGACGTCCTTCGCGGGGGCCGCCGCGGCGGCCATGTCTTTGATCTCGTCAAGTGGCACCCGGGCTTGTCGCTCGGCGAGGTCGGCGCTCACACCGTCGATGATCTGGTCGAGCACACTCACGCTTTGCTTCCCCTCGTCACAGGTGACGGACTGGAGTGGTCCGACCGGGTCGCCGGACCGGGTGTCCCACAACGCCCGCGTTGTCCGATGGTTCCGGCCTCTTCGATGGTATCGGCCCGGCGGAGGGCCGAGTGTCCCGCGTGCCGCCGAAGAGACGCAGGCAGCATACGGCGTTCCGCGGCCGGGCTGTCCAGCCGTCCGCAAGACGGGCATTTTGCCGCCGCCTCTCTGGCGTTCTGATGAAAATCCGCAGGTCAGAGCATTGCCGCGGGGCGACGTCACGGCGCGAGCGCGCCGCCGAACGGCAGGTTGCGCGCGACGGCGAACACCACGATGGCGGCGACCAGGACGCGGATCAGCCTCGGGTCGGCCGCGGTCGTGCGCGTACGCCCCCGGAGCGAACGCACGGTCCAGCGCAGCCAAATGCACACGATCAGCGGAACCATCGCGACCGCGAACGCGTTGAGCGCCAGCGCCGAGACGACGTCGCCGTGCGCGAGGGCGTGCGCGCAGCGGAGTCCGCCGCAGCCGGGGCAGAACAGCCCGGTGACGGCGAAAAACGGACACGTGGGGTAGTGCCCGGGCCGACCCGGGTCGACCACGGCGACGTACGCGGCTGCCCCCGCGGCGCCCAGCGCCGTCCCGGCGGGCGCGAGGAGGCGCTGCGCGAGCGTACCGGCGGGGGCCGGGGCCTCGGACGGGACGCGCGGCCACACGGCGGCGGGCGGGAGGTCGTGCCGCGGGTGCCCCTCCGGGCCCGCGGCACCGGAAGGCGTGGCACCGGTCACGCCGTTCATCGTGCACCGCCCCGGCCCGGCCTTCCAACCCCCGGACGCTTTCGGGTGGCCGCCCGCGTACCCGCCCGTGCGGTCATCCCGGTGGCGTTTCCGGGAGTTCAGGACCGACGCGGGGTCACAGGTCGCCCAGCGTGTCCTTCCAGCCGAGCACGAAGACCCCGATCATCCAGGTGGTCCAGAAGATGACGCCGAGAAGCACGGCGCCGATGGTCCAGTTGCGGGCCCGGAGGGACGCGTCCCGGGCGCCGGCGATGTCGCCGCGCAGCCAGCGCTCGTTGACCGACGTCGCGGCGACCAGCGCGGGGATCCCGGCCGGGAAGCAGCAGAAGACCGTCGCCAGCACGGCCCACGCGAGGTAGTTGTCCGGCGGCGGGGTCGCGGGCACGGGCGCCATGCCCGGGGGCTGGAACCCGGGCGGCCGAGGACGGCCGGGATAGCCGTACGGCGTGGTCGGCGCCACGGGCGGATCGGAGTCCCCGAAACCCCCGCCGGCTCCCCACCCCTGGGGCCGCGGGCCACCGGGGTACTGCGGCGGATAGCCCTGACTCATCGCGTGCGTCCCCTTCGCGCCCGCCCGCCCGCGGGTGCGAAAAGCCTCCCGCGCGCCGGTCCCCTGGTCCGGACGGCACCGGACGGCAGGCCCACATTAGCGACCCCGGGACATCCCGGCCCGGTGCGCACGGAGCAAGCCATCCGATCTCGGGCCGAAACGGGCGGATCCCCTGCCCAGGGCGCGGCGGCTCGGGGCGTGCGACGCCGCGGACGCGTCCGGCGCGACCCGGCGAGACCTCCCCGCCCGGCCTGAACGGCCGCGAAGGAGGCGCGGTTCCCCCGGGTGCCGTGGCCGAGAACGATCGCCGGGTTCGGCCGGGCCGCATCGCGCCGAGCCGCGACAACCGCCGGATCCCGGCGCGACCGCGGCCGGGAAACCTCCCGGACGCGGCCCTGGCGCGGGGTCAGCGGCGGGCGGGGACGGTGCCCATGCCGGCCATGCGCATCGCGCCGCCGGCGACGGCACCGACCACGATGATGGCGATGCCCGCCCAGAACACCACCGGACTGGCGGCGATCAGCGCGACACCCGCGACGGTCGACCCGACCAGCGCGAGGATCGTGAGGGTCCAGGCGGCGGGAGTGTTCCCGTGGTGGGCGCCTTGCGACATCGTTGCTCCTTGTGGCGGGGTGACGGGCCGCTTCCGCGGGGCCCACGGTGACCATTGTCCCTGTCCGGCGGAGTGCTCTTGACCCGGGGTGCGCACGGGACGCGGACGCGGGGTGAAGCGGCGGGCGGCCGGTCAGCGGGTGGGGTCCTCGCCGCGGTCCAGGGCGTTCCACATGTCGGCCGAGGTGGCGACGCGGCGGCGGGGGCGGGCGCTCGGCGTCTCGTAACGGCTGCCCATACCGGGCCAGTTGCGGCCCCGGACGATCACCGTGAGGCCGCCCAGCAGGATCAGGACACCGCCGAGGGCCGTGATCCACGGCCACACGGTGTGGCCGACATCGATCGCCCGCGCCCCCTCGACGGCCGCCTTGGCCGCCGCGCGCGAATCGAGCGCCGAGCGGTCGGACGCCCCGGAGACGGCCGCCGCGACGATGCCCGCGCCCCCGGCCGCCAGGATCACGCCGACGACGACGCGCCCGCGCCCCCGGGTCGCGAGGGTGGCGACACCGGCCGCGAGGGCGAGCAGCGCGAGGGCCGCGGGCAGTTTGCCGACCGCCGACCCCGAGGCCTCGATCGCGAAGCGCGAACCGTGGACGACCACGGCCCCTTTCGCCCACACGCGCCCGCCCAGCGACAGAACGACCGCCGCGCCGACCGCGACGAGCAGCAGTGCGGTGCCCATTTCCCGGCGGACGGCCTTGCGCGCGGAATCGGCCGCGACGACGGGAGCGACCTCGGTGTCGGCCGGGGCGGGTGCGGAGTCGGCGTGCGGGACTTGGGCGTCCTCGGCCGCGTGCCGGGCCGGGGCCGCGACGGATTCCGGCCCGGCACCGGCGTCCCGTGCCGGCCCGGTCGCGCCGGCCGGCGCGCTGCCGGTCCGCGCACGGACGGCGTCGGCGTCCGCGTCCCGGCGATCCCGGGCCCCCTGTGCGGCCGACTCCCGGTCCGACCGGGTCACGCCGGTCTCCGCTTCGGTGCCGTCCGGGGCCGATGCGGCGTCGGTTCCCGGGTCCCGGCGGTCCCCCGCCACGACTCCGGCCGACCGCCGTTCGCGCGGCCGATCCCGTCCGTCCACCTCGTCGGCCCCGTCCGCCGTGTCGCCCGCCATGCCCTCTCCGTTCCGGTCGCCGTCGGCCCCGCTTGCCGGTTTTCCTCCCCCAAGGGTGCCGTGCCGGGTCCCGCGTCCCGTCCGCGCCCCTCACCGACCGCCGCACGGCTCGTCGGCCGACCGGGTTCCCGCGGCGCGGCATGCTCCGAGCTGCGGGCACGCGCGGGCCGCGCGCCGGGCCCGTCGTCGGCACGGCCCGCGCGTCGCGGGACGATGCCGAAGGACCGTGCGCCGCCCCGCGGGAGCGGAGTCAGCGCGCCGGCCTCAGCGTCTCCGCCGAGGCGATCGCGCGGAGCACCGCCGCCGCCTTGTTGCGGCACTCGGTGTCCTCGGCGACCGGGTCCGAGTCGGCGACCACGCCCGCGCCCGCCTGGACGTACGCGACGCCGTCGCGGATCAGCGCGGTGCGGATCGCGATCGCGGTGTCGAGGTCGCCCGCGAAGTCGACATAGCCGACGCAACCGCCGTACAGCCCGCGCCGGGTCGGCTCGAATTCGTCGATGATCTCCATCGCGCGCGGCTTGGGGGCGCCCGAAAGCGTCCCGGCCGGGAAGCACGCGGTGAGCACGTCGAGAGCGCTGCGGCCGGCGTCCAGTTCGCCGACCACCGTCGAGACGATGTGCATGACGTGGCTGTAGCGCTCGACGGACATGAAGTCGACGACCTCGACGCTGCCCGGCGCGCACACGCGCCCGAGGTCGTTGCGGCCGAGGTCGACGAGCATGAGGTGTTCGGCGCGTTCTTTCGGGTCGGCGAGGAGTTCCTCGGCGAGGGCGGCGTCCTCTTCGGGCCCGGCGCCGCGCGGCCGGGTGCCCGCGATCGGGTGCAGCATCGCGCGCCCGCCGGTGACCTTGACCAGTGCCTCGGGGCTGGAACCGACGATGTCGAAGCCGCCGTTCGCGGTGCCGTCGGGCCCGGCCAGGCGGAAGAGGTACATGTACGGGCTCGGGTTCGTCGCCCGCAGCACGCGGTACACGTCGAGCGCGCTCGCCGCGGTGGGCATCTCGAAGCGCTGCGACAGGACGATCTGGAACGCCTCGCCGGCCCGGATCTCCTCCTTCGCGGCATCGACCGCCTTGCGGTAGTCGGCGCCGCCCCACGGGCCGTTCCCCTGCGGTGTGACGCCGCCGCGCACGCACGACGCGCTCCCGTCCGAAGGTGCGGCCAGGTCGGCGGTCATGGCGTCGAGGCGGGCGACCGCGTCGTGGTAGGCGTCGTCCACGCCCGAGTCCAGCCCGTTCCAGTTGATCGCGTTGGCGATCAGCAGGACGGTGCCGTCCGCGTGGTCGAGCACCGCTATGTCGGTCGCGAGCATCAGCATCAGCTCGGGCACCCGCAGGTCGTCGCGCGCGTGCTCGGGCAGTCGTTCCAGGCGGCGCACGAAGTCGTAGCCGAGGTAGCCGACCATGCCGCCGTGCAGGGGCGGCAGATCGGGCAGGCCGGGGATGTCGTGCGGGGTGTGCAGGGCCTCGACGGTGCCGCGCAGGACGGTGAGCGGGTCGCCCTCGCGGGGGACGCCGACCGGCGGTTCACCGAGCCAGCGCGCGGCTCCGGCCGATTCGGTGAGGGTCGCGGCGCTGCGCACACCGACGAACGAATAGCGGGACCAGGTACGCCCGTTCTCCGCCGATTCGAGGAGGAAGGTGCCGGGGCGTTCGGCCGCGAGCTTGCGGTACAGCCCGACCGGGGTGTCGCCGTCCGCGAGGAAGCGCCGGGTGACGGGGATGACCCGCAGCGAGCGCGCGAGGGTGCGGAAGGCGTCGAGGTCGGGGGTGACGGTGCCGGTGGTCATGGTGCGGGAACTCCCGGGGCGCGGAAAGGCACTCATACGTGGATGTGGCTGCGGAAATGGGACGTCGGGCGTATTCGCGTGGCCGCCGGTGTCGGTGCCGCCCGGTCGCGTCCCACGGCCCGGCGGCCGGAAGCGCCGCCGGTCGCCGAGCGCGCACCGGCCGCGCCTCCGCCCCTGCCCTCGCCCCTGCCTGACATGCCGTCAAACGCCGGGTACGGCGGGGCCGGTGACCGTGAGCTGCCGCGCGTCGAAGCACGTGCGGTCGCCGGTGTGGCACGCGGCGCCCGCCTGGTCCACCTTGACCAGCACGGTGTCGCCGTCGCAGTCGAGGGCCACGGAGACGACGCGCTGGGTGTGGCCTGATGTAGCGCCTTTCACCCAGTACTCGCGGCGGCTGCGGCTCCAGTAGGTGCAGCGGCCGGTGGTGAGCGTGCGGTGCAGCGCCTCGTCGTCCATCCAGCCGACCATGAGGACTTCACCGGTGTCGTACTGCTGCGCGACGGAGACGAGCAATCCGTTGGCGTCGCGCTTCAGCAGCGCGGCGATCGCGGGGTCGAGATCCGAGGGGCGCGGGGATCGGGCGGGCGGGGGTGTGGCACCGGTCATGGGCGCATTCTCGCAGACACGGGGGTACGGTCCGGCCGCGCGGCGATCACGCGGTCACCGTGACCACATGGACCCGCACTGGTTGTCAAGCGGTGACACCCACGCGTGCGGGGACTTCATGCTATCGGGCAAGCTTTGCGCATGACGATGCCACCTCCACCGGGACAAGGGGGCTTCCCGCCCGGTTACGGAAACCAGCCCGATCCGGGCTATCAGAACAGCCCGGGCTATCCGGGCGACTATTCAGGCCAGCAGTATCCGGGCGGTCCGCAGTACCCGTCCGGCCCGCCGGGAGGCGGTCCGCAGTACCCCGGCGGCCCGACGTACGGCGGCGGGTTCGGCGGCCCGGGCGGTCCCGGCGGCCCCGGGGGCTTTCCCGGTCCGCCCGGTCCTCCCCCGGGCGGCGGGCGCGGTCCGCTGATCCTCACCGTCGTGGGTGCCCTCGTGGTCGTCGGCGGTGTCATCGCCGCCCTGGTGTTTCTCGTGGGCGGCGGTGACGACGACAAGAAGGACGTGAGCCAGAGTTCGTCGGCGACGCTGACGCCGACCACGTCGGAGACGGCCTCGACGTCGCCCTCGCCGACCGAGACGGAGACGACGCAGTCGTCGACCCCGACGTCCACGTCGACCCGCACGCGGACGGCGACGGCCACGTCCACGCGGACGCCGACCTCGTCGACCACCGACGACACCGTCGAGGACATCCAGCTCGACGTGGGCGAGTGCGTCGACCTCGACGGCGGCCGGTTCGACAAGGTCTCCTGCTCCACGCCGCACGACATGCAGGTGATCAAGAACTTCGACCTGACCGGGTCGACGTACCCGAACGACACGGAGCTGCAGCGCCAGGCGGAGAACGGGTGCGGGCCGGCGTACGACGCGGTCACGGCCGGCGAGTCGAACCCGGACAAGTACACGTTCAAGTACAGCTACCCGAAGGCACCGAGCTGGGATCTCGGCAACCGCGAGGTCACCTGCTTCGTTCTCGACGACAGCGGCGCGAAGCTCACCAAGAAGCTCGGCTGACGCCGCGGCGGCCGGGGCACGGCACACGAACCGGGCGCGGGGCGAACCGTTTCCGTGGTTCCGGCGTCGTGACGGGTGTGCGGCGCCGGTGCGGGGCCGGTGCCGAGATCGGGAAACGTCGACGTATACGGCGCACTGCGGGGATGCGCGGCGCCTGGCGAAATGAGGTGGGCGCGTGAGTACTCCTCCGCAGTACCCGGGAGCCGGTTGGCCCGCCGGTCCGCCTTCCGGTGGCGACAGCGGCGCACCGTACGGGAGCGGCGCGGCCAACAGCGGGCCGTACGGGGGCGGAGGCCCGTACGGAGGCGGCTATCCGGGAGGACCCGGCGGGGGCTACCCGGGCGGCCCGTCCGGCCCCGGTGGTCCGGGTGGGCCCGTCGGGCCCGGCAACTTCGGTGGTCCGCCGCCGTTTCCGCCGGGTCAGCCGGGACCGCCCGGGGGCTCCGGCGGCAACAGCGGGAAGCTCGTGGCGTGGATCGTGATCGGCGCCCTGGTGGTCGCGGGCGTCGTCATCGGGCTGGTGCTGAGTCTCGGCGGCGACGACAACAGCGGTGACAAGGCGTCCGCGTCGTCCTCGGCGAGCGGTTCCAAGTCGGCTTCGTCGTCCGCGTCTTCCTCCGCGTCGCCTTCCGAGTCGGCGACGGAGCCGAGCGACGACCCGAGCCCGACGACGCGTTCGCCGAGTGCCACGACCTCGCGCCCGTCGACGGCGACCGCGGATCCGTCGGACGACAGCGGCACCGTCGAGAGGATCGACATGCGTCCCGGCGACTGCGTGGTGTTCCCGCCCGGGACGGGCGAGGTCAACAAGGTGTCGTGCTCGTCGCCGCACGACGCCGAGCACGTGGAGAACCTGGACATGGCGGACGGGCCGTGGCCGGGCGACGCGGAGGCCGAGCGGCAGGCCGGCGAGCTGTGCGAGGCCGCGATCAAGCCGATCGTCGCGAGGCAGCCGAACGCGGGCGATCTCGCGGCGGACTACATCTTCCCGTCGGAGGGTTCGTGGGAGGAGGGTGACCGCGAGGTCCAGTGCATGATCCGCGACGCCGGCGGAAAGTTGAACGGGCCGCTGGTGTAGGCCGCGCGGTTCCGTACGCACGCCTCGCCCCGCGTGTTCGGGGCGCACGGCGATGAGGCGACGCCCCCGGGGCGCGGGTCCTCGGCCGATCGGCCGGGTCCGCGCCCCGTGCGTGTGGGGACGACGCGTCGTCCCCACACGCTGGTGTCAGCGGACCGCGGGCTTCTGTTGCGCGGCCCACGAGGTGTGCAGCCGCGCGTACGTCCCGTCCCGGGCGACGAGTTCGCGGTGCGGTCCGCGTTCGACGAGGCGTCCGGCGTCGAACACCAGGATCTCGTCGGCGGATTCGGCCGTCGACATGCGGTGCGCGATGAACACCGCGGTACGGCCGCGGGTCAGCCCGTCCAGGGCACGCTGGATGCGCACTTCGGTGGCCGGGTCGACCGCGGAGGTCGCCTCGTCGAGCACCAGCAGGTCCGGGTCGGCGACGTACGCCCGTGCCAGCGCGACGAGTTGCCGCTCCCCCGCGGACAGCGACTCGCCGCGCTGCCCGACCGGGGTGTCCAGGCCCTGCGGCAGTCCGGCGAGCCAGTCGGCGAGGCCGAGGTCGTCGAACGCCCCCGAAACGGCGGCGTCGTCGGCGTCGGGGCGGCCGTAGCGGACGTTGTCGCGGATCGTGGCGTCGAAGAGGAATCCGTCCTGAGGCACCATCACCACCCGTGCCCGCAGCGACGCGAAGCGGACGTCGGCCAGCGGGATGCCGTCCAGCAGGACGCGTCCCTCGTCGGGGTCGACGATGCGGGTGAGCAGCTTGGCGAACGTCGTCTTGCCGGATCCGGTCTCGCCGACCACCGCGACCCGGCTGCGGGCGCCGAGCGTGACGTCGACGTCGTGCAGCACGCGGGGGCCGCCGGGATACGCGTACGCGACGCCGTCGAAGCGCACTTCGACCGGTCCGCGCGGCAGGTCGGCGCCGTTCGGGCCGGGATCGCCGATGTCCGGTTCGGCATCGAGGATTTCGAGGACGCGGCGCCAGCCGGCGAGCGCGTTCTGCGCCTCGTTGAGGATCTCCACGCCGAACTGCACGGGCGCCACGAACAGCGTCACCAGGAAGAGGAACGCGACGAGTTCGCCGAGCGTCAACTGCCCGTCCACGCCGAGGAGTACGCCGACCACGACGACGAGCGCGTTGCCGACGCCGACGGCGATCTCGCCGGTCGGGAAGGTCAGGGCGACGAGCTTCTGCGCGCGGGTCTGCGCCGCGCGGTGTCCTTCGATGGCCTCGTCGATGCGGGCCGCGGTGCGGTCCTCGATGGCGTGCGCGCGGACCACCGAGGCTCCCACGACGGGTTCGGAGATCGCGCCGAGCATGCGCCCGGCATGGACGCGCACCGCGTCCGCGGCGGCGGCGATGCGGGTCTGGAAGCTCCGCAGCAGGAAGAACAACGGGGTGAAGCACGCCCATACCAGCAGCGTCAGTTGCCACGAGTAGACGAGCATCAGCGCGGTGACGACGAGGAGTTGGCCGACGCTGACGACGGCCATGACGCCGCCCTGCTGGATGAAGCGGCTGATCGTGTCGACGTCGCCGGTGACCCGGGAGACGAGCGAGCCGCGGCGTTCGCTCTGCTGGTGCAGGGTGGACAGGTCGTGCACGTGGCGGAACGCGCGCACGCGCAGCGTCGCGAGGCCGCGTTCGCTCGCGTTGTAGATGCGCACGTTCATGCCGTACGAGCACAGCGCGGTGACGATGACGGCGAGCGCGGCGGGCAGGATCATCCACCGAACGAGCGCGAGGTCGGGCCCGTCGTCGCCGCGCAGACCGTTGTCGATGGTCAGCTGGACCGTCAGCGGGACGATGATGCGGCCGGCGGTGGCGAGCGCGGCGAGCACGAGGGTGAGGCCGAGGCCTTGGCGGAACTCGGGCGAGAGCGCGAGGCCGCGGCGCAGCACGGCCCATCCCGACTCCCGCGGGCGGGTCGCGTCCGGCCGGTCCGGGGTCGGTCCCGGGGGTGGGGGAACGGCCCCGCCCGCGGGGGTATCGCGCTCCGGCGTCTCCAGTCCGGGCTCGGGTTCCGTGACGGCGGTCACGCGGGCACCTCCTCGCCTGCGGCGTCTGTGTCGTCGGCGTCGTCCGGGCTGCCCGGGTCCCGGTCGGGTGCGGCGCGGCCCCCGTCGCCGGAGCCGTCACCCCGCGGGGCCTCGGCCTGTTCGCGGTCACGGGCCGCGCGGTCGTAGGCCTCGACGAGCCGCCGGTAGCCGGCCGAGGTCCGCACCAGTTCGGTGTGGGGGCCGCGGGCCGTGACCTTGCCGCCGTCGATGAAGACGACTTCGTCGGCGAGCGCGATGGTGGCCTTGCGGTAGGCGACGACCACGACGGTCGACGGCCCGGTCCCGCCGTCGCGGAGTCCGGCCAGGATCGCCGCCTCGACGCGCGGGTCGACGGCCGAGGTGGCGTCGTCCATGACCAGCAGCCGGGGCTTGCGGACGAGCGCACGGGCGAGGGCGATGCGCTGGCGCTGCCCTCCGGAGAGCGTGGTGCCGCGCTCGCCGACCTGGGTGTCCAGCCCGTGGGGAAGGCGGTCGACGAACTCGGCGCCCTGGGCGGTGCGCAGCGCGGCGCGTACCTCGTCGTCGGAGACGTCGAGGCCCAGGGTGATGTTGTCGCGGATCGTGTCGTCGAAGAGGAAGGCCTGCTGGGGGACCAGTGCGGCGGAGGCCGCGACGCCGCCGCGCGCGAGGTCGCGCAGGTCGGTGCCGTCGAGCAGGATCTCGCCGCTGCCCGGGTCGACGAGGCGCACGAGCAGCGAGACGAGGGTGGACTTGCCGGAGCCGGTGGGGCCGACGACGGCGACGGTGCGGCCGGGTTCGATGTCGAACGCGACGTCGTCGAGCACGTCGTTGCCGTCCAGGTAGCCGAACCGGACGGCGCGGACGCGGAGTCCGGCCGGGCCGGTCGTGCGGGCGGGGGTGGCGCCGTACGCCGATTCGCCCTCGGCGTCCAGGACGTACTGCACGCGGTCGTAGCCGACGATCGACCGGGGCATGTCGCCGAGCAGCCACCCGATCGCCCGCACCGGGAAGGCGAGGAGCGTGAACAGGTAGGCGATCTGGACGAGTTCGCCCGGGTCGAGGTCGCCGTTCGCGATGCGGACGCTGCCGGCGAGGAGGACCAGGAGCACACCGAGGCTCGGCAGCGCCTCCAAGAGCGGGTCGAACAGCGCGCGGACGCGGCCGACGGCGATGTTGGCGTCGGCGAGTTCGCGGGAGGAGGCCTCGAAGCGCGCGGTCTCCTCGTCCTCGCGGCCG
Source organism: Yinghuangia sp. ASG 101 (assembly GCF_021165735.1). GTDB lineage: Bacteria > Actinomycetota > Actinomycetes > Streptomycetales > Streptomycetaceae > Yinghuangia. The sequence goes on along the minus strand of NZ_CP088911.1, from coordinate 5,789,268 downwards.
AGCGTCTTGACGACCAGCGCTCCGTCGAAGCTCTCGTGGGCGACCGCGCTGACGTCGGCGCGCAGTTCCTGCGCGCGCATCGCGAGCGGCCCTTGGCGGCGCTGGTAGGCGACGTTGAGGAGGAAGATCGCGGGGAAGACGACGAATCCGACGAGGGCGAGCGCCCAGTCGGTGACGAGCATGGACGCGGCGGCGAGGACGAGCATCACCACGACGCCGGTCGCCATCGGGAGCGGCGCGATGGGATACCAGGCGGCTTCGACGTCCGCGTTGGCGTTCGACAGCAGCGCGCCGGTGGGGTGCCGGTGGTGCCACGCGAGGGGCAGCCGCAGGTATTGCCGCGTGACGCGGCGCCGGTAGGTGGCCTGGAGCCGGTACTGCATGATGCCGGCCCACAGGCGGCGCCCGACGATGGACAGGGCCTTGAGCACGGCGACGCCGAACACGGCGAGGAACGTCGCGACCAGGGCTCCCGTGGTGGTGTCGCCGTCGCGGAACGCCGGGACGACGACGCGGTCGGTGACCTGGCCGAGGACCAGCGCGGACGCCACCGTGGTCGCGCCGTAGACCGCGCTGGCGCCGACGGCGGCGGCGAAGATCCGGGGCTCCTCGCGGATCGCGACGCCGAGGACCCGCATCCCTCGTCTCAGGACGTCTTTGTCGGTCACGCGGCCTCACTTTCGGGCACGGGTCGCGGCGCTCGGCCGGCGCGCACAGGAGCGGCCGGCGTCGTCGACGCCGGCCCGGGTCCGTACTGGTCGATTTCACTCTCGGCGGTTCATACGTCGTTCACAAGTCACGCGGTCGGCGGCGCATTCCCGGGGCGGCGGCCTTGACCCCGGCACCCGGCGGGGGAACGATGCGCGCATGGTTTCCTACGCCCGTACGGAACGCGCCGCGCTGGCCGATCTGCTCGCCGAGGTCGGGCCGGACGCCCCCACACTGTGCGCCGGCTGGACGACGCGCGACCTGGCCGCGCACCTGGTGGTGCGGGAGCGCCGCCCCGATTCGTCGCCCGGGATCCTGTTCAAGCCGCTGGCCGGGTACACCGACAAGGTGCGGTTGCGGGCCGCGGCCCGGCCGTACGAGCAGTTGGTGCACCAGGTGCGCACGGGTCCGCCGCGTCTGTCGCTGTTCGGCATCCCGGGCGTGGACGCGGCGGCCAACACCGTGGAGTACTTCGTCCACCTGGAGGACGTGCGGCGGGCGCAGCCCGGCTTCGCGCCGCGCGACCTGGAGCCGGGGCTGACCGAGTACCTGTGGAAGCGGGGCCGTTCGGGCGCGAAGCTCATGCTGCGCAAGGCCCCGGTCGGCGTGGAGCTGCGGCGCACGGACACCGCCGAGGAGGCCCAGCCGGTGCGGGTGCGCAAGGGCGAGCCGACGGCGACGCTCGCGGGCCCGCCGGCGGAGCTGCTGCTGTACGTGTACGGCCGCAAGGACGAGGCTCTGGTGACGGTCGAGGGCGACGAGACGGCGGTCCGGCGGCTGCGGGAGACCCCGCTGGGCATCTGAGACGGCCACCGGCCGGGCGGCCGGGACCGGTGCCGCGAAACACCTCGGGGTGCCCCGAACGGGTGGCGTGCACGCGCCGCACGGCCGTGTCCGCCGGGCCCGTGCGTTGACCTTGCGTATGGTTTCCGTTCATCTGCGGCTGGGAAGATCCCCGGGCCCTATTCACCGGCCATCTGCCCGCCCCCGAGGAGATTTCGTTCGTGAGTTCGAGCATCGGCGTCCTGGACGCGGTGGTCTTGGGAGTGGTGGAGGGGCTCACGGAGTTCCTGCCGGTGTCCTCGACCGGGCATTTGAAGATCACCGAGGGGCTGCTCGGCATCGACGTCGACGACAAGTCGGTCGTCGCGTTCACCGCGGTCATCCAGGTCGGCGCGATCGCGGCCGTGCTGGTGTACTTCTTCACCGACATCGTGCGGATCACCGGCGCCTGGGGGCGCGGTCTCGCCGACAAGTCGCGGCGCACCGACCGCGACTACAAGTTCGCGTGGTGGATCATCTACGCGACGATCCCGATCGTCATCGTCGGGGTCTCGATGAAGTCGCTGATCCACGGCCCGCTCGCGTCGCTGTGGGTGGTGGCCGGCTCGCTCATCGTCGGCAGCGGCGTGATGTGGTACGCCGAGTCGGCGGGCGGTGCCCGGGGTCGGCGCCGCGGCGAGGCCGAGGTGACGCTCAAGGACACGATGCTGGTGGGCGGGTCGCAGATCCTCGCCCTGCTGTTCCCCGGCTTCTCGCGCTCGGGCGCGACGATCTCGACCGCGCTGATCCTGGGGATCGACCGCGTCGCGGCGACGCGGATGTCGTTCTTCCTGTCGATCCCCGCCCTCACGGGCGCCGGTCTGTACGAGCTGAAGGACGCCACCGAGGGCGACACCAGCATGGTGGCGCTGGGCGTCGGCACCGCGGTGTCGTTCGTGGTGGCGTACGCGTCGGTCGCGTGGCTGCTGAAGTTCGTGTCGAAGCACAGCATCAACGGCTTCGCGGTCTACCGGGTGCTGATCGGCATCGCCCTCATCGGAATGCTGTCCTCGGGCTTCATGGACGCCTGACGTGTTTCGCGCCCGGCCGGGCCGCGAAACGCCCACGCGGTGCGGGGAGGGAACGCGGCACGTTCCTTCCCCGCACCGCGTGGTGCCGTCGTACGCCTACCGCACCGGGTGGCCGGCCTCCCGCAGCGCGTCCTTGACCTGCGGGATGCGGAGCATGCCGAAGTGGAACACGCTCGCCGCGAGGACCGCGTCGGCGCCCGCGTCGATGGCCGGCGCGAAGTGGCCGAGGTTCCCGGCGCCGCCGGACGCGATGACCGGGATCGACACCGCGGCCCGTACCCGCCGCGTCATCTCCAGGTCGTAGCCGTCCTTGGTGCCGTCCGCGTCCATCGAGTTGAGCAGGATCTCGCCGGCACCGAGCCCGGCGGCGCGGGCCGCCCACGCGACGGCGTCGATGCCGGTGCCCTGGCGACCGCCGTGGGTGGTGACCTCGAAGCCGGACTCGGTCGACGTACCCTCGGGGCAGCGCCGGGCGTCGACGGACAGCACGAGGACCTGGTTGCCGAACCGGTCGGCGATCTCGGCGATCAGCTCGGGGCGGGCGATGGCGGCGGTGTTGACGCCGACCTTGTCCGCGCCGGCGCGCAGCAGTTTGTCGACGTCCTCGACGGTGCGCACGCCCCCGCCGACGGTCAGCGGGATGAAGACCTGCTCGGCGGTGCGGCGCACCACGTCGTACGTCGTCTCGCGGCTGCCGGACGAGGCGGTGATGTCGAGGAACACCAGCTCGTCGGCGCCCTCGGCGTCGTAGACGCGGGCCATCTCGACCGGGTCGCCGGCATCGCGCAGATTCCGGAAGTTGACGCCTTTGACCACGCGCCCGGCATCGACGTCGAGGCACGGGATGACCCGGACGGCGAGGCTCACTTCGCCCCCCGGTAGGCCTCGACCTCGACCTCGACGAGCATGCGCGAGTCGATCAGCCCGGCCACCACGACCATGGTCGACGCCGGCCGCGCGGCGTCGAAGATCTCCTTGTGCGCGCGGCCCACGTCGTCGGCGTCGCGTTTGTGGGTGAGGTATATCCGGGTGCGGACGACGTCGGCGCGGGTCAGCCGGAAGTGTTCGAGGGCTTCCTCGGCGATGCGGAACGCGGTCAGCGTCTGCTCGTACGGGTCGCCTTCGCCGACGAGGACCCCGTCGACGAAGCCGGTGCAGCCGGACACGAGCACGAAGTCACCGACGGCGACGGCGCGCGCGCATCCGAACGCCTCCTCCCACTGGCCGCCGGTGGAGAGCCGCTCCACCCCGTCCCGTGTCATCGCGACACCGCCTCCAAGGCCTCTTCGAGAGTGAACGCCTGGGCGTACAGGGCCTTGCCCACAATCGAGCCCTCGACACCGAGCGGCACCAGCTCGGCGATGGCGCGCAGGTCGTCGAGCGAGGACACGCCGCCGCTGGCGACGACCGGGCGGTCGGTCGCGGCGCAGACGTCGCGCAGCAGTTGCAGGTTGGGGCCGGTGAGCGTGCCGTCCTTGTTGACGTCGGTGACGACGTAGCGGGCGCAGCCGTCCGCGTCGAGGCGGGCCAGCGTCTCGAACAGCTCGCCGCCTTCGCGCGTCCAGCCGCGGCCGGCGAGGGTGGTGCCGCGCACGTCGAGCCCGACGGCGATCTTGTCGCCGTGCCGGGCGATGGCCGAGCGGACCCAGTCGGGGGATTCCAGCGCGGCGGTGCCGAGGTTGACGCGGCGGCAGCCGGTGGCGAGGGCCGCCTCAAGGGAGGCGTCGTCGCGGATGCCGCCGGACATCTCGACCTTGACGTCGAGCTTGCCGACGACCTCGGCGAGCAGCTCGCGGTTGCTGCCGCGCCCGAACGCGGCGTCCAGGTCGACGAGGTGGATCCACTCGGCGCCGGCGTTCTGCCACGCCAGTGCGGCGGCCAGCGGCTCGCCGTAGGAGGTCGCGGAGCCGGCCTCGCCCTGCACGAGGCGGACGGCCTGCCCGTCGGCGACGTCGACGGCGGGCAGCAGTTCCAGGCAACGTGCGGGGGTCTCGCTCATGTTCGCAAAGGTCCTTCGGATGGGTGGTCGGTGCCGTGTCGGTACGGGGTGTTCAGAGCGTGGCGAGCCAGTTGCGGAGCATTTCGGCCCCGGCGTCGCCGGACTTCTCCGGGTGGAACTGCGTCGCCGTCAGGTAGCCGTTCTCGACGGCCGAGACGAACGGCGTCCCGTGCGTCGTCCAGCTGACCGCCGGCGGTTCGAGGACGTCGGACGGCGGCAGCGCCCACGTCCTGACGCCGTACGAGTGCACGAAGTAGAAGCGGGCGCCGTCGAGCCCCCGGAACAGCGCGGTGTCCCCGGGCGCCTCGACGGTGTTCCACCCCATGTGCGGCACGATCGGCGCGTCCAGCCGCTCGACGGTCCCGGGCCACTCGTCGCACCCGGCCGTCTCGACCCCGTGCTCGACCCCGCGTTCGAACAGAATCTGCATGCCCACGCAGATCCCGAGCACCGGCTGCCCGCCGGCCAGCCGCCGGTCGATGATGCGCTCCCCGCGCACCGCCCTGAGCCCCGCCATACACGCCGCGAACGCCCCGACCCCGGGCACGACCAGCCCGTCCGCGTTCAGCGCCGTGTCGTAGTCCGCGGTCACCTCGACCTCGACCCCGAGCCGCGCGACCGCGCGCTCGGCCGACCGCAGGTTCCCCGACCCGTAGTCGAGGATGACGATCTTCTTCACCACAGGCCCCCTAGATCCGCAACAGCCCGGCAGCCAACGACATCGTCCCGCAGATCCCCAGCAGCACGATGACCCCCTTCGGCATCCCCTGCTTGATGAAGGAAATGACCCCACCGATCAAGAACAGCCCGAAGGCGATCAGCACGAGGGTTCCGGTGCTCACTACAGCGCGCCCTTCGTGGACGGGATGGTGCCGGCGCGGCGGGGGTCGAGGACGCAGGCGTCGGAGAGGGCTCGGGCGAGGGCCTTGAACTGGGCCTCGACGACGTGGTGGGCGTTGCGGCCGTAGGGGACGTGGACGTGCAGGCAGATGTGGGCCTGCGCGACGAACGACTCGAAGATGTGCCGCGTGAGCGTGGTGTCGTACTCCGGGCCGATCATCGGGGCCATGCCGTCGGGTTCGCTGTGCACGAGGTACGGGCGGCCGGACAGGTCGACGGTCACCTGCGCGAGCGCTTCGTCCAGCGGCACGGAGGCGTTCGCGAAACGGCGGATGCCGGTCTTGTCGCCGAGGGCCTGGCGGAACGCCGCGCCGAGCGCGAGCGAGGTGTCCTCGATCGTGTGGTGCGCGTCGATGTGCAGGTCGCCGTCGGTCTTGACGGTCAGGTCGAACAGGCCGTGCTTGCCGAGCTGGTCGAGCATGTGGTCGAAGAAGCCGACGCCGGTGGCGACGTCGACGCGGCCGGTGCCGTCGAGGTCGACCTCGACGAGGACGGACGTCTCCTTGGTGGCGCGTTCGACGCGGCCGGTGCGGGCCATCAGATCTCCTTCAGTACTGCGCGCATCGCGTCGAGGAACGCGGTGTTCTCCGCGTCGGTGCCCGCGGTGACCCGCAGCATCCCGGGCACGCCGTTGTCGCGGACCAGGACGCCGCGGTCGAGCAGCGCCCGCCACACCGCGCGCGTGTCGGCGAACCGCCCGAACTGCACGAAGTTCGCGTCGGACGCGGTGACCTCGCGGCCCATCCCGGCCAGCTCGGCGACGATGCGGTCGCGCTGGCGCTTCAACTCGGCGACGTAGCCGAGCAGCGTGCCGGTGTGCTCCAGGCAGGCCAGCGCGGTCGCCTGGGTGACCGACGAGAGGTGGTACGGCAGCCGCACGAGCTGCACCGCGTCGACCACTTCGGGAGCGGCGGCGAGGTAGCCGAGGCGCAGCCCGGCGGCGCCGAACGCCTTCGACATCGTGCGGGAGACGACGAGGTTGGGGCGGCCGTCCAGGAGGGTGAGCAGCGAACTGCGGTGCGAGAACTCGACGTACGCCTCGTCCACGATCACCAGCGACGGCCGGGCCGCCTGCGCGGCGTCGTACACCGCGGCCACGACCGAGCCGTCGAGGGCGGTCCCGGTCGGGTTGTTCGGCGAGCACAGGAAGACCACGTGCGGGCGGTGTTCGGCGATGCGCGCGAGGGCGTCGCCGAGGTCGAGCCCGTAGTCGTCGCGGCGCGTGCCGGAGATCCACGTCGTCCCGGTGCCGCGCGCGATCAGCGCGTGCATCGAGTACGACGGATCGAAGCCGAGAGCGCTGCGGCCGGGACCGCCGAACGCCTGGAGCAGTTGCTGCAGCACCTCGTTGGACCCGTTGGCCGCCCAGACCTGATTGACCGTCAGCTCGACCCCGCCGGTCTCGCCCAGGTAGGCGGCGAGCTTCGTGCGCAGCTCGACCGCGTCGCGGTCCGGATACCGGTTGAGGTCCCGGGCGGCGTCCGCGACGCGCTCGGCGATACGGGCGACCAGCTCGTCGGGCAGCGGGTACGGGTTCTCGTTGGTGTTGAGCCGGACTGGGACGTCCAACTGCGGTGCCCCATAAGGCGATTGCCCGCGCAGCTCGTCGCGGATCGGCAAGGCGTCCATGCGCTCGGTCACTCCGGCACCGCCTCTCCGCCGCGCGCGGCCGGTTCGTCTCCGGCGCCGCGCTTATTCGGTTCGCCCCCAACGAAACGTGCCTTGATCGCCGCCCCGTGCCCCGGCAGGTCCTCCGCCTCGGCGAGGGTCACCACGTGGTGCGCGACCTCGGCGAGCGCACGCTCGTTGTAGTCGACGACGTGGATGCCGCGCAGGAACGACTGCACCGACAGCCCCGAGCTGTGGCACGCGCAACCGCCGGTCGGCAGCACGTGGTTGGACCCCGCGCAGTAGTCGCCGAGGGAGACCGGCGCCCACGGCCCGACGAAGATCGCGCCCGCGTTGCGCACCCGGGCGGCGACCGCGGCGGCGTCGGCGGTCTGGACCTCCAGGTGCTCGGCCGCGTACGCGTCGACGACCTTGAGCCCGTCGTCCACCGAGTCGACCAGCACGATGCCCGACTGGCGGCCCGCGAGCGCCGTCGTGACGCGCTCGACGTGCTTGGTCGCGGCCACCTGCGTCCTCAGCTCGGCCTCGACCGCGTCGGCCAGCTCCGCCGAGTCGGTGACCAGCACGGACGCGGCGAGGGTGTCGTGCTCGGCCTGGCTGATCAGGTCGGCGGCGACGTGCACGGGGTCGGCGGTCGCGTCGGCGAGCACCGCGATCTCGGTGGGCCCCGCCTCGGAGTCGATCCCGATGCGGCCCTTGAGCAGGCGCTTCGCGGAGGCGACGTAGATGTTGCCGGGGCCGGTCACCAGGCGCACGGGCTCGCAGGGCCCCGCGCCGTACGCGAACATCGCCACGGCCTGCGCCCCGCCGACCGCGTAGACCTCGTCGACGCCGAGCAGCGCACACGCGGCCAGGATGGTCGGGTGCGGCAGGCCACCGAACTCCTTCTGCGGCGGCGACGCGACCGCGAGCGACCCGACGCCCGCCTCCTGCGCCGGCACCACGTTCATCACCACGGACGACGGGTACACGGCCAGCCCGCCCGGGACGTACAACCCGACGCGCTCGACCGGAACCCACCGCTCGGTAACGGTGCCGCCGTCGGACACCCGCGTCGTCACATCCGTGCGCCGCTGGTCCCGGTGCACGATCCGCGCCCGGCGGATCGTCTCCTCCAGCGCCGCCCGCACCTTGGCGTCCAACGCGTCCAGGGCCCGCGCGATCGCCTCGCCCGGCACCCGGATGTCGGCGATCCGCACCCCGTCGAACCGCTCCCCCAGCTCTATGAGCGCCTCGACCCCGCGATGGCGCACGTCCTCGCAGATCGGACGGACCTTCTCCAAGGCCGCCTCGACATCGAACTCGGCACGGGGCATCACGTCGCGCAGGGCGGCGGGCCGGTCCAGGACGGCCCGGCCGGCGGAGCCGCGCAGATCGATACGGGAGATCACCCGCCCCAGTGTAGGGAGGACGCCCGGGCCGGGTTCCCACGTGTCGGTTCGTGAGACGCGGAGGGGCCGCCGCGCCGGCTCGCGGACCCCACACAATGGGGTCGGTTCGCCGCCACGGCGATCGACGGCACGGCTTCGGGGGACCATATGGCCGAACAGCGGTATCCCAACGACCTGAGCGCCCCGGAGCGGCGCGTGTGGGACGCGTACCGGAACGGGGAGCGGTGCGTGCTGGGCGGGGCCGTCCCCGACCCCGCGGCCCGCGGCGGCCCCTTCCTGACCGAGGACGCCGGAGCCGACTGGGGGCCGGAGCGGACCGTGCGCGCCGACGTCCTGGCGCGGCTGCTGGTCGGCGGCCCCGACCCCGCGCCGGGGCGCGTCCCGGCACTCGATCTGGCGGGCGCCCGGGTGGTCGGCGACCTGAACCTGCGCGGGGCGCGCGTCGACGCGTATGTGGAGCTGAGCGGCTGCCGGTTCGAGGGGCGTGTGCTCCTCAACGACGCCGTGACCGGCACGTTCCGCCTGATCGGCTGTACCGTCCCGGCGATCCGGGCACGCCGGGTCCGCGTCGGGGGCGAGTTGTCGGTGACCCTGTGCCGGGTCGGGCGCGGGATCATCCTGACGGACGCCGCGATCGAGACGGACCTGATACTCAACGGCTCGCGGGTGGCCCCGATGAGCGACGGCCACGCGGTCGCGGCGGACGGTCTGGTCGTCGACCGCGACCTCAGCGCGAACGGGCCCTTCCACTCCACCGGAGTCGTCAACCTGCGCAGCGCGCGGATCGGGGGCCGGGTGACGTTCTACCGGGCCCGGCTCGACGCGCTGCCGGGCACCAACGCACGCGGCTTCCGGCACCTGGCCCTGGACGCGGCGGGCCTCGTCGTCGAGCAGACCCTGCACCTCAGCGACTCGCCCACGGGGTCGGGCTCGTTCCGCTTCAGCGACGCGCGGTTCGGCGACGCCTTGGTCATCAGCTACGCGACGATCCTGCGCGAACCGGAGGAGGAGTTGCTGATGTGGCGCGTCACGGCGGGAACGCTGTCACTCGACATGACCCCGAACCCGCGCGGCCGAGTGGTTCTGCGCGGCGCCCGGCTCGACACCCTGACCGATACGCCGGACACGTGGCCGACCGGGGTGGGCCGGGTCACGATCGGCGGGATGACGTACGCGGCGCTGCGTTCCGAGCGCCCGATGGGCCTGGCCCGCAGGCTCGCGTGGCTGGCGGACGCGACCGCCGACTACGAGCCGCAGCCGTACGAGCAGTTGGCCGCCGCCTACCGTGCGTCCGGCCACGACGAAGAGGCCCGCGCCGTTCTGCTCGCGAAGCAGCGCCGCAACCGCGAAACCCTCCGGTTCCCCGGCCGCGTCTGGGGCCATGTACAGGATGCCGCGATCGGGTACGGCTACCGCCCCGCCCGCGCGCTGCTGTGGCTCGTCGCCCTGATCGCCGTGGGCACCCTGGCGTTCGCGATCGACCGCCCGACGCCGGTCAAGGCCGACGAGGCCCCGCACTGGAACGCCTTCTTCTACACCGTCGACCTGCTGCTCCCGGTCGTCGGCTTCGGGCAGGAGGCGGCGTGGAACCCGGGCGGCTGGGCGCAGTGGGCCGCGTACACGCTGGTGATGCTGGGCTGGGTGCTCGCGGGCGCGGCGGCGGCGGGCGCGACGCGCGTGATGAACCGCGCGTAGTGCCGCGCCCCGGCGACCGCGGGCCGCGTGGTGGGCGTCACGCACGGCGAAACTCCGCTGAACCCACGCGATCGACGGCACTACTCTTGCCCCGTGACCGACCGGCTTCCGCTTTTCCCGTTGAACTCGGTGCTGTACCCGGGTCTCGTGCTGCCCCTGAATGTCTTCGAGGAGCGCTATCGGCGCCTGGTGCGGGACCTGTTGGCGCTGCCCGACCGGGAGCGCCGGTTCGGCGTGATCGCCCTGCGCAGCGGGCGCGAGGTCGGGGCGCTCCCGGTCGACCCCGCCGAGGCGCTGTTCCCGCTGGGCTGCACCGCCGAGGTCGCGACGATGCGGCCCCACGCGGACGGCCGCTACGACATCGTCGCGACGGGCGCCACGCGGTTCCGGCTGCTCTCGGTCGACGATACCGGGCCGTATCTGGTCGGTGAGGTCGAGTTCCTGGAGGAACCGGCGGGCGACGACGCGGAGGTCCTGGCCCTCGCGGTGACGCGTGCGTTCACCGATTACCAGCGCGAACTGGTCGAAGCGCAGGGACGCGGCCCGGTGGAGCTGCCGGAGTTGCCCGACGATCCGGTGGTGTTGTCGTACCTCGTCGCCGCCGCGATGGTCCTGGATCTGACGGACAAACAGAAACTTTTGTCGCTGGACGACGCCACCGTGCGCCTGCGCGGCGAACTGGGGCTGCTGCGGCGCGAGACCGCCCTGCTGGGCCACATCCGCGCGCTGCCCGCGGTGGAGCTGCTGCGCCAGAAGGCCGGTCCGAACTGATTTCCGAGGAGCAAGTGTGGCCAGGGCCAAATCCGGTCGCGGCGGGACGGGAACCCCGGCGACGGTCGCGCTGACCCGCGCGGGTGTGGCCTTCACGGTCCACGCGTACGATCACTCCCCCGGCACCGCGTCGTACGGCGAGGAAGCGGCCGCGGCCCTCGGCGTCCCGGCCGAGCGCGTCTTCAAGACCCTCCTCGCCGATATCGACGGAGCCCTGACGGTGGCCGTCGTCCCGGTCGCCGGAAAGCTCGACCTGAAGGCCCTGGCCGCGGCGGTCGGCGGCAAACGCGCCGCGATGGCCGACCCGCCCACCGCCGAACGCGCGACCGGCTACGTCGTCGGCGGCATCTCCCCACTCGGCCAGAAGAAGCGCCTCGCCACGGTCGTCGACGCCTCCGCCCGCACCCACGAAACGATTTTTGTCTCCGCGGGCAAACGCGGCCTGGAAGTCGAACTCACCCCGACCGACCTGATCACCCTGACCACCGCGACCACTGCCGACATCGGGCGGCCCTAGTATCCACATCGGTATACTCCGAGTATGACCACCACCATAAAGATCACTTCCGAAACGCGGGACCGTCTTCGCGGCTGGGCCGACCGCCGCGGTGTCAAAACCCTCGATCAAGCCCTGAACGCGTGCCTGGACGCCGCGGAGAGCCACGAGCAGATGCAGGCCGTTGGTGCGGCAATGGCCCGGATGCGCCGCGGCGATCCCGATGCCTGGGCGGCTTACACCCGTGAGCGCGACCTGTGGGACTCGGCGGACGACGGGCTCGGCGCGGCCGGCGACGAATACCCGGAGTACAACCGTTGAAAGACGACTACCACCCGGGCGACATCGTCCTGGTCGACTTGGAGCCGTCCGTCTCCGGCCAACAAGGCGGCAAACGCCCGGCGCTTGTTCTGTCCGCGTCGTCATTCAACAACTGGCCCATCGGTCTTGTCGTCATCGTGCCGATCACCAGCCGTGACACAGGCTTCGCACACCATGTGCGCGTCGGCCATGACGGCGGATTGGATCGCCCGAGCTGGGCCATGCCGGAATACATGCGCTCTGTCACGCAGCGCCGAATCGCTCGACTCATCGCGCAAGCCGACGAGGCGACGCTCTTGTCGGTGCGCGTGTGGGTGGACCGAATTCTCGGCCGCTGACCGCTGCTATCGCCGGTCGCGGTGTCGGCTTGGGTCCGGGTCGGTGGCGGCGGAGGCGTCGCCGGGTGTCCCGGGGTTCAACGGGGTGGTGTTCGACGGTGTGTGGCTCGCCGGGGGCCAGGCGATCGCCGGCTTGGGGGCGGGGTCGCGGGGGCCGAAGCCGGCGCTGAGGCACAGGAAGAGGATCAGCGAGGCCATCGGCCACAGGTACAGGACGCCCAGGGCCTGGATGCGCAGCGGTTCGTCGAATTCGATGCGGCCGTCGCGGGCCAGCAGTTCGGAGCCGAACGTGTCGGGGCCGAGCGCCGCGCCGACCTTGTAGGCGACGTACGAGCCGAGCAGGCCGCCGGCGCCGAGGCCGACCGCGACGCCGATGCCCAGCCGGCGGCCCTTCCAGAAGGCCAGGCCGGCGAGGACCAGGCCGACGACGACGCCGATGACGGCGAACCAGCCGTCGCGCGCGATCTCCGACTCGGACTGGGCGTTGGGCCGCAGGTACTCGGTGTGGTCGACGATGATCTTCGGGATCTCGGGGGCGATGGCGTACCAGACCGCGCCGGCGCCCACTCCGACGACCAGGCACACGCCCAGCACGATCGCGCCCGCGACGACGTCGCCGCGCGCCGCCTGCCACCACGACGCCGGGCCGCCGTCGGGAGGCCCGGACGACGGGGTGGCGGCCGGTGACGGGTCGAATTGCCAGGGCGACGTCATCAGATTTTCTCCGTGGATACCACGGCCTTGGGGCCGGGGAGGAATCGGATCACCTGCGGTGCAGGGCAGGGACAGCTGTTCCGCCCCCTAGGGCGGAACAGCGTTGGTCGGCGGGTGTGTCGGGCTCCCGTGGCTCGAACAGGATTTCGCTTTCGCTGCGGTGACCGTTAGAGTACGCCAGGTGACAGAGCGTGTGGTGAAGCGGGCGTTCCGCTACCGCTGCTACCCGACGGAGTGTCAGGCGGCGGAGCTGTCGCGCACGTTCGGCTGTGTCCGCCTCGTCTACAACAAGGCCCTGCACGAACGCACCCGCGCCTGGGAGGGCGAGCGGCGTCGGGTCTCGTACGCGCAGACCTCGGCCGCGTTGACCGCGTGGAAGAAGACCCCGGAGTTGGGGTTTCTGGGCGAGGTGTCGTGTGTGCCGTTGCAGCAGGCGCTGCGGCATGTGCAGACCGCGTTCGCGAACTTCTTCGCGCGCCGGGCGCGGTACCCGAGGTTCAAGTCGCGGAAGAAGTCCCGGGCTTCTGCGGAGTACACCCGCTCCGCGTTCACCTGGCGCGACGGCCGGCTCACCCTGGCGAAGACGTCCGGGCCGCTGGACATCGTGTGGTCGCGTCCGATGCCCGAGGGCGCCGAGCCGTCGACCGTGACCGTGTCCCGCGACAGCGCGGGGCGGTGGTTCGTGTCCCTGCTGTGCGACGACACCGTCGCCCCCGCGCCGCCCACGAGCGAAGCGGTCGGAGTCGACCTGGGAATCACGTCGCTGGCGACCCTGTCGACCGGGGAGAAGACCGACAACCCCAGGCACGAGCAGCGCGACCGCGAACGCCTCGCCCGCGCGCAACGGAACCTCGCGCGCAAGGCCACGGGCTCGATGAACCGGGCGAAGGCCCGGCTCACGGTCGCGCGGGTGCACGCGCGGATCGCCGACCGGCGCCGCGACCACCTGCACAAGCTGTCGACTCGACTCGTTCGTGAAAACCAAACGATCGTGATCGAGGACCTGAGCGTCCGCAACATGGCCAAGAACCGCAGTCTCGCCCGCGCGATCGCGGACGCGGGGTGGCGGGATTTGCGGGCGATGCTCACGTACAAAAGCGCGTGGCATGGGCGCGAACTCGTCGTCGTGGACCGCTGGTTCCCGAGCAGCAGGCTGTGCTCGGCATGCGGGACAGTGGGCGCGAGGCTGCCGCTGGACGTGCGGGAGTGGACGTGCGCCTGCGGTACGGTCCACGACCGCGACGTGAACGCGGCGAAGAACATTCTGGCCGCCGGGCCGGCGGTGACAGTCTGTGGAGACGGTGTAAGACCTCAATGGAAGAAGTCCTTCCCGGGCGGGCGACGGTCGGCGAAGCAGAAACACCCACAGCGCGAGCCGTAGGAATCTCCCTCGTTCACGAGGGAGAGGAGGCCAAGAAGTCAGCGTCCCATTCAACCGCGTGCGGTCCGCCGGAAAGCCCAGGTGGAGAGGGTGAGCATGACGACGCCCACCCCCGCGCAGACGGCCAGGTTGGTCCCGAAGGCGGTCCAGTCGGGCGTGCCGTAGGTGGCGATGAACGCGTCGACGCCGTAGGACGACGGCAGCGCGTCGCGTCCGAGTTCGATCAGCCAGGGCATGCGGTCGGCGGGGATGACGCCCAGGAGCAGCGCCGCCGACATCCCCATCTGCCCCAGCAGGGTGGCCAGTTCGGGCCGGGGGGCGAGCAGGCCGCACACCGCGCCGACGCCCGCGAGGGCGGCCCCGGACAGCGGGACGACCACCAGCAGCGCCCACAGGTTCGCCAGCGGGAGCTGGAACATGAGCGCGCCGACGGCCGCCGTGGCGACGGTGCCCGGCAGCGTGAAGGAGGCGTACGCCGCCGCCATGCCGAGCACCACGGCGGCCGGGCGCACCGGCAGCGTCTTGTAGTAGTCGAGCGCGTTGGCCGCGCGGAGCGCCCCGAAGTGCTGGGCGAGCAGGTTGAGCGCGACGAACGCGACGACCAGCACGCTGGACCCGGCGACGACCGCCTCGCGGGCGCTGTCGGAGTCGGTGTCGACGACGCCGCGCATGAGGATCATGATCCCCACCGACTGGAACACGGCGACGAACAGCAGCGGCACGCGCGAGACCCTCGTACGGGAGAGCTGGGCGCGGTAGACGGCGACGAGGCCGTGCCACAGCGGTGTGACGGGCGCGAGCGCGATCGAGCCGTCGTGCGGGTGTTCGGGAGCGCGCGCCGTCACTTGGCCAGCCCCTCGTGCCGCCCGCCGAGGGCGAGGTACGCGTCCTCCAGGCTCGGCGTCGTCAGGGTGAAGTCGTCGAGCACCACGAACGCGGGCCCGGAGGTCACCGCGGCCAGCAGCTCGCGGGCGGTGGCGGGGTCGGTGCGCGTGGTCCACCGCCGGCCGACGCGGACCGCGTCGCGGGCGAGGCGGGCCACCGCCGGTTCGTCGAGCGGGGGGTCGCCCCGCCAGACGAGTTCGAGGCGCACCTCGTCGCCGGCCGCGGCCTTGAGACCGCCGGGGGTGTCGCACGCGATGATGCGGCCCTCGTCGAGCACGGCGACGCGGTCGAGGACCGTCTCGGCCTCGATGACGTTGTGGGTGACCAGCAGCACCGTGGTGCCGCGGTCGGCGCGCCGGCGGTCGATGGCGGCCCAGACCGCGCGGCGGGCGACCGGGTCCATGCCGACCGTCGGTTCGTCGAGGACCAGGACCGGGCGGTCGCCGACCAGGGTGGCCGCGACGCAGGCGAGGCGGCGCTCGCCGCCGGACAGGTCCTTGAGCGGGCGTGCGGCCAGGTCGCCGAGACCCAGTTCCTCGACGACGGCGGCGCGCGCGGCGCGGGCCGGGGCGGTGCCGAGGGCGCGCAGCCGGGCGGTGGTCTCGATCGCGAGGGCGACGGTCAGTTCGTCGAGTGCCGCGGACTCCTGGGCGAGGTAGGCGACCAGGCGCGCGGCGACGTCGGGGCTGCGGACGACGTCGTGGCCGAACAGGTCGATGCTGCCCGCGTCGGGCCGCAGCAGGCCGGTCAACTGCCGGACGAGCGTGGACTTGCCGGCGCCGTTGGGGCCGAGCAGCCCGAAGATCTCGCCGCGGCGGATCTCCAGGGCGATGTCGGTGTTCGCGTGCACCATCGTGGGGGCCAGGCGGCTGCCGGTGCGGTACTTCTTGGTGAGTCCGGCGACGCGGTAACAGCCGGTCGCCGTGCCGCGCGGGGCGTCGGTGTCCGGGGCCGCGGCATCCCTCTTGGTGAAGGCTGCGCCGAGAATGGCCACGCTGTGCCTCTCCTGCCCGGTGGCCGCCGCGGGCGCGCCGGGGTGTCGTCGTCCATCTCTTGCGGAACGGCTCGTCGGTGTCGGGGCACGGGTGCCGTGCCCCAAAACTCTACGTGGCGGTGGCGGCTTCCCGCGCAACACCCCTGGCCGAGACCCGTGCGCACCGCCTCCGACCGGCCGCGCGGCCGTGCCGACGAGCCACCGGTGCCACTCGGGGTGACGCCGGTGCGGCCTCGGGTTCCCGCGGCGGGTGGCTCGGCCGCGCGGCGTGCGCGCCGCCGATCGTGTCGGATCCCGCCCCGTACCTTCGCCTCGTCGGGGCGCGCGTCATCGCCGCCCGCCGAGGCCCCCCAGCCCCCACCCATCGTGTCACGGCCGCGCGCCCGGGGCGCCGTCCGCGCGTTCGGTCAGCCGTTCTTGCCCGGCCTCGGATCCGGTCGTTCGGTCCGCAGGTCGGGCTGGGGCGCGGGCTGCCGATCGGACGGATGGGCGTGCTGTCGACCGTTGGTCATGGTCCTCCCCGTCTTCCCCCGGGCACCGCGGCCCGGGATGCGCGTGACCGAACCCGAACGCACGGCCACCCAGGAGAAAACCACTCTACGTGAACGCCGGTTCACACAGGGCCGTTTTCCGTCACATCGATATGCGCAACTTGTGGCGGTGCAAGGGGTGTTGGCGGCGCGCCGGGACCCAACCGCGCGGCCGGCGTCCGGGCCTGTGACGTGCTCTTCCGCGGTGTCGCGGCACGTCGGTGCCGATGGGACCAACCCACCGGAAGCCCGGCTACAGTTGAGGCTTCCTCCGGCCCGGGTGCCCCTCGGCGTGGGGTGCTCGGCCGACATCACAAGAGCGACGGAGGGCTTGTGTCCACTGACAGCTTCGTCCACCTGCACGTGCACACCGAGTACTCGATGCTCGACGGTGCGGCGAAGAACGGCAAGATGTTCGCCGAAGTGGAACGCCTCGGGATGCCCGCGGTCGCGATGTCCGACCACGGCAATATGTTCGGGGCGTACGAGTTCTTCCACACCTCCAAGAAGCACCCCGTCAAGCCGATCATCGGCATCGAGGCGTACGTCGCGCCGAGCACGCGGCACAGCCGCAAGCCGGAGTTCTGGGCCGGCACCGGCACCCGCAACACCGACGACGCCGCGGGCGAGGGCGGCAAGGACGTGTCCGGCGGCGGCCGGTACACCCACATGACGATGTGGGCGCGGAACGCCGGCGGGCTGCGCAACCTCTTCCGGCTCTCGTCGCTGGCGTCGATCGAGGGCTACTACATGAAGCCCCGGATGGACCGCGAGCTGATCGCGCAGCACGCCGACGGCATCATCGCGACGACCGGCTGCCCCTCGGGCGAGGTGCAGACGCGGCTGCGCCTGGGCCAGTACGACGAGGCGGTCAAGGCCGCGGCGGCGTACCAGGACATCTTCGGGAAGGACAACTACTTCCTGGAGCTGATGGACCACGGGCTCGACATCGAGCGCACGGTCCGCGAGGACCTGCTGCGCATCGCCAAACAGCTCGACATCCCGCTGCTGGCGACGAACGACTCGCACTACGTCACCGAGGACCAGGCGGACGCGCACGACAACCTGCTGTGCGTCGGCGTCGGCAAGAACAAGGACGACCCGAACCGCTTCCGGTTCAACGGCTCGGGCTACTACCTGAAGTCCGCGGCCGAAATGCGCTCGCTGTTCGGCGAGTTGCCCGCCGCGTGCGACAACACGCTGGCGATCGCCGAGCGCATCGAGCCGTACGACGAGGTCTTCACCTACGTCGACCAGATGCCGCAGTTCGACGTCCCCGAGGGCGAGACGCAGGCCAGTTGGCTGCGCAAGGAGTGCGAGAAGGGCCTGCACCTGCGCTACGGCGCCAACCCGCCCCAGGAAATGCTCGAACGGCTCGACATGGAGCTGTCGGTCATCTCCCCGCTCGGCTTCGACTCGTACTTCCTCGTGGTCGCGGACATCTGCAAGTACGCCCGCGACAACGGCATCCCGGTCGGACCGGGCCGTGGCTCGGCGGCGGGTTCGCTGGTCGCGTACCTCACGCGCATCACCGAGCTGGACCCGATCGAGCACGGCCTGCTGTTCGAGCGGTTCCTGAACCCCGAGCGCGTCAGCCCCCCGGACGTCGACATCGACTTCGACGACCGTCAGCGCGACCAGATGGTCCGCTACGTGTCGGAGAAATACGGTGCGGAGTACACCGCGCAGGTCAACACCTTCGGCACGATCAAGGCGAAGGCGGCCGTCAAGGACGCGGCCCGCATCCTCGGCTTCCCGTTCTCGATGGGCGACCGCATCACCAAGGCGATGCCGCCGGACGTCATGGGCAAGGGCGTCCCGCTCGCCGACCTGTTCAACTCCGAACACCCGCGCTACAACGAGGGCATGGAGATCCGGGCGCTCTACGAGAGCGACCCCGAGGTCAAGCGCGTCGTCGACACCGGCATGGGCATCGAGGGCCTGATCCGCGGCACGGGTGTGCACGCCGCCGCGGTCATCCTGTCGCGCACGCCGCTGCTCGACCTGATCCCGCTGCACCGCCGCGACAAGGACGGCGTGATCATCACCGGCTTCTCGTACCCGCAGTGCGAGGAGATGGGCCTGATCAAGATGGACTTCCTGGGTCTGCGCAACCTGGGCATCATCGACCACGCCATCAAGATCATCAAGGAGAACCGGGGCGCCGACGTCAAGACGGAGGACATGCCCCTGGACGACCCGAAGACGTACGAACTGCTCGCCCGCGGCGACACCCTCGGCGTCTTCCAGCTCGACGGCGGGCCCATGCGCGCGCTGCTGAAGCTCATGAAGCCCACCGAGTTCGCCGACCTCTCGGCCGTGAGCGCCCTGTACCGGCCGGGGCCGATGGGCATGAACTCGCACATCAACTACGCGCTGCGCAAAAACGGCCAGCAGCCGATCGAGCCGATCCACCCCGAGCTGGAGGAACCGCTCAACGAGGTCCTCGGCCCCACCTACGGCCTGATCGTCTACCAGGAGCAGGTGCAGCTCGCGGCCCGGGTGCTCGCCGGCTACACGCTCGGCGGCGCGGACCTGCTGCGCCGGGCGATGGGCAAGAAGAAGAAAGAGGTCCTGGACAAGGAGTTCATCCCCTTCCAGGAAGGCATGCGCAAGAACGGCTACTCGGACGAGGCGATCCAGTCCGTGTGGGACGTCCTCGTCCCGTTCGCCGGGTACGCGTTCAACAAGTCGCACTCGGCGGCGTACGGCCTGGTCTCCTACTGGACCGCCTACCTCAAGGCCAACTACCCCGCGGAATACATGGCCGCCCTCCTGACCTCCGTCGGCGACGACAAGGACAAGATGGGCGTCTACCTCTCCGAGACGCGGCGCATGGGCATCAAGGTCCTGTCCCCCGACGTCAACGAGTCCGCGGTCGAGTTCACCGCCGTCGGCGACGACATCCGCTTCGGCCTGACCGCCGTGCGCAACGTGGGCGCGAACGTCGTCGAATCGCTCATGAAGACCCGCAAGGCCAAGGGCAAATACACGTCCTTCCAGGACTTCCTGTCCAAGGTCGAGATCACGGTGTGCAACAAGCGCACGATC
This sequence comes from Yinghuangia sp. ASG 101, assembly GCF_021165735.1. Taxonomy (GTDB): domain Bacteria; phylum Actinomycetota; class Actinomycetes; order Streptomycetales; family Streptomycetaceae; genus Yinghuangia. The sequence goes on along the minus strand of NZ_CP088911.1, from coordinate 5,769,612 downwards.
GACTCGCTCATCAAGGCCGGCGCGTTCGACTCGCTCGGCCACACCCGCAAGTCGCTGTGCGCGGTGCACGAGAACGCCGTCGACGCCGTCATCGGGCTCAAGCGCCAGGAAGCCAACGGCCAGTTCGACCTCTTCGGCGGCGGGGGCGGCGACGAACCCGAGGACAAGCCCGCCGTCGGGCTCGACTTCAAGCTCTCCGACGACGAATGGTCACGCAAGCAACTGCTGTCCACCGAGCGGGAGATGCTGGGGCTGTACATCTCCAGCCACCCGCTCGACGGCGCCGAGCACATCCTCGCCCGCAACCGCGACATGTCGATCGCCGAGCTGGTCGGCTCCGGCCAGACCGACGGGTTCGTCAAGCTCGCCGGCCTGATCACCGGCGTCGACCGCCGCATCAACAAGGGCGGCAACCCGTGGGCGATCATCACGCTCTCCGACCACGACGCGTCGATCGAGGTGCTGTACTTCCCGAAGAACTACCTGCTGTTCGCACAGGAGTTCATCGAGGACAACGCCGTGGCGATCCGCGGGCGCATCAACGAACGCGACGGCGCCCTGTCCGTGTTCGGCGAGGAGCTGGTGCCGCTCGACATCTCCGCGGCCGAGCACGGCGGCCGGCCGCCGGTGGTGCTCAAGGTCCACGAGCGGCGGGTCACCCCCGACCTGGTCCGCCGTCTGAAGTCGACGATCCTCGCGCACCCCGGCGACACCGAGGTGCGGCTGCGCATGGAGAACCGGCTCGGCGGCACGACGCTGCTGCGCCTCAACCCGACCGTGGAGAACAACACGGCCTTCGCCTCGGAGATCAAGGTGCTGCTCGGCCCCGATTCGTGGGTGGTATGACCGCCGACGACCCGTCCGCCTCCGACGCCGCGGACGAGCCGACCGCGTGGTACGGCGCCGACGCCCTCCACGACCCGTACAACGACGCCGAGACGCACCGGCTGCACGGCATGGACCTGGCCGTGCAGTCGGACGCCCCGGTCTGCCGCCGCTGCGACGGCCCGGGGATTCTGGAGACGCGCGTCCCCCACGTCTGGGACAACGGCTACGGCGAACCCCTGCCGTGCGTCCGGGTCCTCGTGCTGTGCCCCGCGTGCGACCACGGCACCCCGGCCGCCGCCGACCTGCTCGCGCTGTTCACCGTCGACGACCGGATCGGCGACGCCAACGCCGAGGTCTTCGGCGACCTCGTCGCCCGATGGCTCGCCGAGGCCACCGCGCTGCCCGCGCACCCGGCGACGCTGGAGGACTCCGGCGACTGACGCGGCGTCACCCGGGCACGGGCGAGTCGACGGGTTCTTCCGCCTACCATCACCGGCAACTCCGAAATGCCGTGAAATCGAACGAGATCGGACAAATCGCGGTTGGACGTCACTCGAACGGGTGGCTAGCGTGGCTGGTCCACCGATCGATCCGGACGACCCCGGCGGTCCGTTCGACGCAGTCGAGTCTCAGGGAGAGCAGCAACCGTGGACGTCTGGGAGATCCTTCGCCCCCTGATCGTTCTGGTCGCGGTCCTCGCCCTCACCGGCGTCGCCACGTGGCTTCTCGCGAAAGTCGCCCGCGAGGTGCAGACCCGGCGGCCGACCTCGGGCCCGCTGTGGCCGATGCTGCGCCGCTCGCGCGCGTCCTGCGTGGTGACGCTCGCGACCGTCCTCGCGCTGCTCGCCGAGCCCGCCGCGGATCTGCCGCACGACACCAGCGAAACGGTCCGCCACATCCTGGTCCTGGCCGTCATCGGGTCGTGTGCCTGGCTCGCGATCCATGCCGCGAACGTCCTGGTGAACACGTCGTTCGAGAAGTACGCGGCCGTCGCGACGGACACCGGAAAGGTCCGGCGCGTCCGCACCCAGATCGACCTGATCCGGCGCGTCGGCTCGGCCCTGGTCGCGGTCGTCGCGATCGCGTCGATGATCATGACGTTCCCCGGTATGAAGACCATCGGCACATCGCTGCTGGCGTCCGCGGGCCTCTTCGGCGTCGTCGCGGGCCTCGCGGCCCAGAGCACCCTGGCGAACCTCTTCGCGGGCCTCCAGATCGCGTTCAGCGACATGGTGCGCATCGGCGACTCGGTCGTCGTCGACAAGCAGATGGGCACCGTCGAGGAGATCACGCTCACCTACCTCGTGGTCAACACCTGGGACCAGCGGCGCGTCGTCATGCCGGTCTCGTACTTCACCGGCCGCCCGTTCGAGAACTGGTCGCGCACCGACACCCGCATGACCGGAACGGTGTTCCTGCACCTGGACCACTCGACCCCGGTGGGCGAACTGCGCGAGGAGCTGCACCGCATCCTGAAGGACTCCGGCCTGTGGGACGGCCAGGGCTGGAGCCTCTACGTCACCGACACGACCCCGACCACGATCGTGGTGCGCGCCGTCGTGACGGCCCGCGACTCCGACGACGTGTGGACACTGCGCTGCGAGGTCCGCGAGAAGCTCCTCGACTTCATCCGCCGCAAGCACCCCTACGCCCTGCCGCGCGTACCGACCTCCGCGGCGAGCGTCCCGGCGTACGGGGACGGCAGCGACGCCTACGAGCAGCAGCCCCGGTCCGCGCACATCCCGGCGCCCGCCGGCCCCAAGCGCTTCGTCGAACTTGCCAAGCGCCCCCGGGTCGACCTCGACAAGCACTGACGGCCGACGCGCGAGCCCGTCAGGTCGGGGCGAGCCCCGGCCAGCCCTGCGGATTCGAACCGGTCTCGTAGTCGAACGGCTCCTCGTGCTCCCACGGCCGCCCGGTCAGTTCCTCCCAGGCGTCCTCCGCGACATAGAGCAGCGCCTCGCCGTCGTACTCCGCCGCCGTATACGCGCAGAACGCGGTCGCGTCGGCCAGCACGTGCCGGTACGCGTCACGGCCCGCGGCGACGACCCCGCAGCGGGCGTAGAGGAAGCCGTCCGCCGACATCGGCACCGGAACGCCCTGGCGGTCGGTCACGTCGATGTACGGCAGGGCGGCCAGATCGGCGCGGTCCAGGCGGTACAGCGCCTCGGCGAGCCGGTCGGCGAACCCGATGATCGCCGATTTGGAGCGGGTGGCGAGCACTTCGGTCAGGCGTTCGCAGGCGTCATCGTCCGCCCGACCACCGAGCAGGTCGATGAGTTCCCAGAATTCATCCCAATCCAGCACGGATAAATGGTCACATGTCCGCACCGAAGTCGCCTACCGCGACCT